>JBBSKY010000018.1:0-45333 GCA_038255915.1 Acidimicrobiales bacterium | reverse complement strand
CTAGATCGCCAGGAGGCCTAGATCCGCCAGGGCGGGGCCGAGCCCCTGCGGAAGTCGACGGGCGCCGAGCCGGAGTCGCCCTTGTTGTAGGACCAGTCGGGTTGCTTGTCGCGGTGGCGCTCGTCGAGGATGGCCACGCCGCCACGGATGTCGAGCAGCTCGGCGATGAGCGTCGGCTCGGTGGGCTCGCGGGCGCCGCTCAGGTGATCGGCCACCTCGTCGGGGAAGTGGGTGAGGATGCTCTCGAGGACGACCTGCTGCTGACTGGCCAGGAAGCAGCGGGACCGGTCGGCGACGGTGGTGAGGCGGTGGCGGATCACGCCCATGTCGTGCTCCTTGGCCTCGGAGCCGGCGAGCATGGTGAGCGACTTGGTGAGGGTGAGGCCGTCGATCTTGCACGGCTCGCACTGCCCGCACGACTCGACGGCCAGGAACCGGGCCACGCCAGCGGCGACCGCGGCCATGTCGGCTGTGTCGTCGAAGACGATGAATCCGCCGGACCCCACGCCGCTGCCGATGGCCCGCAGCGCCTCGTAGGTGACGGGGGTGTCGAGCTGGTCGCCGGTGATGATGCCGTTGGCCACCCCGGCCAGCACGGCCTTGATGGTGCGGCCCTCCTTGGGCCCACCGCCGATGTCCTCGATGACCTCCGAGAGCAGGGTGCCCATCTGCACCTCGCCGACGCCGTGCTGACGGGTGTCGCCGGTGATGGTGCAGACCACGGTGCCGGGGGACTCGGCGGTGCCGAGGCTGCGGAACCACTCGGGGCCGCGAGCGATGATGCGGGCCACGTTGGCCAGGCTCTCGGTGTTGTTGACCAGTGCCGGGCCCTCGGCCACGTTCACGTCGCCGCCGGCCCGCACGCCTCGCCGGAAGGTGGGCGACACCCGCGGGAAGGGCCAGCCCCCGTCGATGGTCTCGAGCAGGGCGCTCTCCTCGCCGTAGAGGTACTCGTCGGGCCCCTCGAACACCTGGATCCCGACGTCCTCGTTCCAACCGCTGTCCTCGGCCTCCTCGACCGCTTCCCGCACGCGATCGACCTCACCGGCGAAGGTCTCCTTCAGCCCGACGATGACCAGGTCGGCGCCGACGGCCCGGGCGGCGATGAGGGCGCCCTCGAGGACCAGGTAGGGGTTGCGGCGCAAGATGGTCCGGTCCTTCAGGGTGCCCGGCTCGCCCTCGGCGGCGTTCACGACCACCGTCGAGGGGGCAACCGAGGTGCGGTTCCCGGCGACGGTCTTCCACTTGATGCCGGTGGGGAAGCCGGCTCCGCCCCGACCCCGGAGCCCAGCGGCCAGGACCCGCTCGATGATGGCGTCGGGCTCCATCTGGCGGGCCGCTGCCAGCCCCTCCCCGCCACGCCGCGTGAGGTACTCGGCCAGGGACAGGATCGGCCTCGGGTACAGCACACGGTGCACGAGCGTCATAGAGCGTCATGCTACCCTGCCTAATGTTGCATCCTATAATTGCAATTGGGGCGCGGCATTCACGCCGGGCCTGACAAGACAAACCCGTTCGTCGATTCCGGTTAGGTTCAAGCCATCGGATTCCACCGAACGGCACCTTGGGGGAGGAAGCCAATGGAAATCGCCTCGTTGATCACGCGAGCGGTCCTCACGGTCGAGAAGCGGGACAGCCTGCTCGACGCCTGCGTGTGGATGATGGAGCGGGGGGTCGGCTCGGCGGTGGTACTGACCGAAGGCAAGCCGACGGGGGTCATCACCGACCGCGACGCCCTGCGGGCCATCGCCCAGGGCCTCAACGCCGAGGAGGTGACGGTCGGCCAGTTCGTCAACCGCAAGCTGACCAAGGCGCCGGCCGACCTGTCGGTGACCGAGGCAGCGCGGCTCATGCGGGAGAAGGGCTTCCGCCACCTGGTGGTGGTCGATGACCAGGAGGATCTGGTCGGCGTCTTCTCCATGCGCGACCTGGTGGTCGGCCTGCTGCAGGAGCGCACCGAACGGACCCAGGCCGCGGATCGCGACGGACCGGTCCGGCAGCTGCCGCTGACCGAGCGCGAGATCACCGAGTAGGCCCGGCCTCGCCCCGTCGGAGCGAGGCCGAGGGCCGGGGCGGCTCAGCCGCCGTTGACGGCCTTCTTGAAGGCGGCACCGATCTTGACCTTGGGGACGCTGCGGGCGCTGATCTCGATCTCGGCCCCGGTCGAGGGGTTGCGGCCGGTGGTGGCCTCCTTGTCGACCCGCTCGAAGGCGAGGAAGCCTGGCATGGCGACGGGATCACCGGCGGTGACGGTGGCGGTCACCACGTCTTGGAAGGCAGTCAGGACCGATCCTGCGGTGAGGGGCTCCACGCCCGCTTTGTCGGCGACGGCTGCGACGAGCTCGTTCTTGTTCACGCTGAGACACTCCTTCTCCACGGCTCGCGGCGGTGCGACGTCCGTGGTGCGACCGTCCAGGCAAGCACGGCGGAGCGGCTATCACCGCGCATCCCCCCGGTCCGAGGGGGGTAGGTCACTGGTGACGCCGACCTCAGGAGGCCGAATGACCGTTCCCACCAGCACCGCGCTCCCCCCCAACCAGGTCCCGGGCACAGGCGACCCGTACCCGCCGCTCGAGCCCGTCCCGGACCTGCCCCAGCCCCCGCCGCCGGTCAACCCGCCCGGAATCGACGACCCGTTCCCGACCCCGGTGCGGCCGCCCGTTCCCGGCGAGCCGGCCATGCCCGAGCCCGCCCCGGTCTAGGCACTACGGGTCTAGGCACTACGGGAGGGGCACCAGCTCGTCCCACTCGTCCTGCGGCAGCACCCCGTCGAGCACCGCCCGCACCTCCATCCGGTCGAGCGTCGCCACGCCCTGCACCACGTCGGCGAAGGCGGTGTCGGCCGCATCGCGCCCCGTGGCGATGCGCAGGAGCGAGGCCCGGGGGGCGAGGTGGGTCGGGTCGACCACCTGCCAGGCCCCCTCGACGTGAGCCTCGACCACGGCGTGGAAGTCCATGGGGGACAGGCCCGGGGCGTAGGCGGCCACCAGCCGGGTGGGGATGCCGAGCGCCCGGGCCAGGCCGACGGCGAGGTGGGCGAAGTCACGGCACACGCCCTGGCCGGACAGGAGGGTGTCGACGGCCGAGTCGAGCGGCCCGCTCGAACCGGGGACGTAGACCACCCGGTTCCCTATCCAGGCGACCACGTCGCGGAGCAGGTCGGCGTCGGGGTCCCGACCGCCCAGCTCACCGGCCGCGAAGCCGAGGAGGGCGTCCGAGGGGCAGTAGCGGCTGGGTCGTAGGGCGACGATCCGGTCGTAGTCGTCGCTGGCGGAGTCGGCACCGCCCCCGAGCGCCGTGGGGGCGGCCGGTCCCAGCACTGTGGCCCGGTAGGCGATGTCGAGCTGGCCCGGCGGGGCCTCGAGGTGGTGCAGCCAGCCTCCGTGGGGGCCGGCGAGCACCCGTACGAAGTCGAGGGGCCGGCCGTCGACGGTGATGGAGAGGCGGTCGTCGACGGTGCGGCCGGCCGCGGCGGCAACCGCCACCTGCAGGGTGACGACGGCGGTCTCCTCCACCGAGAAGGACAGGTCGCAGCCCACCTGCCAGCTCGGGGTCATCGCCCATCCTTACCAGCGCCGTGACCGGGTCCCAGCACGGCCGGCGGGGGGCCCGGGGGCCGGGAGGTACCGTCGGCCGCATGGCCGAGCGGTTCCGTCATGGCGTCGCCTCGTTCGATCCCGGCCAGGACCGCGTGTTGATCTGGACCCTTCTCGACGGCGGGGGACCCTTGCGCTGGGCGGTGGCCGCCGACGAAGGGCTGGGCCAGGTGGTGGCCGAGGGCGAGGCGACTGCGGCCGACGGCGGGACCGTGGCCGTCGACGTCGAGGGCCTGCGCCCGGCCACCACCTACTGGTACCGGTTCGAGGCCGACGGCGAGCGCTCAACGGTGGGGCGCACCCGCACCCTCCCCGCCGAGGGCGCCACCCGCCTGCGGGTCGGGGCCACGTGCTGCGCCCGCTACGCCCAGGAGGAGTTCGGGGTCTACGGGGCGCTGGCCACCGCCGAGGTCGACCTGGTGGTCCACCTCGGCGACTACATCTACGAGGACGACAAGGGCGACAAGCGTCCGAACGAGCCCGACCGCACCATCGTCAGCCTCGACGACTACCGGGCCCGCCACTCCCTCCACCGGCGCGACCCCGCCCTCCAGGCCCTCCACGCCGCCCACCCGATGATCTCGGTCTGGGACGACCACGACCTGGCCGACAACGCCTGGCGCGACGGGGCCAAGGCCCACGACCCCGAGCAGCACGGCCCCTGGGCGGCCCGCAAGGCCGCCGCCGTCCAGGCCCACAACGAGTTCCTGCCCAAGCGGCTGGCCGACCCGGCCGACCCCTGCACCCCTTGGCGGAGGCTTGACGCCGGCGACCTGGTGGCCCTGGTGGCCACCGAGACCCGGGCCCACCGCGACGAGCCGGTCGGCACAGCCGACGACGGCGACGTCGACGACCCCGACCGCACCATCCTGGGGCCGGCCCAGCGGGCCTGGCTCCTCGAGCAGGCCGCCGACCCGAAGCCTCGGTGGCTGCTGCTCCTGAGCGGCACCGTGATCAGCGAGCTCGAGTTCGCCATGCCCGACGCCCTCGACGGGGCCATGCCCGAGAAGTACGCGGTGAAGGACGGGCTGGCCCGCAACACCGACCAGTGGGACGGCTACCCGGTCGAGCGGGCCGCCCTGGCCGCGGCGCTGGCCGGCCGGGGCGGCGCCAACCTGGTCCTGTCCGGTGACATCCACTCGTCGTGGGCGGTCGAGGGCCTGCGGGACGACGACGGGCGGGCCACCGCCGTCGAGCTGGTCACCCCGCCGGCGGCCACCACCCCGGCCGGCCGCCTCCTGCCCCGGGGCGTCGGCCCGGTGCTGGCCCGCGCCATGCTCAGGGCCATCGACGGGGCCCGCTGGGCCGACCTCGACCACTACGGCTTCGTCATTCTGGAGGTGCGCGGCGACGGGGCCACGGCCACCTGGTGGTGGGTCGATCCCGAGGATCAGACCTCGGCCACGCCGGGCCGCACCCTCTCGATCGAGGGCGGGCCCCGGCCCCGCCTGGTCGAGGACCGCCGCCCGTCCCCGTGGCGTTGGCGGGCGGGCGTCGGGGCGGCGGCGTCGGGCGTCGTCGCCCTGGTCGCCCTGGTCGGGCGCCGCCTCCGCCGCTGAGCTGGGATCAGATCCCGGCCTTCTTCGCCGCCTCGTCGAAGGTGGCGGCGATAGCGGCGTGACCGGCGGTCGAGGGGTGGAAGCCGTCGCCGCTCACCAGCGAGGCCTCGCGGCCCTCGGCCCGGGCCTTCAGCGACGCGGCGTGGAGATCGACCACCACGGCCCCCTCCCGCTCGGCGACACGGGCGGTGGCCTGGTTGTAGGCGTCGACCTGGGCGTTGAGGGCGTCGGGCTGGGGGAACCGGGCGCGGGCGGCGGGCAGCAGGCAGCGCTTGCCTTCCGGCTCGAGGCAGGCGAGATAGGCGGGCAGGCGGTCGAGGGCCGGGGTGTTGGCCACCAGAACCGTCGTGGCCCCTCCCAGGCGGACGCGGCGGACGAGCTCGCCGAGCTGCTGCTCGAACGTCGCCGGCGACCCGATGCCGATGGCGAACTGGGCGACGATGTTGTTCACGTTCAGCCAGACCGTCACGAGGTCGGGCGCCAGCTGCTCGGCCTTGGGCACCGAGGACACCAGAGCATCGGCCACCAGGGCCCCGCCGTAGCCGAGGCCGGTGAAGGTGACCTGGCGCCGCCCCTCGAGCGTGTTCGCCAGAACCCGGGGCCACGCCTGGGTCTCGGGCTTGTCGGCCCCGGTGCCGACCGTCTCGGACGCCCCCACCGCGGCGTAGCTGAGCGGTGGACCGGCCGGCGGGGGCGGCGGGGCCGCCTCCTCGCTGCTGCAGGAGCCCAGGACGAGGAGGGCGACGAGGAGGACGGCGGCGGAGCGCAGGCGAGGGTGGGACATCACCCCCAGGTTCCCACGAGCGCAGACCCGGCGGTAGCGCTCGGTAGCCTCGGCCCATGAGCTCCCTGCGGGGCCGGCTGCTGGTGGCCAGCCCGGCGCTGAGCGACCCCAGCTTCCACCGCACGGTGGTGCTGCTCATCGAGCACGGCGAGGAGGGCGCCCTCGGGGTGGTCCTCAACCGGGCCACCGAGATGCCCGTCGGCGAGCCGCTCCCGGCCTGGGAGGCACGGGCCGCCGAGCCCGCGGTGATCTTCGTCGGCGGGCCCGTGCAGCGGTCCTCAGCCATCTGCCTCGGGCGGTCGACCTCGACCGTGCGCACGAGCGGCTGGGCGCCGGTGCTCGCCGACATCGGCACCGTCGACCTGAACGAGCACCCCGACCAGCTGGCCGACGTCAGCCAGGTCCGCGTCTTCGCCGGCCACGCCGGGTGGGGTGCGCTGCAGCTGGAGGACGAGATGGACGAGGGAGCCTGGGTGGTCTGCGACGCCCTGGCCGGCGACGTGCTCGACCCCGAGCCGGGGCGGCTCTGGACCCGGGTGGTCGAGCGCCAGGCCGGCGTGGTCTCCCTCCTCGCCCGGTTCCCGCCCGACCCCGACCTGAACTGACGGGTGAGCGCCCCGATCAGCTGAGGAGATCGGCCATCCAGGCCTCGACCTCGTCGGCCTGGGCGGGCAGGGCGGCACTCAGGTTGCGGCGGCCGGTCGGGGTGACGAGCACGTCGTCCTCGATGCGCACGCCGACCCCCCGGTAGCGCTCAGGGACGGTGAGGTCGTCGGGCTGGAAGTACAGGCCCGGCTCGACGGTGAGGCACACGCCGGCGGCGAGGGTGCCCTGGCGGTAGACCTCGCTGCGGGCGGCGGCGCAGTCGTGCACGTCGAGGCCCAGCATGTGGCTGGTGCCGTGGAGGGTGTAGCGCCGGTGGTACTGGTGGGCCTCGTCGAGTGCCTCCTCGACCGAGCAGGTGAGGATGCCCCGGGCCACGAGCCACTCCGTCAGGACGGCCATGGCCGCCCGGTGGGGGGCCAGGAACTCAGCGCCGGGCCTCACCTCGACCAGCGCGGCCAGCTGGGCCTGGTGCACGGCGTCATAGACCTCGCGCTGGACGTCGGTGAACCGGCCGCTGACCGGGATCGTCCTCGTGACGTCTGCGGTGTACAGCTCGGTCGACTCGACGCCCATGTCGAGCAGGGCCAGGTCGCCGTCGCGCACCGCTCCCGAGTTGTCGACCCAGTGCAGGGTGCAGGCGTGCGGGCCGCAGGCCACGATCGACCCGTAGCCCACGTCGTTGCCCTCCGAGCGGGCCCGGCGCCAGAACGTCCCCTCGATCCACCGCTCACCGTTGGGCCGGCGCTTGGCGGTGGCCAGCTCGCGGATGGCGTCGTCGAAGCCCCGGGCGGTGGCGTCGACGGCCTCCTGCAACCGCTCGACCTCGTAGTCGTCCTTCACCAGGCGCAGCTCGGACAGGGCCTGGGCCAGCTCGGCATCGGGGTGGATCTCATCGTCGGCAAGCTCGACCTCGACCGGGGGGAGGGCGGCGTCGACCGTGGTGTCGTGGCCCCGCAGCACCCGGACCGGCGCCCCCTCAACCCGCTTCAGGGCCGCCTCCAGCTCGTCGAGGGGGGCGCAGGCCACGCCGAGCAGGACCTCGGCCTCCAGGCCCAGGCGGGGACCCACCCACAGCTCGCCGTGGCGGCGGTCGGTGAAGAAGGCCTTGGTGGCCCGGTCCATGCGGGGGGCGACGAACAGGGTGGCGTCGTGGCCGTGGGATGTCGGGGCCAGCACCAGCACCCCGTCGGGCTCGAACGAGCCGGTGAGCCAGTAGTGGTCGCTGCCCGGGCGGAACGGGAAGTCGGTGTCGTTGGCCCGCACCTTCGGTCCGCCTGTGGGCACCACCAGCCACTCGCCGGGGAACCGGGCCGACAAGGCCGTACGACGGCCCACGGTGAAGGGGGCGAAGCGGGCCAGGCCGGTGGCCTGGGGCGCCGGCGCCGCCCAGTCGCCGGTCATGAAGGCGACCAGGGCGTCGGGCGTGACCGGGTCGTGGGTGACGCTGCCTTCAGGGGCCTCGCCGTGCTCCGGCTCGTCGCCGTGCTCCAGCTCGTCGTCCATGGTGGCCCAGGCTAGGAGCGTGCAGGCGGCTTGGGGTCGGGCACGAGGCGGACGGCGGCGGCGGCCAGCTTGTAGGCGGCCTCGGCGGGGCCCAGCTCGTCGGGGCGCAGGAGGTTGGCCATGATGCGCAGCACCCACGACATCAGGGTCTCGCTGCACATCCCGACCGAGACGAGGCGGCGCAGGAGCGCCGGGCGGCCGATGACCTGGGCGAACAGGTTGGCCACCTTGAAGTACAGGCCGTACTCGTCGTCGAGCAGCTTGGGGTAGCGGGCCAGCGCCATCCCGTCACCTGTGGTCAGCGCCTCGCTGAGCACGCCGGCGGCCATGCGCCCGGTCTCGTAGGCGTAGTCGATGCCCTCGCCGTTGAAGGGGTTCACCGTGCCGGCGGCGTCGCCGATGGCCAACCAGGTCGGCCCGGCCTTCGGGCCGACCGAGCCGCCCATCGGCAGCTTGCCCCCGGTCGGCGGGGCGAGCGGCTCGGGGCCAAGCTCCCACCACCCCGGCGCGGTGGCGGCGTACTCAGCCAGCAGGTGGGTGGTGTTCACGTTCTTGAAGTCCCGAAAAGTCGACAGGAGCCCGATCCCCACGTTCACGGTGCCGTCGCCCAGCGGGAAGATCCAGCCGTAGCCGGGGAGGCTGTTGTCGTTGCGGTCCCGCACATCGAGGGCCGACTCGATCCACGGCTCCTTCGACAGCGGGCTCTCCCAGTAGCCCCGGATGGCCAGGCCGTAGGCCATGTCCCGGTTTCGGGCGGTGCCGAGGGCCCGGCCGAAGCGGCTGTTCGACCCGTCGGCCACCACCACGTAGCGGGCCCGCACCTCGGCGGTGGCGCCGGCCTTGTCCTTGACGTGCGCCCCCCGGCACAGGCCCCGGTCGAGCAGGGGGGCCGTGGCCTCGACCCCGTCGAGCACGGTGGCGCCGGCGTGGGCGGCGTGGTCCGCCACCACCTGGTCGATGTCCCGCCGCCGCACCACGAAGCCGTGGCTGGGCAGCACCGGGTGCTCGGGCCACGCCAGCTCCATCGTGCGGGTGCCGGCGGTGGCTCGCAGCCCGTCGTAGCGGTGGAAGCGCTCGAGCTCGGGGGTGAGCCCCATCTCGTCGAGCTGGTGCACCGCACGCGGGGTGAGGGCGTCGCCGCAGGTCTTGTCGCGGGGGAAGGCCTTCTTCTCGAGGACGACCACGTCGTGGCCGGCTCGGGCCAGCCAGTACGCCGCAGCTGAACCGGCCGGGCCACCGCCGACCACGAGGACGTCGTGGGTCGAGCCGGCCACCGCAGCGAGGTCCATCGCATCCATCCTGCCCCTGCACCCGAAGTCGTGCCCAATGGCTGCGGCTCGAGCCGGTGTCGAAGGACCTGCTTGGCCTGGCGCCGAACCGGGTAGCCGACGGCAGTGGCCACCACGGGGGGCGTGCGCAGCCAGTTCCACCGGAACCTGGACGTGGTTGAGTCCCAGGTGTGCCGAATGTTCGAGCTGCTCCGGGCGTCGCTGGCCGAGGCCACCCTGGCCCTCACCAGCGGCGACGAGGCCCGGGGTCGGGAGGTGGTCGAAGGGGATGCGGCCATCGACGACCTCGACCACCGGCTCGAGGCGTCGATCGTGCGCATCCTCCACCGCGAGTCACCGGTGGCCGGCGACCTGCGCTACCTGGTCACCGTCATGCGGGTGGCGCCCGAGCTGGAGCGCAGCGCGGATCTGGCCGAGCACATCGCCGCTCGGGCCGCAGGCGGGCTCGGCGCCGCCCTCAACCCCGAGCTCATCGACCACGTGCAGCGGATGGGTGCCGTCGCCCAGAAGATGTGGGCTGTGGCCAACGCCGCCTGGTGCGACCGCACACCGGGGGCGGTGAGCGACCTCGAGCTGCTCGACGACCAGATGGACGAACTGCACGACCTCTTGAGGGAGCGGCTCCAGGCAGGCGCCCTGCCGCTCGGCCCGGCGATCGAGATGGCGCTGGTCGGCCGCTTCTACGAGCGGCTGGGCGACCACGCCCTGCACGTCACTGAACGGCTGGTCTACGCCGCGGGCGGCTGAGCCGGACCCGGCGACCGGTGGCTAGCGCCGGCCGCCGCCGCCGCCCTGGCCACCGAAGGACTTCGGCTTCGGCGGCGCCTTGAACGGGGCCTCGACGATGGCCTCGAACTGCTCGTCGTTGGGCTGCTTGGCGTCGTTGAGGTTGCGCAGGAACAGCTTGAGGGCGGCCCGGCCGGCGATGACGTGGTCGCCCCGCATGCCGATGGAGCGGGCCAGGGCGTCCTTGGCCTTCTCGACCCGCTCCTTGCGGCGGGTGCGGTCCTCCTCGCTGCGCTCCGCCTTGGGCCGATCGGAGGCGTTGGCGGAAGCAGCTCGAGCGCTGACCTCTTCAGCGGTCGTCAGGCGGGGGCGGGAAGGCATGCCGGCAGGATAGACCCTGGTCTCCGGCGACCTCCGAGGGTGGTCAGGGCTGCTGGTAGGAGATCGTGCGCGGGCCCAGAGCGATGCGGGCGCCTGGCGCCAGCGGGGTCAGCGCCCCTGCGGCCAGCGGCACCCAGCTTTGGGCCCCGACCTCGAGGAGGTACGTCACGGCCGTCCCGAGGGCGACCACCCCCACCTGGCCCGGCCCGAGGTGGATCTCGGCGTGGACGGCGGCGACGCCGGCACCGCCGACGGTGAGGGGGGTGGCGGCCCCGCTCTGGACCGTCGGGCTGAGCTGCGGCGCGCTCCCCAGCACACAGGTGCGGGCCAGGACGGCCGTGCTCCCGTCGTCGAGCACGAGCCGGCCGGGGGCCTGGGCCGGCGGCGTCGCTGTCAGGCCGAACCTGAGGCCGTCGCCCGGGACCACCCCGTCGTCCGGGCCGAGCGTCGGCTGCGCCTCCGGAGCCCTGGCCACCGCGGTGTTGCGGCCCAGGAACCAGACGCCCGGCGACGCCAGGTGCTCGTCCGCCCACCCGTTGGGCAGGTGGACCCCGTCGGCGGCTACGGCTCCCCACCCGTGCACCACCACCCGAAGCCCCTCACCCTCGGGGGCCGCGGCCACCAGCGCCGGCACCGAGGTGGCGTCGCCGCCGTTCAGCACCGCAGCCAGCCGTGCCCCCATCTGACCCGCCGGCACCGATCCCGAGGCCACACCCTGCGTCGCCTGAAGCAACTGGGTGAGCACCGACCCGCCTCCGTGCGGCCCCGCCTCGAACCACACCAGGACCTCACCGAAGCGCGCCACAGCCGTCGTCCCTGGCACCACCTGCACGTCGGTCAGCACCTTCACGGAGGCTAGCGGTGGCACCCCTCGGCGGGGCTGGCGTGGTTTGGGGACCCGTCGGTCGTAGACTGATCCGACGATGGACGCCACCGCCCAACTCGATGCCTTCCTCGCCCGCACCGAGCGAGAGATCTCCTTCGGTCCGGGCCAGCTGCAGGACCTGCTGTTCGAGGTGTGGGGTGAGATGAAGGACACCCCGGCCCAGCCGGAGGTGGAGCGCTGGCTCACCCTCACCGTCGAGCGCCACCTCTTCACCGCCGCCGAGGTCCGTGAAGCCCTCACCGGCATCCGCGCCCTCGCCGAGCTGGTGCCGGCCGACACCCACTAGCGCACCGCGCCGGGCCCGCCTTGGTGCCCGGCCGGGCGGCGAGGCCCGGCCGGGCTGGCGGCGTCACCGTAGGGGCCGACGGCGACCGCCGCTGCGTCGGAACGTAGCGGATGTGGACGCTTCGCGCCCCCTGCGCCGTTCGGGCGATGCCGCGACCGAGTCGTCTCGCGACGATCGTCAGAGCCGCGAGCCGATATCCCCCGAATCAGCGATCAGGGGTTGACGGATCGGCCCGGAAGGAAGAACATCGTCGAAGGAACGATGTTCGAGCCGACCGACGAAAGGGGGAGCAACCCATGATTCGGGAAGACAGCGGCGAGGAGCGCGGGCCGCCCGGTTTCTGAGGCCTGGTGGGGCTTGATCACCCCGGCCAGGCCAGCAGACGGCGACCGCTGAACGCCACCGCACACCGAGCAACGACGAGGCCCGCATGGCCGTCCATTCTCCGCCGCAGACCGGCTCGAGGATTGGCTCGCCCAGGAGGACGGTCTCTCACCCACAAAGCCGGACCGGTGCCCTTCGACGTGCCGCCGAGATGAGAGAGGGGTCGGCTGCCGCCGGCCCTTCTTTCATGTCCGGGATCCCTTGTGCGGATCGCACAGCTCGGCGGGCGGCGGCCCCCATCGGCCGGTCAGGAAGTCACGAACAGCCAGGCGGCTCGGGCGTTGGGCGACGGCCGGGGGCAGCTCGAAGCCGAGGCGGACCGCCGCCCGGTAGCGACCGAACCATCGTCGCACCAGGTGCAGGGTGTTGCGGGCCTTCAGGTACTGGCTCACCTCGAGCGAGCCCAGGCCGGTGTTGCGGGCCATGGCCCCCCACACCTGGCCGCTGAGCCACCCGTGGGCCCGGGCCCGCAGGGCCAGGTCGACCTCCTCGCAGTAGGCGAAGAACGCCTCGTCGAACAGCCCCACCTGCTCGAGGCAGGCCCGTCGGGCCACGAGCAGCGTGCCGTGGGGGTAGCCGGCCGGGGCCCAGTCACCGGACCGCACGGCGGGCAAGGTGATGCCCCCGAAGTAGGGGTCGACGACGGGAACCTCCACCAGCCCCAGATCGGCCCCGACGAGGCCGGCGCGGGGACGGGCCGACGCCACCGCCACCATGCGGTCGAGAGCTCCCCGTCCCACCTCGACGTCGTGCGGGCACACCGCCACCCACGGGGTCCGGGCCCGGACCAGGCCGGCGTTGGCGCCGGCGCCGAAGCCCAGGTTGGCGCCGGTGGCCACCACCTCGACCCCGTCGAGGTCGGGACGGGCGGTCGAGGCGTTGTCGGCCACGACCACCCGGAGCGGCCCCGACCACGCCTCCCGCAGCGACGCCACCGTGGCCGCCAGCGCCGCGGGCTGGTCACGGTGGACGACCACCACCGTGAGGGCCGGGGCCGCCACGGCGATCCTCAGGCGGCGACGTTGGAGATGGCGCCCAGGAGCGACGGGCCGATGGCCCGGGCCCGGCTGGTGCCGATCCCGGGGACAGCCATCAGGTCGGCCAGCGTGGTGGGTCGCCGCTCGGCCACGAGCTCGAGAAGCCGGTCGTCGATGATGGCGGAGGCCGGGACCCGCAGGGCCAGGGCCCGGTGGTGGCGCCACTGGCGGAGGCTGTCGAGGACCGGGTCGGTGGGCATCTCGAGCGCCCGCCGGTCGGCGACGAGCTGGGCCGGGGGGCCGACGGGCCGCACGGCCACCGAGGCGGCCGCCTCGAGGGCCGGGGCCAACCACGGCGACGGCGTCCCCACCCAGGTGCAGCGCACCGCGACCCGGGCGCGGGTGAGGGCCACGTAGGCGAGGCGGCGTTCCTCGGTCAGCGCCGGCGGCTCGGCGGGCAGCGCCATGCGGCCGAGCTGGGGGATGGCCCGGGGCGCCAGCCCGGCCGAGCGGACGGGCACCAGGCCCTGTTCGAGCCCGATGATGTGGACCACATCCCACTCGAGGCCCTTGGCCCGGTGGAAGGTGAGAAGGTCGACGGCGTTGCCGGCTTCGACGGCGTCGCCACCGGTCGCCCGGACCGTTGCGTCGAGCCAGACGAGGAAGCCGCCGAGGGTGCCGCCGATCACCGTGGCGTACTCGTCGGCCAGACCCGTCAGGGCCAGCAGGGCCATGCGGGCGGGGGGCAGCAGGTCGGGGTTCTCGAGCGCCTCGGCGGCCAGATGGCGCAGCACGGCGCGGCACGTCGTGGCCGGCAGCGAGGGGGGCCGCAGCAGCAGGGCGTCGAGGGCCGCTTTCACCTCTGAGCGGTCGAGCAGGCACCGCCGGCTGCGGGTGGGGACCCCGGCCGCCTCGCAGGCGGCGGCAACGGCGTCGAGACGGGAGTTCGTGCGGGCCAGGACGGCGAGGTCGGACCACCGGCGCCCCGAGCCGTGGGCGCAGCGCAGGGCCCAGGCCACAGCCGTCGCCTCGTCCTCCTCGGATCCGTGGGCGGTGGCGTCGACCACCGCCTGGTCGGTGGGGGGATGGGTGCAGTCGGCCAGGGTGGTGGCCGGCTGGATAGGCCCGTCGGCCAGCACGGCCCGGGCGGCGGCCAGCACCGCGGGAGGGGAGCGGTGGGCGTGGGTGAGGCGCACGGTGGCGGTGCCGGGCAGCGCCTCGGCCAGCCGGAGCAGGAGCCGGGGGTCACTGCCGGCGAAGCCGTAGACGGCCTGGTCGGCGTCACCGACGACGGTGAGGTCGGGAGGTTCGCCGTCGCGGCCCCGGCCGGCGAGCGACCGCACCAGCCGAAACGACGCCCGGCCGAGATCCTGGAACTCGTCGACGTAGACGTGGCGGTGGTGCCACTGGAGGCGGCCGGCCAGGCGGGGGTCGGTGCCGAGGCGGGCCGTGAGCGTCGGGATCAGGTCGTCGATGTCGAGGAGCCGGCGGCGGGTCTTGGCCGCCTCGTAGGCGGCGTAGAGCTCGGCCACGCCCTCCAGGGCGCTCGGGCCGAAGCCCGGCAGGCGGCCGGCCCGGGCGGCGGCGGTCAGGTAGGCGTCGGGGCCGACGGCCCGGGCCTTGGCCCACGCCAGCTCGCCGGCCACCACGCGGGCCGTCGGTATCGGCCCCCGGTGGGCTTCGACCAGGGGGGCCACCAGACGCAGCGGGAAGGCGGCGATCGCCTGCGCCGGCTCGCCGGCCTCCCGCCAGGCCCGCTGCAGCGACGACGCGGCCAGGGCGTGCAGGGTGGACACCGTGGGTGACCCCGGGCCGCTCAGCCCAAGGCGGCCCAGCCGGACGCGCAGCTCGGTGGCGGCCCGGCGGGTGAAGGTGAGGACCAGCGTGCGGGCCGGGTCGGCGTCGCCGGTGGCTATCCTCCAGGCCACCCGGGCGGTGAGCACCCGGGTCTTGCCGGACCCCGGGCCGGCCACGATGGCGAGCGGAAGCCGGGGGTCGGTGACGGCGGCCCGCTGGGACGGGTCGAGCCCCACAAGCAGCTGGTCGGCTGGCCGTCCATGGCCCGAGCGGCCATGCAGAGCGGACAACATGGCACGACGCTACGGCCGGCTACGCCGCGTGCGGTGGATGGTCGAATCGCGGCGCAGGCGCGAACCTGGGGCCGTGTCCACCGAGCTTGCCGGTGCCGTCGCCGCCCTGCCGGCCGCCGCCCCGGGTGAGGTCGCGGCGGAGCAGGCCCACCTCGACCGGGCCTACGACCGCCTCGAGGCGCTGCGCACCGAGGCCCGGGCGCTGGTGGGCGAGGCCCGCTCGGGCGACCGGTCCGGGGCGCTGTTCCAGCGCTTCGAGCGCGACGCCCAGGAGGCGCTGGGCGAGGAGCAGCTTCGCCGCCTCGAGCTGGGCGAGCAGCCGCTGTGCTTCGGGCGGATCGACCTCCGGGACGGCGAGGCGCTGCACATAGGCCGGCTCGGGGTGCTCGAGGACGACGGTGGCGCCCTCGTGGTCGACTGGCGGGCTCCGTTCGCCGAGCGGTTCTACCGGGCCACCGTCGGCGATCCCCTCGGGGTGGTGCGCCGCCGCCACATCAGCGGGCGGGGGCGCCGGGTCCTCGACCTCGACGACGAGCTGCTCGACGCCGGCGCCGCCGAGCAGGCCGTCGAGCGGGGCGACCTGGTCCTGGTCGGGGAGGCGGCGCTGCTCAATGCCCTGCAGCGTTTCCGCACCGGCCGCATGGCCGACATCGTGGCCACCATCCAGGCCGAGCAGGACGCCATCGTCCGCAGCCCGCTGGCGGGGGTGCTCGTGGTCCAGGGCGGCCCCGGCACCGGAAAGACCGCCATCGGCCTGCACCGGGTGGCCTATCTCCTCTACACCCACCGCCTGCTCCTCGACCGCCAGGGCGTGCTGCTCGTGGGGCCCAACCCGACGTTCCTGCGCTACGTCGAGCACGTGGTGCCCTCGCTCGGCGAGACCGGGTTGCGCCTGGCCACGCCGGCCGACCTGGTGCCCGGCGTCCGTCCGGTCGGGCCCACCGACGACGAGGCCGTGGCCGCGGTCAAAGCCGACGCCCGCATGGCCGCCGTGCTGGCCCGGGCCGTGCGCCAGCGCCAGCGCCCGCTGCGCCAGGCGGTCGAGGTGGCCGACGGCCGCCGCTTCCTGCGCCTCAGCGTCGGGGCCAGCCGGCGGGTGGTGCAGCAGGCCCGCGCTAGGGGGCTGCCCCACAACCAGGCTCGGCCGCTGGTCGAGCGGCTGGTGGCGGCGGTGCTGTGGGACGAGCGCCAGCGGCGCCGGGAGCGGGAGCGGCTGGCCGCCGTCGGTGAGCCGGCCGAGGCGGCGACGGTGTCAGAGGACGCGGCCCGCACCCCCGGCCGGGTGCCGGTCGACCCGGCCTTTCGTCGCCGGGTGCTGGCCGAGCCGCCGGTGCGCGCCGCCCTCGAGCGGCTGTGGCCCGAGCTGTCGCCCGAGCGGTTCCTCGACGACCTGCTGGCCACGCCCGCCCTGCTGCGGGCCGCTGGGGACGGTGTGCTCGACCCGGACCAGGCCGCCTCCCTCCTCGCCGCCGCCGAACGGCGGTCCCGTTCGGCCCGGCCGGTGTGGGCCGTCCACGACGTGGCCCTGCTCGACGAGGCCGCCCACCTCCTCGGCAGCCGCCCGCCCCGCCGCGGCCGGGTGGCGCCGTCCGCGCCCGGGCCGGGCGACGAGCAGCTGGTCGACGCCGTGCTCTCCGACGACGCCTTTGGCAACATCGAAGGCGGGATCGACCCGCAGCTGCGCCGCACCCTGCGGTCCCGGCTCCTGGCCCAGGCCGAGGTCGACGGCGGTGGTCACGGCCCGGACGACGCCGCGACGGGCGATCCCGCCAGCGGGGTGGCCGGGCACGTCGTGGTCGACGAGGCCCAGGACATCACCCCGATGCAGTGGCGGGTGCTGGCCCGGCGGGTCTCGGGCTCGTCGCTGACCCTGCTCGGCGACCTGGCTCAGGGCAGCCTGCCGTGGTCGGCCCGGTCGTGGGGCGACGTGCTCGGGTGGCTGGGCCGCACCCCCGAGGAGGCGACCGTGGTGGAGCTGGCCATCGGCTACCGCACCCCGGCCGAGGTTCTCAAGGTGGCCGAGCCGGTGCTGCGGGCCATCGACCCGTCGCGGCGGGCGCCCCAGGCCGTGCGCTCGGTGCCCGACCGGCCCCGGGCCGTGGCCGGCGGCCTGACCGTGCTCGCCGAGGTGGTGGCCGAGGAGCGGGCCGCCCTGGCCGCGGGGACCGTGGCCGTGTTGTGCCCGCCCGGGCTGGTGGCGGCGGCCGCCGCCACCCTCGGGACCGAGCCGGCCACCGGCACCGACGCCCTCGAACGGCCGGTGGCGGTCCTGTCGGCCGACGGGGCCAAGGGCCTGGAGTTCGACGCCGTCGTGGTCCTCGAGCCCGCCCTGATGCGCCTGCCCAGCCTGTACGTGGCCGTCACCCGCACCACCCGCCGCCTGGCGGTCGTGCACGACCGTCCCCTCCCCTTGGCTCTGGCTGTCGGCCTGAACCGTTAGCCGACCGTCTCAAGGGTTCGCGTGCGCGGACGAAGCCGATCGGACAGACTGCAGGAGTGGCCTCCGCCCTCCCCGAAAGGACCAAGCTGCTCGACGTGGTGGCGACCCTGGATGCGGTCGAGCGGCGTGGCCGCCACGGGGTCTTCCCGACGATCTTCGCCCAGACCCCCTGGTCGTCCAGCTCACCGGCGGTGGTGCTGTGCGAGGAGTCCCTCGACGGGCGGGCGCCGAGCATGCCCACCCACGCCTACCTCCTGGAGGTCGACGTGGCCGCCGAGGTCCTGGAGGTCTGGTCGAGCCGGCGCTCGGGGCTGACCCCCTCGCCGGAGGAGGCCACCGAGGCGCTCATCCACTTCGCCGCCCACGGCACCCACCTCCCCCTGCCCTGCCACCACGTCGGCTGCGGGCGGCCCGGCGGGAGCAGCTGCGCGGCGTGCGGCTGGTTCTTCTGCGACCGCCACGAGGTGGTGCCGGGCCGGTCGGGCGGCTGCCGGTCGTGCTCGCCGGCCAGGGCGGTGGCGAGCGGGGTGACGCGGCCGGCAGGAGGCGCCCCGCCCCTGGTGTGGGGCGGCCTGCAGGTGGCCGGCCTCCTCGGCCTGGTCCTGGGCGGGCTGACCGGAGCCGGGCCGCTGCTCGTCGCCGGCACCTGCCTGCTCGTGGTCGGCAGCTGCATCTGGCTCGGAAGCCTGGTCCTGCGGGTCATGGGGTAGCGGCGCCGGGCCCAGCGGCCTTCCTGGCGCCGGCCCTCGCGCTGCACCCACCTCCATGGCACCATAGGGGTCTCGTGCACAGCGGATTCGCCACCCTCGTCGGCCGCCCCAACGTGGGCAAGTCCACCCTCCTCAACCGGATCCTCGGCCAGAAGGTGAGCATCGTCTCCGACAAGGCCCAGACCACGCGCAACCAGGTGCGTGGCGTCCTGACCCGACGTGACGTGCAGGTGGTGTTCGTCGACACCCCGGGGATCCACAAGCCGCGCACCCTCCTCGGCGAGCGGCTCAACGACGTGGCCGGCGACGCGGCCAAGGGCGTCGACGTGGTCGTCTTCACCATCGATGCCACCGCCCCGGTGGGCAAGGGCGACCGCTTCGTGGCCGGCCTGGTGCCGGGCGACTCGATCTGCGTCGTGAACAAGATCGACCTGGCCTCGCCCGAGCAGGTGATGCACCAGCTGCGCAAGGCCGGCGACATGGGCTTCGCCGCCTACCACCCCGTCTCGGCCACCACCGGCGAGGGAGTGGACGAGCTGCTGGCCGCCATCATCGAACGGATGCCTACCGGACCACAGCTCTACCCCGACGACATGGTCACCGACGTGCCCGAGGCGTTCTGGATCGCCGAGCTGGTGCGCGAGCAGCTGCTGCACGTGACCAAGGAGGAGGTGCCGCACTCGGTGGCGTGCCGGGTCACCGAGTGGGAGTGGCCTGAGCGGCCCGACAGAGCGGGGAACACCGGGCCCCGCATCCGCTGCGAGATCCTGGTCGAGCGCGACAGCCAGAAGGGCATCGTCATCGGCAAGGGCGGCAACATCTTGAAGGCGGTGGGTACCGCCGTTCGGGCCCAGCTGCCCGACGGCGTCTACCTCGAGCTCTTCGTCAAGGTCGACAAGGACTGGCAGCACCGCCCGCAGGCGCTGCAGCGCCTGGGCTACTGACCTGCCTGGTCAGCCGGGCTGCTAGGTGTCGGCGTCGACCCGGCGGAGGGACACCGACTCGAGCAGCAGGCCGGCCTGACCGGGAGCGTTCTCCGAGCTGAAGACGATGGTGCTCATCGCCACGGCGTCGACGGGCACGTCCAGGTCGAACTCCAGGAAGCCGTCGCCCGGCTGGCGGGTGACCCGCTTCTCGACGCCGAGGCCGGGGAGGCTGGCCACCACCGTGGAGGCGGGCAGGCGGTCGGCGCGCTGCTGGGAGCCGGCCACGCTGAAGCGGAGGCGGTAGGTGGAGCCGGGCTCGAAGGCAAAGGTGTCGGCGGTCTCGATGAGCCCCGGCCCCGTGCTGGCCCCCAGGGGCCCGTCGAGACCGATGACCGTGCCCCGGCCCTGCAGGGCCTCGGGCCGGTCGAGCACCGAGTTGGCGGCGTAGCCGAAGCCGAACGGGGTAGTGCCCAGGATGGCCACCGGTCGTCGGATGTTCCAGCCGGGCAGCGCCGGGTTGGCGAAGGCGTCGGAGAAGGGGAGCCCTCGCAGGTCTGGGGCGGCGACGCCTCGGTCCTCGGGGAGCGGGGCGCTGCGACCACCCGGGCCCACGGGCAGCAGCGTGGCCCGTCCGGCGTAGAGGAGGGCGGCACCTGCGCCCCCGAAGAGCAGGAGCTGTCGTCTCGAGAGGCCCGGAGCACCATCCACCATGGACCTACGGTAACCCCTCTCCGTGAGATTGCAAGAGGGCGATTTGAGATTTTTGTCGCAGATAGGAAAACTTCATGGCGCGATCAGGCGGTGAACGGTACGCTGCGCGACAGGGGTTCCAGGCGACCGCACGGGGAGAGCGACCAACATGGCATCTGACTACTTGCTGGAGATCGAGGGCATCAAGGGCGAGAGCCGTGCCGTGGGATCCTCGGGTGGCATCGACATCCAAAGCTTCTCCTGGGGGGTCAGCAACCCGGGCTCGGTGAGGGGCGGCGGGATCGGAAGCGGCAAGGCGTCGTTCCAGGACCTGCACTTCGTCACCAGGACCGCCACCCAGTCGCCGCAGCTCATGCTGGCCTGCTGCTCCGGGAAGCACTTCGCCAAGGCCACGCTCTCCGTCCGCCAAGGCGGCCAGAAGATGCACTGGCTCAAGGTGACCATGTCGGACGTGCTGATCAGCAGCTACCAGATCGGCGGGACCGACAGCGACAGCGACGACGACGGCGTACCGGTCGATCAGGTCTCGTTGAGCTTCCCCACGGTGACCATGGACGTCAGCACTCAGGGCGCCGACGGCTCGGTCGGCGCGCCGGTCAGCGCCTCCTGGGACCTGGCCACGAACAAGGGGAAGTAGCCGGCCCGCTCACGGACCAACCGGCGGGGCCAGGAAGCCCTGCTCGATCAGACGTCGCACGATCGGCAGCACGAGCGGGGTTATCGCCTCGGGACGGGCGTCGACGGCCTCGGCCAGACGGTGCACCACCACGCCGAGGGGAGCGGTGCCGTCGCACGCCGCCACCAGGCCGGCGCTGTTCAGGTCGGTCGCGCCCCTGTGGAGCAGCCCCGAGGTGAGGCGCAGGGTGGCCTCATCGAGCTCCCAGCGGCCGTCCACGGGCCTCCGGTGCTCGTCGAGGCGCACGTCGGGGTGCACGGTTAGCGTGGTGGCGAGGAGCTCTCGGTCGTCACCGCCCGCCTGCGCCAGCCAGCTCAGGCGACCGAAGGTTGTGGCGATGGCGTCGCCGCACGGCAGGCTGAAGTCCTGGGTCAGCTCCTCCACCCTCAGCCAGGGCGTCGTTCCGACCGAGCGTCGCATGGTGATCATCCCGAAGCCGACCGCCTCGGTGCCGCTGCGGGCGTAGTGGTCCATCCAGGTGTTGAAGGCCTCGCCCACGCGGCCCGGGTCGGTCTCGTCGTGGCGGATCCACGTGGAGGCGTAGGACTCGACGTCCTGCACGTCGCGTTGGATGACCCACACGTCGCACCCGCTCCCGTCGAACCAGCCGGCCAGGCGCTCCCGCCAGTCGCGGCCCTTCAGGTGGGCCCAGTTGGCCAGCAGCTGGCACCAGCCACCCTCCTCCAGATGGGAGGGCGCGGCCGCCACGATCCGTCGGCAGATCTCGTCCCCGGGGAGCCCGCTGTCGCGGTACTGGTAGCTGTCGGCCGGTGAGATCACGAAGGGCGGGTTGGCCACGATCAGCCCGAACTGCTCGTCGGCCACGGGATCGAACAGGTCGCCCTGGCGGGCTTCGACGTTGTCGACCGAGTTGAGCGCCATGGTGAAGGAGGCGAAGGCGACGGCTCGGGCGTTGCGGTCGGTGCCGACGACGCGCCCTGAGTGGGTGCTGGCGTGGAGGGCCTGGATGCCGGATCCGGTGCCGATGTCGAGGCACCGTGCGACGCGAGGGCGGACGGTCATGCCCGCCAGCGTCTGGGACGCCCCGCCGATGCCGATGACGTAGTCGGCCCGGTGATCGGTGCGCCGGGTCGAGTCGTAGGGAACGATCCAGGTTCGGCCGGCGGGGGCGAGGGGGTGCAGCTTCAGCAGCCCGACGACGTCGTCCCCGTCGACGGCGACCAATTCCGCAGCTGCCCACGCGCCCACCTCGAGCGGCGCCAGGGCTCGCTCGGCGTCCGAGCGCGGCACGGGGACCCCGCAGAGGAACAGCCGGATGAGGGTCTCGAGCGGCGAGCCCCCTTGCGTGCGTCGCAGGATCGGAGCGAGCTCACCCTGGCCGATGAAGCTCAGGCCCTCCGGACCGATCGCGTCCTGCACCCGGGCGGCGTCGAACCCCGCAACCTGAAAGGCATCCCGGACCCGGTTGATGTCATCCGGGCGGTCGGCGAACAGCAGCGGCGAGGTCATCACGACCAATCGTGGCAGCCGGTCCGCGTCGCTGCCCGGTCGCTGGGGGATGGCCGGAGGAAGCGCCCATTAGGGTCGGGCTCTGTGGGCACCATCGCGTGGAAGTACGAGAAGGGCTCGTGGGCCGACCTCACGAGCGACTGGAAGTCGAGCGACGACTGGGGCTGGCGTGAGGAGCTGCGCAGCAACGGCTACGAGCCCGACCCGGCCATGCGCCTCGGCGACCTCGACAGCGACAGCTTCGCCGGTGAGGTGTATGCCAAGACTGGCGACTCGGCCGGCTACGCCGTGATCGTCACCGTGGGCGAGGCCGGCGAGGCGGTGGTGGTCGACGGGCTTCCCGACCTCCTCAAGCTGCTGAACGAGCTGGCGCCGGCCGTGAAGCACGTGAGCGACCTGAGCGGCGGCGCCACCAGCGCCCTCGAGCGCGAGTACGCCCGCCTCCGCCGCCTCGGCTACCCCCACGAGGTCGCCGACGCCGCCTCGCGCACCTACGCCGAGGAGATGGACGACGAGGACGATGACGAGGACGAGACCGAGGCCTGACCGCCGTCTGCCGGAGCGAGGGGTGCTGCCCCGAGGGTCGAGGCCAGGAAGTCGGCCACCTCCTGGCGTTCGATCGAGCGCTTGAGGGGCGGCATGGGCACCAGCAGGTCGCGGCGGTAGGCGGCCCTGGCCAGGCGGGGGTCGAGGACGGCCACCACGCCCCGGTCGGCCGAGGAGCGGAGCAGGCGGCCGGCGCCCTGGGCCAGGAGCGTGGCCGCCCGGGGCACGTCGACCAGGGAGAAGGCCCGGCCCCCGGCCCGGTCCCGTCGGGCCCGCCACAGCGGCTCGTCGGGCCGGGGGAACGGCAGCCGGTCGATGGCCACGACCGACAGGGTGCGGCCGGGCACGTCGATGCCCTGCCAGAAGCCCATGGTGGCGAACAGGCTGGCCGATTCGTCCTGGGCGAAGGCGGCCACCAGCGCCGGCTTGGGCAGGTCGCCCTGGCGCAGCAGCGGGCCGGGCAGCGTCCCCTCGAGGGCGGCGACGGCCAGCTCCATGCGCCGGAACGAGGTGAACAGGGCCAGGGTGCGCCCGCCGGCGGCCCGGATCAGCCAGCCCAGCTCCTCGGCCATGGCCTCGTCGGCCCCGGGCCGGCGGGGGTCGGGCAGGTGGGTGGGCACATAGAGGATGCCCTGGGCCCGGTGGTCGAAGGGGCTGCCCACGTCCAGCTCGTCGGTGTCGGCGGGGGGCAGGCCGAGGCGGGCGACGACGCCGGGTGGGATGGTGGCGCTGGTCAGCACGGCCGACACCTCACCCCACAGCTGGCGGGCCAGGATGGCGCCCACCTCGACCGCCGCCACCCGCAGCAGGGGCTGGCGGTTGGCGCCCTTCTCGACCCACGCCACGTGGCTGGTGGGCAGCGCCGCCACCGTCCCGAGATCCTCCTTCAGGTGGCCCGCGGCCTGCTGGGCCCGCGACTTGCGGGCGGCCACCTCGCTGCCCTGGCCCACCTCGGCACGGCGCAGCGCGGCCGACAGCACCTGCACCCGGCCCTCGGCCAGCGCCACGCCGGCGGCCAGCGACGGGTCGGCCAGCCCCTGCGGTCCACCGACGACGAGGTCGCCGATCATCCGGGCCAGGAGGTCGCCGACGGTGTCGCCCACCTCGGCCACCGCGGCGGTGGCGGGCAGGTCGGCCTTGGCCACCACACCGGCTGCCATCCGGGCCAGGGCCTCGAAGCGCCCGGCAGACAGCTCGAGGCCCAGGGAGGTGGCGGCGATGTCCTCCAGCTCGTGGGCCTCGTCGAAGACCACCACGTCGTGCTCGGGCAGCAGGTGGCCGCCCGAGGCCAGGTGCATGCCGTAGAGGGCGGTGTTCACCACGATGACGTCGGCCTCCTTGGCCCGGTCCCGGGCCCGCTCGGCGAAGCACACGTCGCCCTTGGGGCACTTGGCCGCCCCCGGGCACTCGACGGCGGAGACGCTGAGCTGGGACCAGGCCTGGGCCCGGGGCTCGAAGTCCAGCTCGGCCCGGTCGCCCGTCTGGCTCTTGGCGGCCCAGGCCCGCAGGAGGTGCAGCTCCTGGCCGAGCCCCGAGATGGTGCCGGCGTCGAGATCGAGGCTGGGCTGGGCGACGTCGTCGTCGCCGGGGAAGACCTCGGCCAGGCGCTGGCGGCACAGGTAGTTGCTGCGGCCCTTCAGGACCGCCACCTCGAACGGCTGGTCGAGGTGCTCGGCCAGAAACGGCAGGTCCTTGCCGGCCAGCTGGTCCTGCAGGGCCTTGGTGGCGGTGGCCACCACCGTCCGCTGGCCGGTGGCGATGCACGCCACCAGGTAGGCCAGGCTCTTGCCCGTGCCGGTCCCGGCCTGAACCACGACGTGG
This sequence comes from Acidimicrobiales bacterium, assembly GCA_038255915.1. Taxonomy (GTDB): domain Bacteria; phylum Actinomycetota; class Acidimicrobiia; order Acidimicrobiales; family JAUJNH01; genus JAUJNH01. The sequence continues at coordinate 20,966 of JBBSKY010000018.1, read as the reverse complement.
CGGTGTCGCTCCACGGCTGTGGCCACGGCCTCGGCCATCGCCACCTGGCCCGGCCGGTCCTCGCCGCCGCCGGGGAGGGCAGCGGTGACCCGGGCGAGGGCGAGGGCGACCACAGATGGCACCCGACGACGCTACCGCCGGGCCGCGACGCCGCCTCTCAGGTGGTGGGCAGCGCCCGGCCCGAGCGGGTGGCGGTCACCGGGTCCTCGACCTCGGGCACGTTCGGGACCTCGAGGTCGACGTGCACGGTGCCGTGCTGCTCCTCCCAGCGCACCACGTTCAGGCAGGTGGCGTACACGCAGAGCCGGCCGAACAGGGCCAACCAGGCGATGAGGGCGAAGACGACGCCGAGCGCGCCGTACAGGGCCGAGCTGGATCCCACGACCCGGGGGACGTACACGGCGCCCACGATCTTGAGGATCTCGAAGCCGACGGCACCCAGGATGGCGCCGGGGAGGTGGGCCCGCCAGGGCAGGCCCTTCCGCCCGGTCAGGGCCCTGAACGTCCACAGCCAAAGGGCCACATCGAAGGCCAGGGTCGGGAGCAGGGAGAGCCAGGTGAGGAACCCGGGCAGGAAGCCGGCGGCGGCGGTGGCGGTCAGGGAGGCCACGACCAGCAAACTTGCGCCTCCCAGCCACAGGAGGGCGAACGCCTTGTCCTTCAGGCCCCGCCCCTCGGACTGCCACACGGCGTCGAAGGACGACTCCAGGGTGTTGACCAGCCCGAGGCCGCTCCACAGCAGGCCCGCGAGGCCCACGATCGACGCTGACCGCTTCGAGCTGGCGGCGGTGTCCAGCGTCTTCTCCACCAGATCGGCCGAGGTGCCGTCCAGGCTCAGCTGCTTGATGACCTCACCCGCCACGTCCACGTCGGCGGCCACCAGCCCGAGGATGGCGATGGCCACGAGCAGCAGCGGGAACAGCGACAGGAAGGCGGCCAGGGTGATGTAGGAGGCCAGCGGGCCTCCCTGCACCTGACCGAAGCGCTTGTGGACGTCCAGCGCCTGGTCGGCCCACCGGAACCGGGAGGTGAGGGGGAAGAGGATCCGATCGAGCACGCCATTGCCTTACCCAGGGGAGGCACGAACCGTACAGTGGCTCGATGCCCGCCGATCCTCCGGCTGCCCTGCCCCGTCACGTGGCCATCGTGATGGACGGCAACGGGCGCTGGGCTTTGCGTCAGGGCCTCCACCGCACCCTCGGCCACGCCGCCGGCGAGGAGGCGCTGTACCGGGTGGTCGACGCCGCCATCGACCTCGGCCTCGAGGCGCTCACCGTCTACGGCTTCTCCACCGAGAACTGGGCCCGGCCCGAGGAGGAGGTGGCCTACCTCATGGGCCTGCCCGGCGAGGTGGTGGCCAAGCGGATGGCCGAGCTGCACCGCCGCAACGTGCGGGTGGTGGTGGCCGGCCGGCGGGACGGGCGGGTGCCGGCCTCGGTCCTCGGCCACATCGACGAGGCCGTGGCCCGCACGGCCACCAACACCGGGCTCACCTTCTGCATCGCCTTCAACTACGGCGGCCGGGCCGAGATCGTCGACGCCGTGCGGGCCGTCCTGGCCAAGGGCCTGTCGCCCGAGGAGGTCGACGAGGACACCATCAGCGACCACCTCTACTTCCCCGAGCTGCCCGATCCCGACCTGGTGATCCGCACCTCCGGCGAGGTGCGGTGGTCGAACTTCCTGCTCTGGCAGGCGGCCTACGCCGAGCTGGTCTTCGTCGACACGCTGTGGCCCGACTTCGGTCGGGCCCACCTCGTCGCCGCCCTCGACGAGTACGCCCGGAGGGAGCGCCGCTTCGGCGGGGTGTGAACCTCTACCGGGACGAGGGGGTGGTCCTGCGGACCTACCGGCTGGGCGAGGCCGACCGCATCATCGTCCTGCTCACCGCCGGGCGGGGCAAGGTCCGGGCGGTGGCCAAGGGCGTGCGCAAGACCTCGAGCCGCTTCGGGTCCCGCCTCGAGCCCACCACCCACGTCGCCCTCCAGCTCTACGAGGGCCGCTCGCTCGACACCGTCACCCAGGTCGAGGCCATCGACACCTTCGCTGCCGTGCGGGGCGACCTCGATCGGCTGTCCCGGGCCAGCACCCTCCTGGAGGCCTGCGACCAGGTGGCCCAGGAGGGCGAGCCCAACCTGCGGCTCCTCCAGATGCTGGTGGGCGCCCTGCGGGCGCTGGAGGCGTGCGACTCGGCCGTGCTGGTGCCCGCCTTCTTCCTCAAGCTTCTCGCCGCCGAGGGCACCCAGCCCCTCCTCGACGCCTGCGCCACGTGCGGGGCGCTCGACGGCCTCGTCGCCTTCGACCACGCCCAGGGGGGCACCCTGTGCCGCTCCCACCGGGGCGGCGGTGTGGCGGTCTCCGAGGCGGCGCTCGAGCTGTGCCGCCGCATCCTCGGCGGCGGCCTGGGCGCCGCCCTGGGCGAACCGGCGTCAGCCACCACCGCCGAGGTCGACGCCCTGGCCACCCGGGCCTTGGAGGTCAATCTCGAACGCCGCCTCCGCTCCGCGCACCTCCTCGACCGCTGAGGCGGCGGCGGGCGGCTGCGCGGTGGCGCAGGTGTGACGGTGAGGTCGGGGGTGACCCACACCGCCCCTCGTGCTCGAACCCCGTTCGCTTGGCCTCGTCGGTCACGCGACGTGTGGGCGTCGTCGGGGTGACTTCGGGGTAGGCGAGGGTGCATGGCACCGATGGACGCCGCCGGATGACCGCGCTGATCGTGCCGGGGGAGGCGACGGCCACCCCGGAACGGGTGCCGTTCACGGTGATCGACCAGGCCGTGCACCTGCTCGACACTGCGGCTGAGCCGTGGGGGATCCAGCTGGAGATCGCCCTGGCTGGAAGCCTGGACGAGGAGCGGCTGAGGGCGGCGGTGGGCCGGGCCTCTGCCGCCCACCCGATGGCCCGGGCCCGCCAGCTCCCGGCCCGTCGCCGCGACCACACCTGGGTCTGGGAGATCGCCCCGTCGCTCGACCTCGACCCGGTGCGGGTCGTGACCTGTCTGGACGACACCGCCGTCAGCCACGTCCGTGACGAGCTGTACAGCCGGCAGGTGCCGCTGGTCGAATCGCCGCCGTTCCGGCTGGTGCTGGTCCGCAGTCCAGGGGGCGACCGCCTCCTCCTCAACGCCAACCACGCCGCCTTTGACGGCTTCGGCTGCCTGCGGCTCCTGCAGGCCGTCGCCCACCACTACGCGGGCCGAACCGATCCCGCCCCGGCGGCGGGCCTTGAGGAGGCTCGCGACGTCAACCGGCTCCTCGCCGCCCCCGACCGCCGGTCCCGGACCCGCCGGTTCCGGCTGCTGGCCAGCAAGGCCAGCGACCTTCTCCGCGCTCCGGCCCGCCTGATCGCCGAAGGCGCCCACCACGGGCCGGGCTACCGGTTCCACGTGTGCTCCCTCACCGCGGAGCAGACGAAACGCCTCGATGCCGAAGGCGGCCCGACGATCAACGATCTGCTGGTGGCCGCCCTGATCCGGACCGTCGAGGGGTGGAACGCCGACCACGGCCGGGACTCCGGCCGCATCAGTCTCCTCGTCCCCGTCAACGTGCGTCCGAAGGGGTGGCGCGAGGACGTGGTGACGAACATGGTGCTGGAGGCGCGGGTGGCCACCGAGCGGAGCGACCGCCGCGACGCCGGCGCCCTCCTGAGCGCGGTGAAGGCGCAGAGCGAGCGCCTCAAGCAGGGCGGCGCCGCCGCCCTCATGGAGATCATTGGTGGGTGGACGTCGCTGCCGCTGTGGTCCAAGCAGCCGCTCAGCGCCCTCCTCTCCCTCACCGGCAGCCGGCTGGTGTGCACGGCGGTGGCCTCGAACCTCGGCCAGCTGTCCGAGCCCCCCGACTTTGGCTTCGACGCAGGGGAGGTCCGGGGGGCGTGGTTCTCGGCTCCGGCCCGCATGCCGTGCGGGCTCTCCCTCGGCGTGGTCACCGTGGCAGGCCGCCTCCACCTGTCGTTCCGGGCCCGGACCCAGCTGCTGGGCCCCGACGCCCTCCGCCGCTTCGCCGGCCGCTTCGAGGCCGACCTCCTGGCCTTGGCCGAGGCGGGGCGTTGAAGGTGCCCGACCTGAGCACCGAGCTGCGCCGGGCCCGGGAGATCGCCCGCCGCCGTCCCCGCCTCGGGCCCGAGGCGTGCCTGCCTCCGCCCCTGCCGCCCGGACGGATGGTCAACGTTCCCGGCCGGGGCGAGCTGTTCCTCCGCCACGCCGACGGGCCCGAGCGGCCCAGCGGAGCGGGAAGCACAGGATCTGAGGGCTCGGTGCCGGTCCTGCTGTTGCACGGCTGGATGTGGACGGCCGACCTCAACTGGTGGCCGGTGTACGGGCCTCTCAGCGCCACCCACACCGTCCTCGGCGTCGACCACCGCGACCACGGCCGCAGCATGCGCACCGAAGGCTCCTTCTCCCTCGAGGAGGCCGCCGACGACCACGCCGCCCTCCTCGACCTGCTCGGGATCGACAAGGTGATCGTGTGCGGCTACTCGATGGGCGGGGCCATCGCCCTGCTGCTGGCCGAGCGCCACCCGGAGAAGGTGGCCGGGATGGTGCTGGCCGGCACCACCCTCGACTTCTCGTCCGGCTCGTGGATGGCCTCGAGCCGCTGGCGGCTGATGCCCCTGCTCGGCGGCGTCATCCGCCTGGGCCACTTCGACCGCCTCATCGCCCGCCACCTGCGCTGGTCGATCGAGCGGGAGCCCGGGATCGCCCCCTACCGGGCGTGGATGCTGGGGGAGTGGCGCCGGCAGGCGGCCCGGGACATCGTCGAGGGCGGCGAGGCCATGGCCGGCTTCGACATGCGGGAGCGGGTGTCGTCGCTGCGCCACCTGCCGACCGTCGTGGTCCTCCCGACCCGTGACCAGCTGGTCGAGCCGTGGCGCCAGCGGGCCCTGGCCGAGGCGCTCGGCGCCGATGTCGTCGAGCTCGACGCCGATCACTTCGCCAACTTCGAGGCCCCCACGCTGCTGGCCGACGCCATCGTCGCCGCCGTCTCCCGGGTCGCCGCCCGCCAGCACCGCCCCTGAGGGTCAGGAGCCGGCGGCGATCCGGGCGGCCACCATCCCGATCGCCTCGTCGAGGGCGCCGGCCACCTCCTCGGGCTTGACCAACCAGCCGTTGTGGGCGGCGTCGACCTCGACGGCCTGGGCGCCGTCGAGGGCGGCGACGAGCTCGTGCTGCCGGCGGGACCGGATCAGCCGGTCCCTTCTCGAGACGATGACGACGGCTGGGACGTTGATCGATCCGGCGAACGGCCGGGCATCAAAGGCGCTGAGCGCCCGGCTGGCGGCGGCGATGCTGCTCGGGTCAGCTCGCTGGACCTCGGCCTTCAGCCAGGCGAGGTGCGAATCGAGGTCGGGTCGCTGCGCTACCGCCATGCGCAGGTAGCGGTCGGTGAGCCCCCGGGGGGTGCCGAACCGCAGGCCGTACTCGACGGCCGCCATGCCGGCCCAAAGCACCCTCTCCCGGAGGCTGGCCCGCCACCGGAGCCCGGTGGACTGCAGCACCAGCCCAGCCACGGTCTCGGGGTGGCGGCACGCCTGCACCAGCCCGACCGACCCGCCCATCGAGTAGCCGACGACGATGGCGGGACCGGCGTCGAGGTGGCGGAGCAGAGCGGCGGCGTCGTCGGCGGCAGCCTCCAGCGTGAAGGGCTGCTCGCTGCGGAGGCCCCGGCCGTGGCCGCGCTGGTCGAGGGCCAGCACCCGGCCGTGGCGGGCCACGGTGTCGAAGACGGTGAACCAGTTGACGTCGGCGGTCAGGGTCCAGCCGTGGAGCAGGAGGATGGTGGGAGCACCGAGCCGGCCCGGGATGTCCCGGACGAACATCTCGCCCCGTTCGGGCACCATCTCGACCCGGCCCGGCGGAAGCTCGGGCGGGATCGGGGGCTGGAGCTCGACGTCGTCGAGCTTCCGCCAGAACTGCCGGAAGGCCGTCATCCGAGCGCCCATGGGGCTTGTCTACCCAGAGGCCCCACCAAACGCCTCCACTACCCTGCCCGCGATGTCTGCTCCCGAGCCTGACCCCCAGCGGATGGAGGCCGTGGTCGCCCTGTGCAAGCGGCGCGGGTTCGTGTTCCCGTCGGCCGAGATCTACGGCGGCTTCCGGTCGACCTACGACTACGGGCCGCTCGGGGTCCAGCTGCTGCGCAACGTGAAGGAGGCGTGGTGGCGGTCGATGGTGCAGCTGCGCGACGACGTCGTCGGCCTCGACGCCGCCATCCTCGGCCCACCGGACATCTGGAGGGCCAGCGGCCACCTGGCCACCTTCACCGACCCGCTGGTCGACTGCCGGAGCTGCCAGCAGCGGTGGCGGGCCGACCACCTCGAAGCGGCCGAGGACGGGAAGGTCCACTGCCCCAGCTGCGGTAGCACCGACCTCACCGAGCCCCGCGACTTCAATCTCATGTTCAAGACCCACACCGGCCCGGTGGCCGACGAGGGGTCGGTGGCCTACCTGCGGCCCGAGACGGCCCAGGGCATGTTCGTCAACTTCAAGAACGTGCTGCAGACCACCCGCAAGAAGCCGCCGTTCGGCATCGCCCAGGTGGGCAAGAGCTTCCGCAACGAGATCACCCCGGGCAACTACGTCTTCCGCACCCGGGAGTTCGAGCAGATGGAGCTGGAGTTCTTCGTGCCGCCGGCCGATGCCCCGAGGTGGTTCGACCACTGGGTCGACGAGCGCCACCGCTGGTACGTCGACCTCGGCATCCCCGAGGACCAGCTGCGCATCCGCCCGCATGACCCCGAGGAGCTGAGCCACTACTCGGCCGGCACCTCCGACATCGAGTTCCTCTTCCCGTTCGGCTGGGGCGAGCTCGAGGGCATCGCCAACCGCACCGACTTCGACCTCAAGGCTCACGCCGCGGCCAGCGGCGAGAGCCTCGATTACTTCGACCAGGCGGCCAACGAGCGCTACGTGCCCTACGTCATCGAGCCGGCGGCCGGCGCCACCCGGTCGATGATGGCCTTCCTGGTGGCCGCCTACGACACCGACGAGATCGGCGGCGAGGCCCGCACCGTGCTGCGCCTGCACCCCCGGCTGGCCCCCTACAAGGTGGCCGTGCTGCCGCTGTCGAAGAAGGAGACGCTCACCCCGCTGGCCCGCGAGGTCCTCGGCCTGCTCCAGCCCCGCTTCGTCTGCGACTACGACGACACCCAGTCGATCGGCAAGCGCTACCGCCGCCAGGACGAGGTGGGCACGCCGTTCTGCGTCACTGTCGACTTCGACAGCCTCGAGGACGCCCAGGTGACCGTGCGGGAGCGGGACTCGGCCGAGCAGGTCCGACTGCCGATCACCGACCTCGTCGCCCACCTCACCGGCAGGCTGAATCTCTAGCCTCGGTAGGCTCGGCTGTCGTGCCCTATGTCTACGCCTTCGACCACCAGCACCCGCGGCCTCCCATGGAGCAGAAGGACCTCCTCGGGGGCAAGGGGGCCAACCTGGCCGAGATGACGTCGGTGCTGGGCCTGCCCGTGCCTCCCGGGTTCACCATCTCGACCGAGGCCTGCAACGACTACATGGCCTCGGGCTGGCCTGACGGCCTCGACGCCGAGGTGGCCGCCCAGGTCGTGCGGCTCGAGGAGAAGATGGGCCGCCGTCTGGGCGACGCCGCCGACCCCCTTCTGGTCAGCGTCCGCTCCGGGGCCAAGTTCTCGATGCCCGGGATGATGGACACCGTCCTCAACCTCGGGCTCAACGACGCCAGCGTCGAGGGGCTGGCCAAGGCCATGGACGAGCGCTTCGCCTACGACTCCTACCGACGCTTCATCGCCATGTATGGGCGCATCGTGCTCGGGGTCGACGGGGCCCCCTTCGACGAGGCGCTGGAGGTGGCCAAGCGCGATGCCGGTACCGCCAACGACGCCGACGTGCCCCCCGAGAGGCTGCGCACCTTGTGCGAGGAGGAGAAGGCCATCGTCGAGAAGGCGACCGGCGCACCCTTCCCCCAGGACCCGCGCGAGCAGCTGCGGGGCGCCGTCGAGGCTGTGTTCAAGAGCTGGGACGGGGCCCGGGCCCGGGCCTACCGGGTGCGTGAGCGCATCCCCCACGACCTCGGCACCGCCGTCAACGTCCAGGCCATGGTGTTCGGCAACCGCGACGACACCAGCGCCACCGGTGTGGGCTTCACCCGGTCGCCCTCCACCGGCGAGAACGTGCCCTACGGCGACTTCCTGGTCAACGCCCAGGGCGAGGACGTGGTGGCCGGCATTCGCAACACCGAGACCCTCGACGACATGAAGGCCCAGTTCCCCGAGATCCACACCGAGCTGCTGGGGATCTTCACCACGCTTGAGGGCCACTACAAGGACATGTGCGACACCGAGTTCACCATCGAGCAGGGCAAGCTGTGGATGCTGCAGACCCGGGTGGGCAAGCGCAACGGCGTGGCCGCGCTGCGCATGGCCGTCGAGATGACCGCCACCGAAGACCTCGGCATCTCCCGCGAGGAGGCCGTCTCGCGCATCTCGGCCGACCTCCTCGACCAGGTGCTGCACCCGCAGTTCGCCGAGTCGGTCACCGCAGTGGCCAAGGGCCTGGGCGCCTCGCCGGGCGCGGCGGTGGGCCAGGTGTACTTCACCGCCGATGACGCTGAGGAGGCGTCAAAGCGGGGGGAGAAGGTGATCCTGGTGCGCAACGAGACCTCGCCCGAGGACGTGCACGGGATGATCGTGGCCGAGGGCATCCTCACCACCCGGGGTGGCCTGGTGTCGCACGCCGCCGTTGTGGCCCGGGGCTGGGGCAAGCCCGCCATCGTGGGTGCCGAGTCGCTGAAGATCACCGGGAAGCGCTTCTCAGCTGGCGACGCCGTGGTCAACGAGGGCGACGTGATCTCGCTCGACGGTGCCACCGGCCAGGTCGTCCTCGGCGCCGTGAAGGTGGCCGCCGGCGTCGCCTCGGAGGAGTTCCACACCCTCCTCGGCTGGGCCGACGACGTGCGTGCCGGCAACCTGAAGGTGCGGGCCAACGCCGACAACGGGCCCGACGCCACCAACGCACGCAGCTTCGGGGCCGAGGGCATCGGGCTGTGCCGCACCGAGCACATGTTCCTCGGCGAGGGGCGCCTGCCGATCGTGCGCCAGATGATCCTGGCCGCCACCCCCGATGAGGAGGTCGCCGCCCTCGAGGCCCTGCGGGGCGCCCAGAAGGACGACTTCGTCGAGATCCTCGAGGCCATGGACGGCCTGCCGGTCTGCGTCCGCCTGCTGGACCCGCCGCTGCACGAGTTCCTCCCCGCCACCGAGGATCTGGTGGTCAAGGAGGCCACCACCGGGCTGTCCGAGGAGGAGCAGCGCCTCCTCGACGCCGCCCGCGAGTGGGACGAGGTCAACCCCATGCTGGGCACCCGGGGCGTGCGCCTCGGCGTGGTGAAGCCCGGCCTGTACGGCATGCAGGTGCGGGCGCTGCTCGAGGCCTGCGCCGAGCGGGTGGCGGCCGGCGGCACCCCCGTGGTCGAGGTCATGATCCCCCTCACGGTGAACCGTGAAGAGATGGCCGCCGCCCGGTACTGGGTGGAGCTGGCCATCGCCGAGGCCGGCCACGTGGGCGACGTGACCATCGGCACCATGATCGAGACGCCCCGGGCCGCCCTGCGGGCCGCCGACCTGGCCGAGGTGGCCGACTTCTTCTCCTTCGGCACCAACGACCTGACCCAGATGACCTTCGGGTTCAGCCGTGACGACGTGTCGGCCAAGACGATGCCGGCCTATCTCGAGCAGGGCCTGCTGCAGCGCGACCCCTTCGACACCATCGACCAGGAGGGCGTGGGCGAGCTGGTGCGCATGGGCGCCGAGCGGGGCCGGTCGGTGAAGCCCGACCTCAAGCTCGGGGTGTGCGGCGAGCACGGCGGCGATCCCGAGTCGATCCAGCTGTTCTACGACGCCGGCCTCGACTACGTGTCATGCTCGCCCTTCAGGGTGCCGATCGCCCGGCTGGCGGCCGCCCAGGCCGTCATCAAGAGCGGGAAGCGCTAGGCCGTGGGCCTGCTCGACAAGGCCAGGGTCCAGGCCCAGACGCTGCAGGGCACCGTGGTCGACAAGGCCTCGACCCTGCAGCGCGACCGCAGGGTCGGCAAGCTGCTCGAGGAGCTCGGCTCGCTGGCCTTCCTCGAGCTGGCTGGCCGGTCCGCGCCGATCCATGCCTCCCGCCTCGAGGCGCTGAGGGCCGAGCTGATCGCCGCCGAGGCCAACGGGGCGAGGATCACCTGGGCCGCGTCGGGCCAGGCCTTGGCGACGCCGCACCGAGCGCCGCCGCCGCTCCCCTCTCCGCCTCCGTCGCCGCACGCCTTCGAGCCGCCGCCGTTCCTGCCCCCTCCGGGGTAGCGGCTCGCTCAGGCGGTGGCACGCACGCCGAGGGCGGCCCGCAGGCCCTCGAGGTCGGGTGAGCCGAAGACGATCCGGGTCTTGGTGGCCAGGTAGAGCAGGTCGAGGTCGACGCCGGCCTCGGCCACCGTGCGGGCCAGGTCGGCCAGCACCCCCGGCCGGTCGTCGGCGTCGATCACCACCACCTCGCGCTCGCTGGTGATGGTGACCCCGGCGGTGGCGAGGGCGTGCTTGGCCGCCTCGGGGTACTTCACCAGAATGTGAAGGGCCGCCGATCCTTCCGGGCGGGTGCAGGTCGCCCCCGAGATGTTGACCCCGGCGTCGCTGATCGCCGCAACGACCTTCGCCAGCGCTCCGGCCCGGTTCTCCACCTCGATCAGCAGGTCACATGCCATCGGTCCAGCCAAGCAGAAACGGGCGACGTCATGGGGCCCGCCGGCCAACCCTCGGCTTCATCTGAGCTGCACGCCGGAGCAGTCTGCCCTGCACGCACGTGCTAACATGGCCGCATGCGCACGACAGTCGAGTTCGACGACGACGCCGCCAAGGCCGTCGAGGCGCTGCGGCGCGAGCGTGGCCTCGGGGTCAGCGAGGCGGTCAACACGCTCATCCGCCGGGGGCTGCTGCCCCGCCCGCCCGTCCAGCCGTTCCGCCAGCCCACCCATCCGCTCGGCTTGCGGATCGACGTGGCCAACGTGGCCGAGGCCCTGGAGCTGCTCGACGACGCCCCGGCGCCCTGAGGTGCTCCTCGACGCCAACATCCTGCTCTACGCCGTCGACGAGGAGAGCCCGTTCCACGAGGCGGCCCGCCCCTGGCTCGAGGCCACCCTCAACGGCGACCGTCGGGTCGGGATCCCCTGGCCCTCGCTGGTGGCTTTCATGCGGATCGTCACCCATCCCCGCGCCCTGCGCCAGCCGCTCAGCCCGACGGCAGCCTGGTCGACGGTCGAGGCGTGGCTCGACGCCCCGGTCACCTGGGTGCCGGTCCCGGGGCGGCACCACCGCGAGATCCTGGGCCGGCTCGTGCGCGAGCACGACCTTCGGGCCAACCTGATCCCCGATGCGGCCCTGGCCGCCCTTTGCATCGAGTACGGCATGCAGATGGTGAGCGCCGACACCGACTTCGCCCGCTTCCGCGAGCTTTCGTGGCACAACCCCGTGGCCCGATGAGGCGGCGCCCGCCTGAGCGGTGGGCGGATCAGCTCGCCGACAGGCCGACCAGGGTGGCGCTGGTCTCCCAGAGGCGGCGGGCCAGCTCGGGGTCGGTGGCCGTGGCGGTGGGCTTCCCGGGGGCGCAGTCGGCGTAGTAGGTGGCCGTCGGGGCGCCGCCCTCGGGGTCGGTGGCCAGCCACACCAGCGTCTCGGCCCCCTGCTCGGGGGTGCGGTAGAGGGGCCGGATGACGTTCGACAGCACCTTGACGAAGGAGCCCCGACCGAAGTCGGTGCGCACCAGGCCGGGATGGAAGCAGGTGGCGGGCAGGCCGGTGCGGCGGGCGAGCTCGGAGGTGAACAGGATGTTGGCCAGCTTCGACTGGCAGTAGGCCTTCCACCGGCCGAAACGGCGCAGCTGCAGGTCGTCCTCGCAGATCTTGCCGCGCCTGTGGGCGTCGGAGGAGGTGGTGACCACCCGGCCGCCGGACTCGGCGACGCGTCCCACCAGGAGGTTGGTGAGAAGGAACGGGGCCAGGTGGTTCACGGCGAAGGTCATCTCGAAGCCGTCGGCGGTCTCCTGGCGGCGGGGCACGATCAGCCCGGCGTTGTTGGCCAGCACGTCGATCCGGGGGCAGCGCTCGAGGAGGGTGTCGGCCAGGGCCCGCACGCCGGCAAGCGTGGCGAAGTCGGCCGTCTCCGGCTCCGGGACCTCCAGGCCGCCCGGGGCCACGGCCAGCATCCTGCTGCGCACGGAAGCCAGCTTGGTGGCCGAGCGGCCGACGGCTGTGACCGAGTGGCCCTGGCGGGTCAGCTCGACGGCGGCCGCCGCCCCGATGCCGGCGCTGGCCCCGGTCAGCACGATGTTCCGGGGAAGCGCAGCATCGGGCACCGTGCCGACCCTCTAGGAGGCTCTGGCTCGTTGGAGGAGCTGGGGCAGCGTCTGGCCCGGGCCGCCCACGAGCACGCGCACCCCGGCCTCCGCCGCCGCCCCGGCGGTGGCGTCGACGGCGAGCTCGGTCGGCGGGTGGCACAGCGAGAGCACGAGCAGGTCGGCCCTGACGGCACGGAGCAGGGCGACGAGGTCGGCCGCCGGCACCTGGGTGCCCAGGTGGTGCACCTGCCAACGGTCGCTGCGCAGGCAGACCGCCGCCATGGCCGCAGGCAGCGAGTGCTCCTCGCCCGGCGGTGTGCACACCACGGCCACGCCCCGGGGCCGGCCCCGCGGGTGGACGGCGATCCGGGCCAGGACCCGCTCGCATATGGCCGACAGGCGGTGCTCGACGGCGACGCTGATGCGCCCCTCCGACCACTCGTCGCCCACTTGGGCCAGCACCGGCGTGAACAGCTCCTCGCACAGCGTCAGCGGCTCGACCCCGCCTTCGTGCAGCCGATCCACCAGCAGGCGCACCCCGAGCTCGTCGCCCTGCACCAGCAGGCGGTGCAGCCGCTCCCGCTGGGTGGGCCACCTGCGCACGGCGGTGGTGCGGGGAGGCCGTGCCGGCCGGGCCCGTTCCGCCGTGAAGCGGGCCAGCTCGCTCTCGCTGATGGCGTACGACGACCCGATCTTCACGGCGTGCAGCGAGCCGTTGCGGACCCAGCGGTAGGCCGTCTGGTAGTGGACACCGAGGCAGTCGGCCGCCGACTGGAGGTCCACGCACCACCAAGTTAGCCACGTTCATCGTAGATATCCGTCGGCCGGAGGTCGGTAGCCTCCTCGGTCCCATGATGATCGCCGAGGAGGATCTCCGCCGGGTGAAGGAGGCCACCGACATCGTGGCCGTCATCAACGAGAAGGTCGGCCTCAAGCGGTCGTCGTCGCGGTGGATCGGCCTGTGCCCGTTCCACGCCGAGAAGACGCCGTCGTTCTCGGTGAACCCGGCGCTCGGGGTGTACCACTGCTTCGGCTGCGGGGCCAGCGGCGACGCCATCTCGTTCCTGCGAGAGACCCAGGGGCTCACCTTCGTCGAGGCGGTCGAGCGGCTCGCCCCCCGCGCCGGCGTCGCGCTGCAGGCGGAGGACCCCGAGCAGGCCAAGGCCCGCCAGCGCCGAGCTGCCCTCCTCGAGGCCATGGATCGGGCCGTGGCCTGGTACCACGACCGCCTCCTCACCGCTCCCGACGCCAACACGGCGCGGTCCTACCTGCGCAGCCGGGGCTACGACGGTGAGGTCGTCCGCCGCTACCGGCTGGGCTGGGCCCCCGCCGGGTGGGACCAGCTGGGCCAGGCCCTGCGTCTTCCCGACGACGTTCTCCAAGGGACGGGCCTCGGCTACGTCGACGACAAGCGTCGGCGCAGCGACGTGTTCCGCGAGCGGGTGCTGTTCCCGATCCTCGACCACCAGGGCGCAGCCATCGGCATCGGCGGGCGCCAGCTCCCCGGAGGGCGGGACCCCAAGTACAAGAACAGTCCCGAGACCCCCCTCTACCGCAAGAAGGAGGTGCTCTACGGCTTGAACTGGGCGAAGGAGCACGTGATGCGCCACGCCACCGCCGTGCTGTGCGAGGGCTACACCGACGTCATCGCCTTCCACCAGGCCGGGGTGGCCTCGGCCGTGGCCACCTGCGGCACCGCCGCCACAGAGGACCACGTGCGCCGGCTCAAGGCGTTCGGGGCCACCCGGCTGGTCCTCGGCTACGACGCCGATGTCGCCGGTCAGGGGGCGGCTGAGCGCTTCCACGCCTGGGAGCGCTCGCACGATCTGGACATCCGCGTCGTGGCGCTGCCGGCCGGCGCCGACCCGGCCGACGTCGGCCGCCGGGATCCCACCGCCCTGCAGCGGGCCGTCGAGGAGGCCGTGCCCTTCCTGTCGTTCCGCCTCCAACGGGTCTGGGCGGGAGCCGACCTGAACAGCAACGAGGGCCGGGCTCGGGCCGCCCAGCAGGCCGTCGCCATGATCGACCAGCACCCCAACCCGCTCGTGCGCGACCCCTACCTCATGGAGGTGGCGGCCCGCACCCGGCTCGACCCCGCCCGCCTGCGCGACCTGAGCCGCGAGGGCCGTCCGGGTCGGGCCGAGGGTGCGGCGTCTCAGCCAGGCGCCCTCCGGCACCGCACGGTCGAGCTGCCCCGGGCCGAGCGGGCCGCGCTGTGGTTCGCGGTGAACCACCCCGAGGCGGTCACCGCCCACCTCGAAGAGGAGCTGTTCTCCCACGACGTGGCCATCGGTGCCTACCGGGCCCTGACCTCGAGCGGGACCTTCGCCGAGGCCCACGCCGGAGCCGACGAAGACGTCGCCACCCTGCTGGCCAGCCTGGCCAACGAACCCGACACCGGAAGGTCGCGGGCTGCCAGCCTCGGCCGCGCCTTTGACGAGCTCGGCAACCCGCTGGTGCAAGACGACCAGGCCACCGCCGCCGCGGTCAGCGAGCGGGCGCTCGACGTGATCGCCGAGCTGGTGCGGGCCCGGGCCACCGAGATCTTCGCCGCCGCCCGCCTGCTGGGCCGCCAGCCCGACCTGTCCGCCGCCGACGGCGCGGCCCACACCGTGGCCATCACCTTCCTCCAGGCGAACCTCCCGCTCCTGTCCGACCGGCATCGGCGGGCCGCGGCGCTGGACCAGTTGGTACCGTGGCTGGTCACGCACCAGCGGGAGTAGAGGTCACGTGAGCGTCGGGGCGCCCGAACCAGCGGAGCCGGCCGGCACCCCGGGTCCCGGTGACGGCCTGGGTCGGGTGCTCGAGCGGGGCCGGGCGAAGGGGTGGCTGTCTCAGGACGACCTCGACGAGCTCATCCGCGAGGCCGACCTCACCGTCGACTACATCGACGCCCTGCGGGCCAGCGTGCAGGCCGAGGGGATCCGATGGGTCGAGGAGCACGACCACGTCGTCGACGTCGAGGAGCTGATCGAGGCGGTGGCGGCGGCGGTCGCCGAGGAGGAGGCGGTGGCGGCACCGGTGGCGCCTCCGGTGGTCCACGTCGTGGAGCCGCCCCTCGTCGAGCCGAGGACCTCCCGGGCCCGCGGGCCCCGGCGGGGCCCTGAACGCGACGACCCGGACGGCCCGCAGGCCGACCTGGTGCGCATGTACCTGGGCGAGATCGGCAAGGTGCCGCTGCTGAGCTCGGCAGAGGAGGTGGAGCTGGCCCAGCGGATCGAGAAGGGCACCCAGGCCGCCGGCCGGTTGGCCGAGCTGGAGCTGCTGCACGGCGAGGAGGAGGTGCCGTTCCCGCTTCGGCGCATCGAGGAGCGGGCCGTGGTGGACGGGCTCAAGGCGAAGGAGCATCTCATCCGGGCCAACCTGCGGCTGGTGGTGTCGATCGCCAAGCGCTACCGCAGTCGCAGTCTGTCCATCCTCGACCTTGTCCAGGAGGGCAACCTCGGCCTCATCCGGGCCGTCGACAAGTTCGACTACACCCGGGGCTTCAAGTTCTCGACCTACGCCACCTGGTGGATCCGCCAGGCCATCACCCGGGCCATCGCCGACCAGGCCCGCACCATCCGGATCCCCGTCCACATGGTCGAGACGATCAACAAGGTGGTCCGGGTGCAGCGCCAGATGCACCAGGAGACCGGTCACGAGCCCACCACCCTGGAGCTGTCCCGGGCCGTCGACCTCTCCGAGGCCAAGGTGCGGGAGATCCTGAAGCTGAACCAGGACACGGTCAGCCTCGAGACCCCGATGGGCGAGGAGAGCGACTTCTCCCTGGGTGACACCATCGAAGACGACTCGGCCGAGATGCCGGCGGACGCCGCCACCCGGACGCTCCTGAACGAGGCGGTGAGCCAGGCCCTGTCCGAGCTCAACGAGCGTGAGCAGGCCGTGGTGCGGCTGCGCTTCGGCCTGGACGACGGCCAGGCCCGCACCCTCGAGGAGGTCGGCAGGGAGTTCGGGGTCACTCGGGAGCGGGTGCGCCAGATCGAGTCGAAGACGCTGGCCAAGCTGCGCCACCCGATCCGCTGCCAGCGCCTCAAGGAGTTCCTCGAGGAGGAGTAGCGCCCGGCCCGTGAGCAGCCCCCTGCTACAGTCCCGCGGCCCGTTCCGGGGTAGCTCAACGGCAGAGCAAACGGCTGTTAACCGTTAGGTTCTGGGTTCGAATCCCAGCCCCGGAGCCTTCAGGCCGTGGCGAAGGGACCCAGCTGTCGGATGGCCTCGAGGATCGTGGAGGGGGCGTCCACCTTGGTGCAGAAGGCGGCGGCGCCCTGGCCGCCGGCCTTCTCCATCAGGTAGGCCGGCTCGAGCGAGGAGAGCACCACCACCTTGGCCGTGGGGGCCACGGCGAGGAGGAGCGGCAGTGCCTCCAAACCTCCCATCCCGGGCATGGCGAGGTCAAGGAGGATGACGTCGGGCACGTGGTGGCGGGCCAGGGCGATGGCCTCACGGCCGTCCTCGGCCTCGGCCACCACCCGGTAGCCAGGCTCGCTCTCCACGATCAGGCGCAGCATCTGCCGGTAGGTGCGGTCGTCGTCGACCACCAGGACTCTGCGGTAGGCGGCGCCGTCGGCGCTACCGGCGGCGGCGGGTCGGGACTCGGCGGTGGTGGAAGCCTGTCCATCGGTCATCGCCGCCCATCGGGGCACGCTGTGCTGGTCCAGCCACGAGGTGGCCGCCTCGGCCGGCAGGGGCCGGCTCCACAGGTAGCCCTGGCCCTGCTCGCACCCGATGGTCCGCAGCTCGTCGAGCTGCTCGAGGGTCTCGACGCCCTCGGCGATGGTGGTGAGGCCGAAGGCGTGGGCCAGGTCCACGACACTGGCGACTATGGCCCGATCGGAGCTGTCGCGGCCCAGGCCCTCAACGAAGGACCGGTCGATCTTCAGGACGTCGACGGGGAACTGCTTGAGGTAGGTGAGGGAGGAGAAGCCGGTCCCGAAGTCGTCGACGGCGATCATCACGCCCAGGCTGCGGAGGCAGGCGAGGGCCCGGGCGCTGGCCTCGGCGTCGCTCAGCAGCACGCTCTCGGTGATCTCGAGGCACAGCTGCTCGGGCCGAAGGCCGGAGGTGGTGAGGGCCCCCTCCACGACGTCGTGGAGGCTCGGGTGGAGCAGCTGGCGAGGGGCCAGGTTGACCGAGAGCGTGAGCTGGCGGTGCACGGCGCCCGCCCGGTGGTGCCTGGCCCCCTGCCAGGTGGCGGCCTGGGCGCAGGCGGCGCGCAACACCTCGGCCCCGATGGGGATGATCAGGCCGGTCTCCTCGGCCAGACCGATGAACTCAGCCGGGGCCAGCAGGCCGGCCCCCGGTCGGTCCCAGCGGACCAGGGCCTCGAAGCCGACGAGCTGCCCGGTGATCAGGTCGATCTCAGGCTGGTAGTGGACCACGAACTCGCTGCGGTCGAGGCCTCGGCGCATGGCGTTGACCGTCTCGTGGCGGGCGTTGGCGGCCATGCGGGTCGAGGCGTCGAACAGCTCGTGGCGGTCCCGGCCGCCCTCCTTGGCCTGGTACATGGCGGCGTCGGCGTCGGCGACCAGCTCCTCGCCGCTGGAGGCGCTGCCACCAGCCGGGAGGTAGGCGATCCCGATGCTCACGGTGACCGACGTCTCCTCGCCGGCCACCTCGACGGGCCGGCAGAGCATGGCGGCCAGCCGCTCGGAGAGCCGCTCGGCCTCGGGCTCGGTGTCCACGTTCTCGCAGAGGACGACGAACTCGTCGCCGCCGAAGCGGGCGACGGCGTCGCCAGGCCGCATCCCGGCCCGAAGGCGCCGGCCGACCTCGATCAGCAGCTCGTCGCCGGCGGCGTGGCCCCGGCTGTCGTTCAGCCACTTGAACCTGTCGATGTCGAGGAAGAACACCGCCACGCCGAACGAGCACTGGCTCCGGTCGAGAACCTCGGTGAGCCGCTTCATGAACGCCACCCGGTTGGGCAGCCCCGTGAGCGAGTCGTGGAGGGCCTGTTGGGCCAGGGCGCTCTCGACGGTGCGGCGGTCGGTGACGTCCTGCACCGTGCCGAGGAGGCGTCGGGGGGTCCCGTCGGGGCCGCGGACGGACCGGATTCGGCCGTGGATCCAGCGCTCGGCGCCGCCGGGTCGCAGGATGCGGTACTCGAGCGAGCTCGGCCCCTCCACCGCTTTCGCCTCCCCCCAGGCCGAGCGGACCAGCTCCTGGTCGTCGGGGTGCACCTGGGCGAGGAAGGCGAGGACGAAGTCGAGCGCTGCCTTGGCCTCGCTCCCGAGATCGAGGAGGTGGCGCATCTCCTCCGACCAGGTGATCTCGTCGGTGGTGAGGTCCCAGGTGTAGCTGCCCAGCTGGGCCGTCCGCTGGGCCTCGGCCAGCTCGACCTCGCGCTCGGCCAGGGCGGCGCGGGCCACCTGGTCCCGCTGGAACAGCTCGGCCCGGTCCATGGCCAGCCCGGCCAGGTGGCCGAGCGACTCGAGGATGGCCAGCTCGTCCGGCCCCACGTCACCGGCGCCGCTGGCGAGGACGAGCACGAGCCAACCCTGGCGCAGGGGCACGGCGATGGTGGAGGCGGTGACGACGGCGGAGGCCGTGGGTCCGTTCGACGGGGGGAGGGCCGGCATCAGGGCGGCGGCGGACTCGGCATCGATGGCGTGGGTGGTGAGGACCTTGCCGTCGCCGTCGAGCAGGATCGCCCCCCGGGCGGCTACGAGGCGGGACGCCCTTGGCAGCACCAGGTCAGCGACCTGCGCCTCGGTCTCGGCCGCCATCAGCTCCGCCTCACCCACTCGCAGGGCCAGCAGCTCGGTGCGCCGCCACCGCACCCGCAGCACCCGAGGCGTGGAGTACCCGAAGAAGAACAGCAGGGCGGTCAGCGCCCCCATGGCCTGGACGGCCAGGAGCAGCCCGGTGGAGTGCCTGGGGCTGGCGGCCACCAGCGGCACCAGTGAGACGTTGAGCACGGCGACGGCCAACCCGAGCGTGCGCACCGGGTTCTGGCTCACGACGGGCCCACCGGTGGCGCGAAGAGCGCGAGAGGGGGGCGAGCAGGCACTTCCTCTCTAGATCGGCACCTGCGAGGCTGTCATCCATGGCCCGAACGGGCCATTCCCGGCCGACGCTGGCGCTACGGTGCACCGCTCGGGGGCCGTAGCTCAATGGTTAGAGCAGGGGACTCATAATCCCTAGGTTGCGGGTTCGATCCCCGCCGGCCCCACTGCAGCGTCACGCCCGCAGGACGGCGCGGGCCTTCGAGTAGAAGAAGGCCACATCCCTGCGATCAATCTCAAACAGCTCGACCGCCTCCGCCCAGTCGCTCGGCCGCTCCATCGACAGCACCTCGCCGCCGACTCCGTCGACGCAGGTCTCTAGCAGCACTCTCCCGCGGCGGACCTTGGCGACTGCCCCGGCTGGTAACCCCGATCCCAGTTCGGGCGATTCCGGTGAGCAGCCAGGCGTCGACGGGTGTCGGCGGCGAGGCGCTGCCGGCTCGTGTCAGCTCCCTCCCAGTTGCTCCAGGAACGACACTGACGACGCCAGGTCGGGCAGCTTGCCGATGGCGGCGGCGACTCCGAGAGCCTTCTCCTCGTAGGCCGGGTCTCCAAGGACCTCGGCCAGGGCTGGCGCGAGGGTCAGCACGGCCTCGGGTCCACCATCGAGACAGACCCCCGCCCCGATCGCAGCCACGCGCTCGGCGTTCACGAACTGGTCGGCGGCGAACAGCGGAATGACCACCTGGGGCACTCCGCCGGCCAGCGCCACCATCGTCGTGCCGAACCCGCCATGGCCGACAACGGCGTCTGCGTGGGGCATCACGCTGGCCTGGGGCCGCCATTGCTCGACTCGCGCGTTGGCGGGCAGTGGCGCCAGTGATCCCGGCTCGATGGCACTGCCTGTGGTCATCAGGACCCGGAGGGGTTCGCCGGAAAGGGCGTCGAGGACAGAGAGATAGATGCCGGCGAACGGGGGCAGCCCCGCCGCCACCGAGCCGAAGGTGATGTACACGAGTGGATGACCCTGGTCACCCCATGGCGGTGGCGGCGGACCTTCGACGGCGGTCAGGGAGGCGTCCCGGAACCGACGTGCTGGTCGCCCGGCCGTCTGGTCCAGGCCGTCGACCTCGGCTGGGACGCAGCTGAGCACCGTCCCGGAGGCCAGAGCCCGGTAGGCCGTCCCCTCGGACAGACCGGCGATGGCTTCGAGCTCGGCGAGCGGGGACGCAACGACCGGCAGGGCGGAGGCGTACGCGGCGGCCAAGCCGATGGCCACCTCGACGTGCGGGACCTGCGCTCTTTCTGCCGCGACCAGCGAGCCGAACTCGCAGAACTCACGCACGACGACGTCTGGCCGCCAGCTGGCCATGAGCTCCATGAGCCCGGGCAACGCAGCTTGGGCATCCAGGCGGCCGAAGACCTCGGCCATCACGATCCGGTTGGCCTCCACGCGCGACAGCTCGGGCAGACGGCCGAAGATCGGCCCGAGCACCTCGGGCGGGACGTCGGCGAACGGTGCGTGGTCGAGCCCTGTCGCGGCCACGGCCGACGCAAACGACGCGGGGGCGGCCACCCTCACTTCATGGCCAGCGTCGCGACAGGCCCTGGCGAACGGCACCATCGGACCGAAGTGTCCAGCCCCGGCAGTCGTCGAGAAGAGCACCCGCACGCCGGGATCATCTCACCCAGCGCGG
>JBBSKY010000017.1:0-45511 GCA_038255915.1 Acidimicrobiales bacterium | reverse complement strand
CGATCTCCTCAAGCTCTCGCTCGTCGATGGTCATCGGTGCCTCCTGGTTGGTGGGACGGTGGGCCTGACAGCGGAACGGGCCGCCAGCTCGAGCGAACGACAGGCACCTGACCAGGTGCGGACGACGATCGAGCGCAACGGTGCCAAGAGGCCGGGCGGGGTCACTCCGGCTCACCGACCCCCTGGTCCTCGAGGAACCGGTCGGCCTCCTCGACGCTGCGTCCCTCAGCCACCAGGCGCTCCCGAAGGAAGGACCGCAGCTCTTCGGCCGACGGCTCCTCCTCGCCAAAGCGCTCCTCGACCGCGGCCAGCACCGCTGTCAGCTCCGCCTCGTAGCCCTCGAGGTCGACCGACGGCTCGCCGTGGTCGTGGCCCTCGTGGTCGTCGGCCCCGTGGTCGTCGCCCCCGTGGTCGTCGCCCCCGTGGTCGTCGCCCTCGTGGTCGTGCGCCGGCTCGAGCGTGGCCCGGCCGAGCAGGCGACCGTCGGAGTCGGTCACCAACGGGCCGCCGCCACCGCCCTCGGCCACCGAGGCCACGGTCACGCTGGGGCGGACCGTGCTAGGGACCGGCCGCAGCACCTCGAGCAGGACGGTGTCGTCGGGCTGGCCCGCCAGCGCCTCCTCGTCGACCTCACCCACCGCCAGCCCGTCAGCCTCGACGATCACCACCGCGTCGTCGTCGGCCCCCGACAGCTCTCGCCGGGCGTCGGCGACGGTCTGGGTGACGGCACAGGTGACCACCGGGGCCAACTGATCGCCGAGGAACGGCCCGTCCTCGCCTTCCACCGGCAGGCCGAAGGCCATCCAGTCGACCTTGCCGTCGACGTAGTCGTACACCTCGGTGAAGCCGTACAGCTCGAGCAGGCACGCTGCTCGGGGGCTGAGGTCTCAGAGGTTGTCGAAGCAGTAGACGATGATGGGCCGGGCCCGGTCCAGCTCGTCGGCCCGGGCCCGTGTCAGCTCCCAGGCCGGGAGGTGAACGGCGCCCGGGAGGTGGGCCAGGTGGTACTGCCGTCGCTCGAGCACCTCCACCACCTGCGCCCCGCCGTCCAGCAGCTCGCCGACCCGGTCCCTGCCGATGCTCTCGAACATCACGACCTCCCTGTGCGATGCCTACCCCGAGGCGTGGGCGGGAAACGAGGCGACGGCCTCGTCCCAGGGCGATTTCGTCCGTTCCTGTCGTTTCCGGGTGGCCGCGTGGGGTAAAGAGTGCCCCATGACCTACGAGTACCGCGGCAACACCCTGGGCAAGAGCGGGGGCCCCCAGCGAGGCGGCTCGAAGAAGCGGGCGCCCAGCGCGCCGGAGCCCCGCCCGGTGCGCCAGGAGAAGGAGCCGAGGAGCGGCGGCCGGTCCATCGGCCAGCTCTTCGCGGCGGTCTTCGGGCTCGCCTTCCTGCTCGCCGGCATCGGCGGCTTCATCCCCGGTGTCACCCAGGACTACGACGGGCTGAGCCTGTACGGCACCGACTCCACCGCCGAGCTGTTCGGGCTGTTCCGGATCAGCGTCGTCCACAACATCGTCCACCTGCTGTTCGGCATCGGCCTCCTGGCCGCCCTGCGGGCCAGCTGGTCCAAGGTGTACCTCCTCGGCGGCGCCGTGGCCTACGGAGCTGTTCTGGCCTACGGGCTCGTCGTCGACCAGGACAGCGACGCCAACCTGCTGCCGATCAATGACGAGGACAACCTGCTGCACATCGGGTTGACCGCCGGGCTGCTCGTGGCGGGCCTGGTGGCGCTGGCCGTCGACCGTCGACGGTCCAGATCCTGACCGCACCGCTCAGGCGGCGCCGAGGACCTCGTCGAGGACGTCGGCCTTCAGGCTGACGAAGGTGGGATCGGCCAGGGTGTGCCGGCCCCGCTCGCCCCCGAAGGGGATGTCTCGGAGGGAGACCACCTTGGCCGGCCGGGCCGACAGGAGCCCGAGCTGGTCGCCGAGCAGCAGGGCCTCGTCGACATCGTGGGTCACCAGGACGGTGCTGGTGGGCCGCTCGGCCAGCAGGCCCCGCACCCACTCGTGCATGCGCAGACGGGTCTGGGCGTCGAGGGCCCCGAACGGCTCGTCGAGAAGCAGCAGCGGCGGCTGGTTGGCCAGTACCTGGGCGATCGCGGCCCGCTGGCGCATCCCCCCCGACAGCTGGCGGGGCAGGGCGTCGGCGAACTCGCTGAGGCCGGTGACGGCGAGGAGGTCCTTCACCGTGGCGTCGACGCCGGGCTCGCCCTGCTCGCGGGGACCGAAGCCGACGTTCTGGCGGACGGTGAGCCACGGGAACAAGGTGCCTGACTGGGCCACCATCCCCCGGGTGGGCGAGGAACCGTTGACCGGCTGGCCGTCGACGGTGACGGTGCCGGCGTCGTAGGGCTCGAACCCGGCCATCACCCGCAGCAGGGTGGACTTGCCGCACCCGCTGGGCCCGAGCAGGGCCATCGTCCGACCGGCCGACACCTCCAGGTCGAGGCCGTCGAGCACGGGGAGCGACCCGAACGACTTGCCCACCCCCTTGGCCACCAGCAGCCCCAGCTGATTGGTCACGTGGCGCTCCAGCGGATGAAGCGGCGGGTGACCAGGCGCAAGAGGCTGTCGGCGGCGTAGCCGACCAGGGCGAAGATGAAGACCCCCACGATGATCCGGTCGGTCTGGTTGGACTCGCGCCCGGCGGTCATCATCGCCCCGACCCCGGTGGTGGTGCCGCTGAGCTCGGCGACGATCACGACGGTCCACGCCAGGATGAGCGACAGGCGCAGGCCGGTGACGATCTCGGGCAGGGCGCTCGGCAGGTAGACCCGCCGCCACAGGCGGGAGCGGGGCGTGCCGAGCATGCGGGCCGTCTCGATCTGGCCCGCCGGAACCCGGGCCACGCTGTCGGTGGTGGCCACCGCCACCGGCCACAGGGCGCCGATGAAGATCAGGAGCCGGCCCGAGGTGGGGCCGAGGCCGAACCAGACGGCCAGGAGCGGCAGCCAGGCGAAGAGGGGGACGGCCCGCAGGGCGTTGGTGAAGGGGCCGAGCAGGTCCGCCACCCAGCGGGAGAGGCCCAGGCCGAGGCCCAGGGCCAGGCCGACCACCACGGCGATGGCCCACGCCTGCCCGCACCGGAGCATGCTGGTGCCAAGGTGGCTCCAGCCGGCGCCCCGGAAGTAGACGACGCCCGACAGCTCGTTGGCCACCCGGTTGCCGAAGAAGTAGGCGTCGGCGGCCGTCAGCACCTGGTGGGGCGAGGGCAGGATGGACGGCGGCTTCACCTCCCACTGCCACGCAAGCTGCCAGGCGACCAGGGCCAGCACCGGGGCCGCCAGGCCCAGCAGCCGGCGGGGGCGGCGACGGCCCCGCCGAGCCGCCGTCGCCGGGGCGGCGACCGCCCCCAGCATCGAGCTGGCAACCCCGCCGATGTCGCTCACCCCGTCCCCTTCGGCCGACGTCTCGTGGTTAGACCGTCCAGTACTGGCGGGCGTAGAGCGCCTCGTAGTCCGGCTCGGCGGCCAGGTCGCCCGAGGCGACCAGCGCCTTGCCCACCCCGACGTACTGGTCCTCGCGGGCCTCGTCGAACTCCCACTGGGCGCCGACGTAGGCCAGGACGGCCTCGTAGACCTTCTCCTCGAAGCCGAACTGGTCGACGAGCAGGTCGCGCCAGGCGGCCCGGTCGTTGGTGCCACCCGGGGTCAGGTACTCGGCCGCCGCCTTCTGCATCTTTACCGTGGCCCGCACGACCTCGTCGTCCTCCAGGATGGCCGACGACGCCCACAGGGCGGTGTTCAGGTCGCCGAGGGGGGTGTCGAAGGCGCCGGGGATCCGCTGGCCCACCCCGTTGACCACGGCCTGGGTGCAGGGCGGCTCACTGCCCATGAAGCCCTGGATGTCGCCGCGGGTCAGGGCGACGAGGTGGTCGGCATAGCCCAGGGGCACACCCTCGACCTGGTCGGGGCCGGTGCCCAGGGTGAGGCCCGCCTTGGCCAGCATGTCGTTCAGCACCAGCACCAGCGAGCCGGGCGGCGGCACCCCGATCTTCTTGCCCCGCAGGTCCGCCACGGTGGCGACCTCGCCCACCTGGCCGATCATGTTGAAGCCCTGGCGGGCCACCATGGCCACCGTCTTGCAGGTGACCCCGTCCTTGGCCTGGGTGAGCATCGGGACATACGGGCTCATCAGCCCGAAGTCGAGGGTGCCCCCCTCGAGGGCCTGCAGGATCTCGGCGGTGGAGGTGACCGGGGTGACCTTCACGGTGACGCCGGGAGGCGCGAACCTCTGCCAGTACAACATCGACGAGGCGTGGTTCTTGGCGAAGACGCAGGTCCTGATCTCGACCTGGCGCCCGCCGGCCAGGGCCGCAGGCCCTCCCACCCGGGTGGTCGCCTCCGGCTCGGAGGAGCCGCAGGCGCTCAGCCCCACGGCGGCGGCTGCGGCGGCGGCGAGGCCGAGGAGGCCCCTTCTGCTCATCACGACGTCTTCGGGCTGCATGACGCTCCATCTGCCTGGCGGTCTGGTGACGGTCAGACTAGCGATTTCAACACCTGTTGAACCAAGTTCGCTCGGGTCCGGCCGCCGTACCCGAAGACACCTTCCCGTAACGCGACCGACCCGGGGAGGTCACGCCGCCTCCTTAGCGTCTGCGACATGAACCCGACAGGTCTGGCCCGGCTGCGCCAGCCGGAGGTGCGTCGGGTGTTCGCGGCGGCGATGGGCGGGAAGCTGCTCGGGCTGGTCGGGGTGGTGGGGGGCATCAAGGTGCTCGGCAGCCTCCTCGGCGACGCGGCCTCGGCCGGCCCGACGATGCAGGCAGCCAGGGTGGCCGACGACATCGTCAACCCGCTGAACACCGTGTGGGTCCTGTCCGCCGCCGCCCTGGTCTTCTTCATGCAGGCCGGGTTCATGGCGCTCGAGGCCGGCTTCTCCCGCTCGCGGGAGGTCGTGAACATCATGCTGGAGTGCATCGTCGGCACCTGCCTGTGCGGGCTTGGGTACTGGGCCGTGGGCTTCGCCCTGCAGTTCGGCGAGGGCAACGCCCTCGTGGGCCACCAGTACTTCTTTCTGAACGGGGCGGGCAGCACCTACGGCACCACCGGGGTCGCCTTCCTTGCCTTCTTCGTGTTCCAGTTCGCCTTCGCCGATGTCGCCAGCACGATCACGACGGGCGCCATGGTGGGCCGCACGGGCTTCAAGGGCGACCTGCTCTACAGCGTCGGGGTCTCGGCCCTCATCTACCCGATCGTCGGGCACTGGGTGTGGGGGCCGGGCGGCTGGCTCGGCACCATGAGCCCCGACGTGCTGTCCGACCTCACGGGCGGCGCGGTGTTCCGCGACTTCGCCGGCTCCACGGTCGTCCACACCACCGGCGGCATGCTGGCCCTGGCCGGTGCCATGATCCTCGGCCCCCGACTGGGCCGGGTGTTCAAGCGCGATGGCGGGGGCCTGTTCCCCGGCCACGACATGGTCCTGGCCTCGGTGGGGGCGGTCATCCTGTGGTTCGGGTGGTACGGCTTCAATCCCGGTAGCACCCTGTCGGCCATGGACTTCGAGGGCATCGGCCGGGTGGCCACCAACACCACCCTGTCGGCCTGCGCCGGCGGGTTGGTGGCCCTGGCCTTCGTCTACCCCCGCAGCAAGGTGTGGGACCCGGGGATGACGATCAACGGCTTCCTCGGGGGTCTGGTGGCCATCACCGCCCCCTGCTACTGGGTGTCGCCGGTCGGTGCGGTCCTCATCGGGGCCACCGCCGGGGTGATCGTGCCGCTGGCGGTCAACTTCATCGAGCACCTCCGGGTCGACGACCCCGTCGGTGCTGTGGCCGTGCACGGGTTCTGCGGCATCTGGGGCACCATCAGCCTCGGCCTGTTCGCCACCGGCCAGTTCGGCGTCCCCGGGCGCGACGGCGCGGATGTCACCACCACCGTGCGGGGCCTGTTCTTCGGGGGCGGCACCCAGCAGCTGGTGGCCCAGGCCATCGGCAGCGTCGTGGTCACCGGCGCCGTGCTCGGCGTCGGCCTGGTCCTCATGAAGCTGATCATGCTCACCCGGACCCTGCGGGTCCCCCCCGAGGGTGAGGTCGAGGGCATCGACATCCACGAGCACGGCGCCCCCGCCTACCACCTCGAGATCGGGGCCGGGATGCTGCACCCCACCCCCGTCAGCAGCTCGCTCATCCGCAGGAAGAAGGCGCCCCAAACCAAGGAGAAGGCGCCCGAGCCCAAGGAGCAGACCCCGGTCTGACCCGGTAGCTGCTCGCCCCGCCACCGCCCACGAACGAGAAGATCGGAACCCATGCAGCACCTGGTCACCGCGGTCATCAAGCCGCACAAGCTCGAAGACGTGAAAGAGGCGCTGATCGGCGCGGGGATCATCGGGATGACCGTCACCCAGGTGCAGGGCTACGGGCGCCAGGCCGGCAAGTCCGAGACGTTCCGGGGCTCGGAGTACCAGGTCGACTTCATCCCCAAGGCCAAGGTCGAGGTGGTCGTCGACTCGGCGATGCTCGACGAGGTGATCGAGCTGATCGGCGCCGCCGCCCGCACCGGCAAGATCGGCGACGGCAAGGTGTGGGCCTTCGACCTCGACCGCCTGATGCGGGTGCGGACCGGGGAGCTGGGGGCTGACGCCGTCTAGGGGTTTACGGCCTGTCTCGGCCCACGCGGCGGCGGGCGGCAAGAAGGGCGAGTGCTGCGGCAGAGAGGGTTGTGCTCACGGTCACCCGCCGGTGGGTGGCCAGCCAGAGCTGGGCGCTCCTCGGGTGGGCCGTTTCGTCGAAGATTCCGTGGGCGCCGCCGTCGCCGGGCACCGGGTGGTCGAGGTTGCTGGGGCGGCCCTTGTCGATGGGCCGGTCGGTCTGCTGGGCCTGGTAGTTGGTGCGGGCCAGGTAGCGGTCGACCAGGCCGGGAACGATCCGGCCCGCCCAGATGGTGAGCGGGGTCGGCGCCCCCACGTAGAGGGCCCGGCGGGGGTGGTCGGCCATCCACACGATCGCCTTGGCCGCCACCTCGGGCTGGTAGATCGGGGGGACCGGCTGGGGGTGGCGGTTCAGGGTGGTGCGCACCCAGCCGAACTGCGGGGTGTTCATCCCCGCCAGGTGGACCAGGGACACCTTGACCTTGCTGTGGTCGTGCAGCAGCTCGGTGCGCAGGGAGTCGGTGAACCCCACGATCGCGTGCTTGGCCCCGCAGTAGGTGGCCTGCAGCGGGATCGACCGGAAGGCCAGGGCCGAGCCGACCTGGACGATGACCCCCCGGTCGCGCGACTGCATGCGGGGGAGGGCGGCGAGCGTGCCGTGGACATAGCCCAGGTAGGCGACCTCGGTGACCCGGCGGAACTCCTCGGCGCTGGTCTGTGACACCGGGGCGAGCACCGCCGTCATGGCGTTGTTGACCCAGACGTCGATCGGACCGAGCTCGGCCTCGATGGTGGAGGCGGCGGCCTCGACGGCGGCGGCGTCAGCCACGTCGACCGGGCACACCAGGGCCCGCACCCCGTGCCCCCGCACCTCGGTGGCGGCTGCCTCCAGGGCCTCGACGTTGCGGGCCAGCAGGGCGACGTGGTCCCCGGCGGCGGCAAAGGCGCGGGCGGCGGCCCGGCCCACCCCGGCCGAGGCCCCGGTGATGGCGACGACCCGGCCGGTCACCGGCCGCCGATAGGCAGGAGGGCCGCACTATCGGGTCCGAGGCCGCGTCGGGCCGAGAGGGTGTCGGCCAAGGGGTCAGCCACGCCGCCGCCCGGGTCGCAGGGCGGCAGCCGCCTCGGGCAGGGCCTGGGGCACGGTGGCCAGGCTCACGGCGGCGGCCAGCAGGCACCACGAGCAGAAGCGGCGGTGCTTAGAGCCCTGCTCGACGGTGAGGTACAGGCCGAAGGCGGCGTCGCCGGCCACCTTGGCCAGCATGGCGAGCGGCAGCCAACGGCGGGTGGAGGATCGCCGGGCGTCGCCCATCCCCACCAGCACCAGGGTGGCGGCGTAGCTGGCCAGGCCCACCGCGGCGTCGGGCGTCTTGAACAGCTGGTAGGCCTCACCCGAGGCGTCGACCCGGTCGGCGTCGAGGCCGGGCAACGGCGGCTCGGGCAGGTGGCGGATCAGGCCGAACTGGTAGGCGGCCACCACGCCGAGCGAGCCCATCGCCCCGAGGGTGAGGCCGGCGATGCGGCGGCGCCGGTCGAGGAACGGGTCGGTCTGCCGGCGCAGGGCGTCACTGACCGCCTCGGCCGCGTCGGAGGTGGACCGGCCCACGCCGCCCGAGCGACCCCGCAGCCCCCGGGCAGGAGGACCGGCCGGGCGATTCCGCACACTGGGCCATCTCGACAAGCTCCACCTCCGGCTGGACAACCTCTGGCTGCTACCCGCCGGGACCGAAGGGACAAACGCTCCCGCCCGCTCCCGCACCGCTGACCGGGCGGAACCCGCTCTCCCGACGTCACCTTTGCACCAGAGCACTAGGAAGGAACGAGGCGGTCGAGGGCCTTGCGGAGGCGCTGCTCGCTGACGGGCTCGGCCGTGCCGAGGGACTGGGCGAACAGGCTGACCCGCAGCTCCTCCAGCATCCACCGCACCGCTCCGTCGGTGTCGAAGCGGGCCAGGCCCTGGTAGCGCTCCTCGAGCGCCGCGACCTGGCGTTGCAGCTGGCGGTCCCGGCCCGGCGCGGCGGCCAGCTTGTCGAGCCGGCGGTCGATGGCCGTCAGGTAGCGGACCAGGTGGTGCAGCCGGCGGGTTCCCGTACGGGTTGCGAAGCCGGGTTGGACGAGCCGCTCCAGCTGGCGGCTGGCGTCGTCGACCGCCTCGGCCGCCGCCGGGCTGGTGGTGGCCTCCAGCCGCCGGCGCACGCTGGCGGCGGCCAGGAGCACCGCCGTCACGGTGCCGAGGGCGGCGCCGGCCGCCTCGGCCACCCGGTCGCCCACCCCGGCCCGCAGGGTGGCGAAGCCGGCCTCGTCCCAGGCCGGTCCCCCGAGCTCCTCGACCAGGGCGTCGACGGTGGCGGCCACGCAGTCGGCCTGCACCTCGGCCGCACTCGAGCCTTGGGCGGTGGCCAGGGCCAGGGCGGTGGCGCTGGTCATCGACCGGCGCAGGACGGTGGCGGCCGGGGGCAGGCCGAGCAGCAGGAGGCGGCGGGTGCCCCGGCCCATGGCGGCCTCCTGCTCGGCCTGCGACAGCAGGATGCGCACGGCCACCTGGTCGCCCTGGTCGACCAGGGCCGGGTAGCCCGCCACGTCGTGGCCGCCCCGCTCCACCTCGACAACCCGGGGCAGCGAGCCCAGGGTCCACGAGGTGAGGCCGCCAACCTCGACGCTGGGCGTCGCCTCAGCGATGACCGTTCGGGTGATGGGCCGGAGGCGGGCCTGCAGGGCTCGGAGGTCCTTGCTGGTGGCCAGCGGCGTGCCGTCGGCGCCGACGGCCCGGAACGTCATTCGCAGGTGGTCGGGCAGGCGGGTCAGGTCCCAGCTGTCGGCGGGCAGGGGCTCGCCCCCGAGGCGGGCCAGGCGGGCGTCGACCACCTCGACCAGCGGGCCGCCTTCCGGGCCGGCGTCGGCCAGGACGGCGGCCACCACGTCGGGCACGGGCACGAAGCGGCGGCGCACGGGCTTTGGCAGCGAGCGAACCAAAGCGGTGACCAGCTCGTGGCGCAGCCCGGGCACCTGCCAGTCGAAGCCCGTCGGCTCGACCAGGTGGAGGACGGCCATGGGGAGGTCGACGGTCACGCCGTCGTGGGCCGAGCCGGGGTCGAGGGCGTAGGTGAGGGGCAGCTCGAAGGATCCCTGGCGCCAGGTTTCGGGGAAGTCCCCCGGTCGGCCGGCGTGGGCGGCGGGGTCGATGAGCAGGTCGAGCGGGAAGGTGAGCAGGTCGGGCTGGCGGTGGCGCTCGTCACGCCACCAGCGGTCAAAGGCGCGGCCCGACGTCACCTCGGCGGGGATGCGGGCATCGAAGAAGTCGACGAGGACGTCGTCTCCCACCAGGACGTCGCGGCGGCGAGTGCGGTCCTCCAGGGCCCGCACCTCCTCGATGCGCTCGGCGTTGGTGGCCAGGAAGGCGTGTGGCGACTCCCACTCGCGCTCGACCAGCGCCCGCTGCAGGAACAGCTGGCGGGCGGCGCCCGGGTCGACCTTCGACAGCGGGGCCCGGCGCGAGACGATGGGCAGGCCGTACAGGCTCACCTTCTCGGGCACCAGGGCCTGGCCCTGCCCCGACTCCCACACCGGCTCGCCGTAGCTGCGCTTCACCAGGTGCTCGGCCACCCGCTCGATGCGGTCGGGCGAGATGCGGGCCACGGTGCGGGCCCACAGCCGGTTGGTCTCCACCAGCTCGGCGGCCATCACCCACTTCGGCTTCTTCTTGGCCAGGGGTGAGCCGGGGGCGATGACGAAGCGGGCCTGGCGGGCACCGGCGTAGTCCTGGCGCACGGCGTCCCACGCCCCGATGTGGCTGAGGAGGCCGGCCAGCAGCGAGACGTGGAGCCCGTCGCGGTCGATCTCGGCGGTGGGGTCGAGCGGGCGGGGGGCGAAGCTCATCGAGCGGGCCGCGTCGCGCAGCTGGCCGTGGACGTCCTGCCACTCCCGCACCCGCAGGTGGTTGAGGTGCTCGGCCCTGCACAGCTTGCGGAACTGGCTTGAGCCCAGCTCGGCCTTGCGCTGCCACAGGTGGTGCCAAAGGTTGAGCACGGCGACGAAGTCCGAGTCGGGGTCGGCGAAGCGGCGGTGGGCCTCGGCCGCCGCCTGCTCCTTGCCCGTGGGACGCTCCCTCGGGTCCTGGATGGCCAGGTAGGCGGCGATGACCAGCACCTCGCCCAGGCAGCCGTTGCGCTCGCCTTCCAGCACCATTCGGCCAAGGCGAGGGTCGAGGGGCAGGGTGGCCAGCTGCCGACCGAGCGGGGTGAGCCGGGCGCTGGGGTGGCCGGGCGCGCCGGGGTCGAGGGCGCCCAGCTCCTCGAGCAGGGCCACTCCGTCTTTGATGCTGCGGACCTCCGGCGGGTCGACGAAGGGAAAGGCGGCCACGTCGCCCAGGCCGAGGGCGGCCATCTGCAGGATGACCGAGGCCAGGTTGGTGCGCATGATCTCGGGCTCGGTGAACTCGGGGCGGCCGGCGAAGTCGTCCTCGGCGTACAGACGGATGCAGGTGCCCGGCGCCACCCGGCCGCAGCGCCCGGCCCGCTGGTTGGCCGAGGCCTGGGAGACGGCCTCGATGGGCAGCCGCTGCACTTTGGTGCGCCGGTTGTAGCGGGAGATGCGGGCCGTGCCCGGGTCGACCACCGACCGGATGCCGGGCACCGTCAGCGAGGTCTCGGCCACGTTGGTGGCCAGCACCACCCGCCGCCCGCCGCGGGAGGCCGAGAACACCCGGTGCTGCTCAGCCGCCGACAGCCGGGCGTAGAGGGGCAGCAGCTCGGTGGACGGGAGCTCGAGCTTGGCCAGCGCCTCGGCGGTGTCGCGGATCTCCCGTTCACCGGAGAGGAAGACGAGCACGTCGCCAGGGCCATCGGCGGCCAGCTCCTGCACGGCGTCGCAGATGGCCTGCACCTGGTCGCGGTCGTCGTCGGGCTCGGCGCCGATGGGCCGGTAGCGCACCTCGACCGGGTAAGAGCGGCCGGAGACGGCCACCACGGGGGCGCCACCGAAGTGGCGGGAGAACCGCTCGGTGTCGATGGTGGCCGAGGTGATGATGAGCTTGAGGTCCGGGCGCTTCGGCAGCAGCTGGCGGAGGTAGCCGAGCAGGAAGTCGATGTTCAGGCTGCGCTCATGCGCCTCGTCCAGGATGATCGTGTCGTAGGCGCTCAGTAGGCGGTCGCGCTGGACCTCGGCCAGCAGGATCCCGTCGGTCATCACCTTGACCAGGGTGTCGGGGCCGACCCGGTCGGTGAAGCGCACGGCGTAGCCGACGGCGCCCCCCACCTCGCCGCCCAGCTCCTCGGCCACCCGCTCGGCGATGGTGCGGGCGGCCAGCCGCCGGGGCTGGGTGTGGCCCACGTAGCCCAGCACCCCCCGCCCCAGCTCGAGGCACAGCTTGGGCAGCTGGGTGCTCTTGCCCGACCCGGTCTCACCGGCCACCACGACCACCTGGTGGGCGGCGATGGCGGCCAGCAGGTCGTCGCGCCGCTCCACGATCGGCAGCCCCGCCGGGTACCGGGGAGTGGGCACGCCGGCCCGGCGCCGGGCCACCTTCAGCTCGCCCGCCTCCACCGCCCCGGCCACCTTCTCCAGCTCAGCCTCCCGTCGCTCAGGGGCGGCGCGCTGGGCCCGCTGCAGGCGCCGGCGCAGCTGGTGCTGGTCGCGCACCATCAGCCCGTCGAGCCGGGTGCGCAGGTCGGAGGTGGCGGCAGGCAAGGTCGTAGGCGGGGATCAAGGCTTGAGGGGGGGCCGGCGGGCGCTTCGACAGCATGCCAACGACCTGGTGCTGGTGGGGTCATCACCTGGAGGGTCTCCAGCGCCCGTGTACACGTACTTGCACACATGACCTCCAGAAGAGCATCCTGGGCGGGTGAGCATCCTCGACGAAGCCGACGGCGAGCTGGTGCTGCCCACCAGCGTGGCCCGCCGCGACCTGACCAAGATCGTGGCCGCGTTCCGCGCCCGCGGGGCGGCCGCCGGGCCTGTCCTCTTCGGCAGCCAGCGGAAACCCGAAGCCGCGGTCGTGCCCTATGGGCTCATCCGCCTTCTGGACCCCATCATCGAGGACCTCGTGATCTCTGCCCGGGTGCAGGAACGACTGACGGAGGACACCGGTGAGCGCATCACCCACGCCGAGGTCATCGCCACCATGGGATGGGATCCCGAACCAGTCCCTCCGGGCAAGTCACACTCCCGCAAACGACCAGCCCCTGAATGAGCCGCCGACCAGGGCGGCGGCTTGAGTACCTGCCCGCCGCTGTCGCCGACCTCAAGCGCCTTCAGCAAGACGACCCAGCCTTGGCCGCCGAAGCCGGACGGATCCTGGCCGACGTCGCCGCCGGGCGCCGCGACGGTGAGCCGCTCTCGTCGATGGCCGCCACCGGCGACCTGTCCGACTGCCGGAAGATCTACTTCGGCCACCGCAACCAGCCCACCCACCGCATCGTCCTCCAGGAGCGCCCCGACGGGACCGTCGAGGTCCTGCTCGTCGTGGCCGTCGAGGCCCGAGCCGACGCCTACGTGTACCTCCTCAGCGCCGAACGGCTGCAGCGACTCCCGCAACTGCAGCAGCCGAACCTGGATCGCCTCCGCCAGGGGCGCATCGCCCGACGAGCCAGGAGCAAAGGCCGCTGACCCGCGTTCCCGCAGAAGTGGTGGCGCGTCAGTGCCTCGATGCCGTCAGGAGCCGATGTCGTCCAGGCCCTTGGGCAGCAGGTCCTTGGTGGCCGGGCCCTGCAGCACCTGGCCGTCGATGTCGAAGCGGGACCCGTGGCAGGGGCAGTCCCAGCTGCGCTCAGCTGAGTTGAAGCTGACCCGGCATCCGAGGTGGGTGCAGGTGGGCGACAGAGCGTGGAGGGTGCCGTCGTCGTCGCGGAAGGCGGCCACGGTGTCGCCGTCGAGGGTCACGATCCCGCCCGTGCCCGGGGCCAGCTCATCGGCGTCCGGCGAGCGCAGCGTCGCCACCCGGTCGCCGATGAACCGCTTGGCCACGTCGACGTTGGCGGTGACCATCTTCTTGGCGCTCTGCTTGAGCGCCACCCGGGTCGAGTCGAAGGTGACGGCCCAGGGGTTCTCGCGGCCCTGCACCAGGTCGCTCAGGATCATGGCCGCGGCCACGCCGTTGGTCATCCCCCACTTGCCGAAGCCCGTGGCCACAAAGGCGCCGTCGTGGCCGGGCAGGGGGCCCACGAAGGGGAGGTGGTCGGCCGGCACGTAGTCCTGGGCCGACCACCGGTGCTCGACGGCGGCGCCGAAGTGCTCGGCCGTCCACGCCTCGAGGGCGGCGTAGCGGCGGGTGGTGTCCTCGTCCTCCCCGACCTTGTGGCCCTCGCCCCCGAGGATGAGCCAGCCGTCGGCGGTGGAGCGGATCGACCGGCTGGGCTCATCCACGCTGATGTACATCCCCCGGGGGCGTTCGCCCCGGGCCCGGGCGGCCACGGCGTAGGAGCGCTTGGGCTCCATGCGGGCGAAGTAGCCGCCGGCATCCAGGAACGGGATGTGGGTGGTGACGACCACCGCATCGGCGGTGATCTGGCTGCGGTCGGTGACCAGGGTGCGCCCGTCCAGCTCGAGCGCCCGGGTCCGCTCGTACACCGCGCCGCCGGCACCGACGATGCCCTCGGCCAGCCCCAGGCAGAACCTCCTGGGGTGGAACTGAGCTTGGTCCTCGACCCGGATGGCAGCGAGCACGTCGTAGGGCAGCTCGGTATCGGTGGTGAACGAGGCAGGCAGGCCGGCGTCCAGCGCCGCCGCCACCTCCTCCTCGATGGCGTCGATCTGAGCGGCCTCGCAGGTGTAGGTGAAGGCGGGCGCCGCCTCCAGCTGGCACTCGATCCCATCGTCGGCCGCCAGATCGGCCACCTTCCCGATCGCCGCCTGGTTGGCCGTGGCGTAGACCGCCGCCGCCTCCGCCCCGAACGATTCCCGCAGCGTGGCGTAGATCAGCGAGTGCAGGGCGGTCACCTTGGCCGTGGTGTACCCGGTGACCCCGGCGCCGACGGGCCCGGCGTCGATCACGGCCACCGTGGCCCCCTGGGCGGCCAGGAGCCGGGCCGCGCTGAGGCCGGCGATCCCGGCACCCACCACGGCCACATCCACCCTGATGTCGTGGCCCAGCGGCCCGTACCGGGGTGCGGCGGCGGTCGTGCTCACCCAGAGGGAGGGGTTGGTTTCGTCAAGAGAGCCCATTGCAGTCCCCCTACCCGACGAAGCGATGGGTCAGCCACCCATCCTCAGACTGCCGCCGGGCGCGGTTCGTACTCCTTGACCCTGCGTGCAGGGGTCAGATCGAGCGTGGTCAGCAGATCGGTGTGGTGATAGATGACGTGGTCGGCCTCGGGGTGGTCGGTCTGGTCGTCGAACACCCCGGCGTAGCGGACGCTCGTCCACCCGGCGGCGCGGGCGCCGGCCACGTCGGTGCGGCGCAGGTCGCCGACGTGGGCGGTGCGGGCCAGGTCGGGGTGGCCGAGGCCGGCGGCGGCGTGGGCGAAGATCTCCGGGGCCGGCTTGTAGTGGCCGACCTCGTCGCTGAACGACCAGGCGTCGAACCGCTGGAGGACGCCGAATCGGTCGAGGTGTTGGCGGAGCGCCCCCGACGGGGTGAGGCCCACGTCGCAGATGATGCCGACTCGCACCCCCGCCGATCGCAACGCCCCCAGCACCTCCGCGATCCCGGCGGTGAGCCGCAGGTCGGCGCCACCGGCCGAGCGGACCAGCTCGAGGACCAGCTCCTCGCGCAAATCGTCGGGCACGACCAGGCCGAGGTGGTCGAGGTAGTGGGCGGCGGTGTGGGCCGCGGTGAACTGCTCGTCGGCCTTCCAGGCCCGGAGGTAAGCCTGCCAGGCGACATCGTGGGCGGCGTCGAGCGCGGCCCGCTCCACGGCGAAGCCGGCCCCCTCGAGCAGGCCGAGCCAGGCGGTGAGGCGGCGGTCACGCACCTCCGAGACGTCGTCCACCACGAGCGTGTTCCAAAAGTCGAACGTCACCGCCTCGATGGCCACCCCGCGGACGCTACCGGCGCTGCTGTCGGGTGACGCCGTCGGCGTGGGCCGCCAGGGCCACGGCTTCGGCCACCCGGACGACGACCCGGGGGTCGAAGACGCTGGGGACGATCACGCCCCGGGCCAGCTCGTCCTCGGAGACGCAGGAGGCGATGGCCGCAGCCGCGGCGACCTCCATGCCGTCGGTGATGGTGGAGGCCTGTGCGTCGAGAGCGCCGCGGAACACCCCGGGGAAGGCCAGGACGTTGTTGATCTGGTTGGGGAAGTCGCTGCGGCCGGTGGCGACGACCGCCGCTATCCCTGCTAAGTCCTCGGGCCGCACCTCGGGGTCGGGGTTGGCCATGGCGAACACGATCGGCCCAGAGCCCATGGCCGCCACGTCGGCCGCGGTCACCAGGCCGGGGCCGGAGACGCCGATGAAGGCGTCGGCCCCCACCATCACCTCGGGCAGGGAGCCGCTGACCTGGCGGGGGTTGGCCTGCTCGGCCAGCCAGAGCTTCGACGGGGCCTCCAGGCCGGCCCGGCCCGTGACCAGTGCGCCCTGGCGGTCGCAGGCAACCACGTCGGCCACGCCGGCAGCCTTGAGGATCTTGGTGATGGCCATCCCGGCGGCGCCGGCCCCGGCCACCACCACCCGGAGGCCCTCCAGCGGGCGGCCAACCACGGTGGCGGCGTTGCGCAGGGCGGCCAGGGTGACGATCGCCGTGCCGTGCTGGTCGTCGTGGAACACCGGGATGTCGAGGAGGTCACGGAGCCGCTCCTCGACCTCGAAGCAGCGGGGGGCGGCGATGTCCTCGAGGTTGATGCCACCGAAGGTCGGCGCCAGCCGCTGCACGGCCTCGACCAGCTCGTCGGTGGAGGACACCCGCAGGCAAACCGGGAAGGCGTCGATCCCAGCGAACTCCTTGAACAGCAGCGCCTTGCCCTCCATCACCGGCAGGGCCGCCTCCGGGCCGATGTCGCCCAGCCCCAACACGGCGGTGCCGTCGGTGACCACGGCCACCGCGTTGGCCTTGATCGTCAGCTCGAAGGCCCGGACCGGGTCCTTGGCGATGGCCAGGCACACCCGGGCCACCCCCGGGGTGTAGGCCATGGCCAGGTCGTCGCTCGAGGTGACCCGCACCTTCGAGCGCAGCTCCACCTTGCCGCCGGCGTGCATGGCGAAGGTGCGGTCGGCCACCTCGCCGAGGCGCACGCCGTCAGTCAGCGCCACCACGGAGGTGACGACGTCCATATGCTGCTCG
Source organism: Acidimicrobiales bacterium (assembly GCA_038255915.1). GTDB lineage: Bacteria > Actinomycetota > Acidimicrobiia > Acidimicrobiales > JAUJNH01 > JAUJNH01. The sequence goes on along the minus strand of JBBSKY010000017.1, from coordinate 28,704 downwards.
TCGGTGCAATGGACGACCAGGTCGACGGGGAGGCCCGTCCCGGGGTCGGGTCGGGTCTGCAGGCTCTCGACGCTGCCGCCCGCCGCTTCGATCGCCGTGATGACCCGGGCCAGGCCCCCGGTCTCGGGCACCAGCTCGATGCGCAGGCTGAGCGAGTAGGCGGCGAGGGGGGAGGGCATCACCCCCAGGCTAGGACTGGGTTCAGCCCGCTCCCGCCGCCGGGGGCCGGGGCGGCGGGAGCGAACAGAACGCCGGGGGCGTCAGGCGAGGCTCAGTAGCTGGACTCGCGCTCCATCTGGTCGAGCGCCCGCTTGATCTCGCTGGCCCGGAAGCGGCGGTGGCCGCCGAGGGTGCGGATGGCCGAGATCTTGCCGGCCCGAGCCCAGCGGGTCACCGTCTTGGGGTTCACCCGAAACAGGGCAGCGACCTCGGCGGGGGTGAGGAGGGCGTCGGTGGGCTGGGTGGCCATTGGTGGCTCCTTGGTCGTTGGAATGGGGCGCTTGGTCCCTTGTCCCTTCTGTACGGCAGAAGACGCCCTGTACACCATCACCCAAACGGGTCATTTTTGGGCGATGTGGTGACTAGTCACCCCCGAAACGGGGCGCAGACCACTTGCGTAGGGTGCCGGGCGTGCCGTTCGAGAGCATCGTCGAGCACGGCCACGAGACGGTGGTGCTGTGCCACGACCGGGCGACGGGGATGCGGGCCATCATCGCCCTGCACGACACCACGCTCGGCCCTGGGCTGGGTGGCACCCGGTTCCGGCCTTACGCCGACGACCAGGCGGCGCTCACCGACGTCCTGCGCCTCAGCCGGGGCATGACCTACAAGAACGCCGCCGCCGGGCTCGACCTCGGCGGCGGGAAGGCCGTGCTGCTGGGCGAGCCTTCCACCGCCCGCAGCTCGGCGCTGCTCGAGGCCTACGGCCGGGCCGTTCACCGGCTCGGCGGCGCCTACCTGACCGCCGAGGACGTGGGCACCACCCAGGCCGACATGGATGCGCTGCGTCGAGTGACGCCCTACGTCACCGGCACCTCCAGCGGTTCGGGTGATCCCTCGCCGGCCACGGCGTGGGGGGTGTTCCACGCCATCCGGGCCACCCTGGCCTTCCTGGGCGACGACGTCGAGCGCCTCGACGGCCGACATGTCGTGGTCGTCGGCGTGGGCAAGGTGGGCGGCGCCCTCGTTCGCCACCTGGTGGCCGCCGGCGCCGAGGTGACGGTCAGCGACATCGATCCGGTCCGGGTGACCGACCTGGCCGTCGAGCTCGGCGTCGGGATCATCGGCCCTGGCCTGGCCCACCGGGTGCCGTGCGACGTCCTGTCTCCCTGCGCCCTCGGCGCCGGCCTGCACGCCGGGACCATTCCCGAGCTGGCCTGTCGGGCCGTGGTCGGGGCGGCCAACAACCAGCTGGCCGAGCCGGCCGACGCCGCCCGCCTGGCCGACGCTGGTGTCCTCTACGCCCCCGACTTCGTGGTCAACGCCGGCGGGGTCATCAACATCGCCGAGGAGCTGGGGCCCGGCGGCTACGACCCGACCCGGGCCCGGGTGGAGGTCGAGCGCATCGCCGGCAACACCACCCGGGTGCTCGAGCTGGCCCGGGACGAGGAGATCACCACCGAGGCGGCCGCGGAACGGGTGGCCGAGCGCCGCATCGAGGCGGCGCGGCGCCGGCGCGAGGTCCTGAAGGCACTCGTCGACGAACGCTGACCGCCGGCACCCAGGGCGTGAGGCGGCACCACCTACCCGGGCCCACCGACCGCACCCAGACTCGAGGCCGCTGATCTGCTCGAGTGTGCCCACTTCTGGTGGCCAGGAGGACCAGAAGTGGGCATTCCCAGCGGTGCCGGCCAGCGACCTGCGAGCCTGCGACGGTGGTGCCCAAAGGCGACATCCCTGCGCCGGCCGACCACCGGGCGTCGCGGCGCGAGGTCCGCAGCTGGTACCTCTATGACTGGGCGTGCTCGGCCTTCAGCACGACCGTGGTGGCCGTCTTCCTCGGGCCGTACCTCACGACCGTCGCCGAGAACGCCGCCGGCGCCGACCTGAACGTCTACCCGCTCGGCATCCCCGTCCGGGCCGGGTCGTTCTTCCCCTACGTCCTGTCGCTGTCGGTGGCGCTGCAGGTGCTCGTGCTGCCCGTCGTCGGCGCCGTCGCCGACCGGGGCCGGCGCAAGAAGCTGCTCCTCGGCGTGTTCGCCTACATCGGAGCCTTGGCCACGATGGGGCTGTACTTCGTACGGGGCGAGCGCTACCTGCTGGGCGGTGGCCTGTTCATCGTGGCCAACCTCGCCTTCGGGGCCGCCCTGGTGGTCTACAACGCCTTCCTCCCCGCGCTGGCCCACCCCGACGAACGAGACCAGGTGTCCGCCCGGGGGTGGGCCATGGGTTACCTCGGCGGCGGCCTGCTGCTGGCTGCGAACCTGGGCCTCTACAGCCTTCGGGACCGGCTCGGCGTGCCCGAGGGGACCGCAGTGCGGGTGAGCCTGTTGTCTGCCGGCCTGTGGTGGGCGCTGTTCACGCTCGTGCCGCTTCGCCACCTCACTGACCGGGGGCCGCAGCAGCCGACCACCGAAGGGCGCGCCGGGCTCGCCGGCGGCTTCCGGCAGCTGCGCACCACGTTCTCCGAGGCCCGGCGCTACCCCCGGACCCTGCTCTTCCTCGGCGCCTACCTGCTCTTCAACGACGGCATCCAATCGGTCATCGCCCTGTCCGCCACCTTCGGCGACAAAGAGCTCGGGCTCGGGACGACCACGCTGATCGTCGCCATCCTCGTCGTGCAGATCGTGGCCTTCGGCGGCGCCCTGCTCCTGGGCCGGCTGGCCGCCAGCTACGGAGCCAAGCGGGTGATCCTGGCCAGCCTGGTTGTCTGGGCGCTGGTGGTCGGCGTGGCCTACGTCCTGCCCGCCGAGCGCCCCGTCGAGTTCTTCGCCCTGGCCACCGGCATCGGCCTGGTGCTCGGCGGCACCCAGGCGCTGTCGCGGTCGCTGTTCTCCCAGCTGATCCCGGCGGGCCGGGAGGCCGAGTACTTCGGGCTGTACGAGGTCAGCGAGCGGGGCACCAGCTGGTTGGGTCCGGCGCTGTTCGGGTTGGCCCTGCAGGTCACCGGCAGCTACCGCGTCGCCATCCTGTCGCTGATCGTGTTCTTCGTGGGCGGCTTCGCCCTGCTGGCCCGGGTCGACGTGCGCCGGGCCATCACCGAGGCCGGCAACGAGGTGCCTGCGCGGATCTGAACGACGGTCCGACCGGATGGTCTTAGGACCCTTGACGAGGGGAATCCAGCCCCAGGCCTGATGTGGTCCAGCGAGAGTTGGACCGCCCTGGTCATCGGCCCCGAGCGTGGAGTCCTGGCACCAGCTCGGCGACTTCCACCTCATCCTCCCGTAGAGCCACGAAGAGTTCAGCCAAGGCGCCAACGCATGGCTTGCCCGGTTAGCGTCGAGTTGGACAGTTCACGAGGGTGGACACCCTCACGACGATCGGAGGACAGCATGGGTCGGAGAACGCTTCTTGGGACCAAGGGCGCGATCGCCGTGGGTGCGATGGTCGTCGCCACCTCGGCGGGTGCGGCCATCGCCTACGCCACGCCGAGCTCGGGGGCGCTGAGCGTGATCCTCGGCCGAGCCACTGTCGCCGAGGATACCAAGATCAACACCAAGGCGATCAAGCTCCAAACCAGGGAGCCCTACGAGATCATCACCCAGACCGTAACGTTCCAGCCGGGGGGGACCTCGGGGTGGCACGGCCACCCCGGCCCGGTGTTCGTCGTGGTGAAGACCGGGGCGGTGACCGTCTATGACGCCAGCTGCGTCGCCCGCCGCTACACGGCCGGACAGGGCTTCACCGAGGGACCGGAGCCGTCGGTCGTCAGGAACGAGGGCACCGAGGTCTCGGAGAACATCGCCACCTTGCTCGTGCCGGTGGGCCAGCCCGTCCGGATCGACGCCCCAAGCCCCTGCCCAGGCATCGCCTGAGGCAGGCTTCCGGCTTCAGCGGTTGAGGAGGGAGCGGGCGGCGGCCTCGACGTCGGCGACCTGGGGCAGCACGGCCCGTTCGAGGGTGGGCTCGTAGGGCACGTGGCAGTCCTTGGCCGCCAGCCGGGTGACCGGGGCGTCGAGGTCGTCGAAGCAGTGCTCGCCGACCCAGGCCGCCACCTCGGCGCCGAAGCCGGAGGTGAGCACGTCCTCGTGCACCACCAGCAGCCGGCCCGTGCGGGCCACGCTGGCGGCCACCCCGTCGTGGTCCCAGGGGGCCAGGGTGCGCAGGTCGAGCACCTCGATCTCGCCCTCGCCGGTCTGGGCCAGGCGGTCGGCCACCCGCAGCGACTTCTCGACGGTGGCCCCCCAGGTGACGATGGTGAGGTCGGTGCCCGGTCGCCGGCACGCCAGCTGGCCGAAGGGGACCTCGTAGGCGTCGTCGGGGTAGGGATCGCGGGCGTAGGGCTGGCGCAGCAGGTGCTTGTGCTCGAGGAACAGCACGGGGTCCTGCCCGTGGCGGAACGCGGTGCGCAGCAGGCCGGCGACGTCGCGGGCCCGCGACGGGAAGGCCACCAGCAGCCCCGGGATGTGGGTGAAGATGCTCTCGCCGCACTGGCTGTGCCAGATGCCCCCGCCCGTTAGGTAGCCGCCGATCGGGATGCGCAGCACCATCGGGCAGGAGAAGGCGCCGTTCGACCGCCAGCGGATGGTGGCCGCCTCCGACTTGATCTGCTGCATGGCCGGCCACACGTAGTCGAAGAACTGGACCTCGGGCGCCGGGCGCAGCCCCCGCAGGGCCTGGCCGATCCCCCGGCCCACGATGTTCGCCTCGGCCAGCGGGGCGTTGTAGCAGCGGGCGCTGCCAAAGCGGCGCTGCAGGCCGAAGGTGGTGCCGAAGACCCCGCCCTTGCCCTCGACGTCGGCCAGCACGTCCTCCTCGGCGTCGGCCACGTCCTGGCCGAACACCCGGATCCGCTCGTTCCGCTCCATCTCCGCCGCCAGGGTGGTGGTGATGGCCGCCCCGAAGGTGACGGCCGGGCCCTCCCCGCCGGGTTCGCCCTCATCGACCACGGGAACCTCCCACACGTGGTCGAGAACGGTCGACGGGTCGGGGCGGGGGGCGGCCACCGCCACGTGGGCGGCCTTGGCCACCGCTGCCACCGCCTCGGCCCGGATCCGGGCGGCCGACCGCTCGGTCAGCACCCCGGCCTCCACCAGCTGGGCCTCCAGACGGGTGATCGGGTCGTGGGCCTCCTCGTCGGCCAGCTCCACCACCGAGCGGTACTTGGACTGGGTGTCCGAGGCCGAGTGCGAGTAGGGACGGGTGACCTCGGCGTGGATCAGGGCGGGCCCGAAGCCGGCCCGCACGTGGGCGACGGCCTCGGCGCCCAGCCGGCGCGACTCGAAGTAGTCGGTGCCGTCCCAGTGCCAGGTGGAAAGGCCACGGAACCCGGCCACCAGCTCGCTGATGGGGGCGGGGGCCTGGTCCGAGCTGGGGACGCTGATGGCATAGCCGTTGTCGGCCACCACGAACACCACGGGCAGGTGCAGGGTGCAGGCGCTGGTCAAGGCCTCCCAGAACTCGCCCTGGCTGGTGGCGCCCTCACCGAGCGACACATAGGTCACCTCGTCGCTGTGCGCCACCGTGGCCGCGTCGTGCAGGTGGAGGCGGGTGGCCAGATAGCGGCCCGCTTCGGCGCAACCCACCGCCGGCGAGCACTGGCTGCCCGTGGGCGACGACTGGGTGACGACGTGACGCTCGGGATCGCCCCAGTGGCAGGGCATCTGGCGACCGCCCGAGGCCAAGTCGTCGGAGGAGCCCACACCCTGCAGCAGCAGCTGGAGGGGCGACGCCCCGAGACCGAGGAGCAGGGCCCGGTCGCGGTAGTAGGGGAAGAACCAGTCGTAGGCCGGCCGCAGGCTCCGGGCCAGGCCGAGGAGCAGCGCCTCATGGCCCGCACCGGCGATCTGAAAGAACATCCGGGACTGCTTCTGCAGGCTGAGCTCGCGGTCGTCGATGGCCCGCGAGGTGCAGGCCAGCCGGAAGTCCTCGAGCAGCTCGACGACGGGGAAGCCCTCGTACATCGACAGCGAGGACATCGTGGTCGCAGCCATGGAGCCAGCATTCTCCCTGATCGCAGCAGCTGGCAACGACCCGGGGGGGCCTTTCGCCCATCTGTCCGGTCGAGGTGGCCGGACCTCAGCCCATTCAGGCTCGCTCCGAATCGCCCGAGACCATCCGCACGCCCGAGAGTGCCCACTTTGGGTCCCCCCAGCGACCAGAGGTGGGCACTCCCGAGGTCCTGGTCGTCACGACCTCAGGCGCCCTCGTAGGCGAAGCCGAGGTCGAGGGCGGTGACCAGGGCAGTGAAGGGGATGCCCTCGGGCTCGAGGAGGGCGGCGCAGGCCCCGCCGCGGTCGACCACGGCCACCACGCCCAGGACGGCAGCGCCGAGCTCGCGAACCACCCGCACCGCCTCCAGCGGGGAGGCGCCCCGGGTGACGGTGTCCTCGGTGATCACCACCCGGTCGCCCGGCAGGAGGGCGCCGGCCAGCCGGCCGCCCGCCCCGTGGCCCTTGGCCTCCTTGCGCACGCTGAAGGCCCGCAGGTCCAAGCCGCGGGCGGCGGCGACGCCGGTCACCCCGAAGGCCACCGGATCGGCACCCATGGTGAGGCCGCCCAGCGCGCTGGTGCCGGTCGGAAGGACGGCGAGGAGGGCGTCGGCCACCAGCAGCAGACCGTCCGGGCGGCACACGGTCTGCTTGGCGTCGATGAACCACGACGAGGTGCGCCCGCTCTTCAGGGTGAACTCACCGGTCTTCACCGAGTGCCGAAGGAGATGGGCGACCAGCGCCGGGGCAGCCGTCATGCCCAGCGCACCCGGCCGGCGGTGCCGGGGGCGGCGGCCACGATCTCGCCGATCACCCGGGCTCCCTCGACCAGGCGGCAGGCCGCCGACGCCTCCTCGGCCGGGACCACGGCCACCATGCCGATCCCGAGGTTGAAGACCCGGGCCATCTCGTCGTCGCTGATCCCCCCGGCGCGCTGCACCTCGGTGAAGATCTGCGGCGGCTCCCACGACGCCCGGTCGACGACGGCGACGCAGTCCTCCGGCACCACCCGGCCGAGCTTGGGCACCATCCCGCCGCCGGTGATGTGGGCCAGGGCCCTTACGTCGAGCGCCTCGAGCAGCCGGCGGGCGTGGGGGGCGAAGAGCACCGACGGCTCGAGCAGCACCTGGCCCAGGGTGCGGCCGGCGCCCGGCCACGCCTCACCACCCAGGGGGCGGCCGGCGAACACCTGGCGCACCAGCGAGAAGCCGTTCGAACGCAGGTTGGGCGAGGCCAGGCCGACCAGCGCACAGCCGGGCTCGACCCGCTGGGGCAGCAGGCGGTCCCGCTCGACCGCACCGACGCAGAACCCGGCCAGGTCGAGCTCGCCCTCCGGCAGCTGCCCCGGATGCTCGGCCATCTCGCCCCCCACCAGGGCCGCCCCCACCTCCCGGCAGGCGGCGGCGAGGCCGGTCACCACCTGCTCCACCAGGGCGGGGTCGAGCCGGCCCACCAGCACGTAGTCGAGGAAGAACAGCGGCTCGGCGCCGGTGCACACCAGGTCGTCGGCGCACATGGCCACCAGGTCGAAGCCGAGGGTGTCGTAGACGCCCAGCTCGGCCGCCACCAGGGCCTTGGTGCCGACCCCGTCGGTGGACGAGACGAGCAGCGGATCGCGGTAGTGGCGGATGGCGGCCAGATCGAAGAGGCCGCCGAACCCGCCCACCCCACCGAGCACCCCCGGGCGGGCGGTGGAGGCGACGTGCGAGCGGATGCGCTCGACCGCGGCGTCCCCCGCCTCGATGTCGACGCCGGCGTCCCGGTACGTGCTCATGGCACGAGCGACGGTAGCCGCTCGATCGCTGGCGGCGACTGGCGTGCTGTCATAGCCTTTCACCCATGGCAGTCCCCTTCGGCCACCCTGTCTCCCTCGAGGAGTACCTGGCCCTTCCCGCTCACGCCGGCCTCGAAGAGGTCATCGACGGAAGGACCGAGCCGCTGGCCACCCCGAGCCACGACTACAACGACGCCGCCTACCGGCTGGCCTCGCTCGTCCTCGGCCCGGTGCTGCCGGCCGACCTGCGGGTGATCCTCGGCCCGACCGGGACGCTGATCCGCCGGTCGCCCCTCCGGGTGCGCGAACCCGATCTCAAGGTCATCCGCTGGGCCGACTGCCGCCCCGGCCACACCTTCGTCGACACACCGCCGGTGCTGGTGGTCGAGGTGGTCTCGCCGCTCCACGGGCGGCGGCGCGACCTGGTCGACAAGCGCCACGACTACGCCGCCGCGGGCGTGCCCTCGTACTGGGTCATCGACCTCGACCTGGTCGCCGTCCACATCCTCGACCTGGCCGGTGCGCACTACCGTGACGTGGCCCTCGCCGAGGGTGAAGAGCTGATCGAGGTCGACCGGCCGTTCCCGGTGGTCTTCCGCCCTTCTGACCTGGTGCCCCGGCCGCCGGGCCGCTCCGAACCGCCGAGCGCACCCCCAGCGGGCTGAAGCCGCCGAAACGCTAACCCGCCGAACCCGACGCCCTCAGTAGGGGAGCGCCTCCTGCGGGACGTTTGCCCGCTCGCCCGCCCGGCCCACCACCACGGGCACCTCGGTGGGGTACTCGCCGGTGAGGCAGGCCGTGCAGAACCCACCGTCGGTGCCGCGGACCGTCTTCAGCAGCCCCTCAATCGACAGGTAGGCCAAGCTGTCGGCCTCGATGAACGCGCAGATCTCCTCCACCGACTTCTGGGCCGCGATCAGCTGGCTCGGGTCACCGGTGTCGATGCCGTAGAAGCAGGGCCAGCGGTAGGGCGGGCTGGTGATGCGCAGGTGGACCTCGGCGGCGCCGGCGTTGCGCAGCAGCGTGACCAGCTGCTGGCTGGTGGTGCCCCGCACGATCGAGTCATCGAGCACGACCAGGCGGGCGTCGCGGATGTTCTCCCGCAGAGGGTTCAGCTTGCGGCGCACGCCCCGGTCGCGCTGGCCCTGGTCGGGCGCGATGAAGGTGCGGCCGATGTAGCGGTTCTTCACCAGGCCCTGTCCGTAGGGGAGCCCGCTGGCCCGGGCGTAGCCCTCGGCCGAGGGGAGACCCGAGTCGGGGACGCCCATCACCAGCACCGGGCAGCTCTCGTTGCCGGGGCGGGGCGGGGGCAGCGGGGCTTCGAGGGCCAGCTGCTCGCCCATGCGTCGCCGCACCCCGTGGACCTCGCGGCCCTCCAGGACCGAGTCGGGGCGGGCGAAGTACACCAGCTCGAACACGCACAGCTTGCGGTCGGGAGCGGGGCCGGGAAAGGGCCGCACCGAGCGCACGGTGAGGTCCTCGTCGACCACCACCATCTCGCCGGGCTCCACGTCGCGCACGAAGGTGGCGCCGACGATGTCGAGGGCCGGCGACTCCGAGGCCAGCACCCAGCCGTCGGGGTCGGCGGTGCGGCCCAGGCACAGGGGGCGGAAGCCGTGAGGGTCACGCACCCCGATGAGCCGCTGGCCGTCGGTGAGAACCAGGGCGAAGGCGCCCTCGGCCTCGGGCAACACGTTGCGCAGGGCGGTGTCGAGGGTGGCGCCGCCGGCCATGGCCTGGGCCAGCAGCTCGGCCAGGGCGTCGCTGTCGCTGCTGACGGTGCCAGGCAGCATGCACGCCTTCTCGGCCAGGGCGGCGGTGTTGGTGAGGTTGCCGTTGTGGCCGAGGGCGAACTGGCCGCCGTCGGGCAGGCTGCGGTGCACCGGCTGGGCGTTGGCCCAGGTCGAGGACCCGGTGGTCGAGTAGCGGGTGTGGCCGATGGCCAGGTGGCCGGAGAGGGCGGCCAGGGTGTGCTCGGTGAACACGTTGGTGACCAATCCCATGTCCTTCACCACGGTGAGGTCGGTGCCGTCGCCCACGGCCATGCCGGCCGACTCCTGGCCCCGGTGCTGCAGGGCGTAGAGCCCGTCGTAGGTGAGCCGGGCCACCGCCGCCCCGGGGGCGAGGATGCCGAACACCCCACAGGCCTCCCGCAGCGCGTCGACCCCGTCCACTACCCCGAGCCTACGGGACCGGCGAGGGTTGCCCGGGACCCGACCGCCCAACCCCAGCGCGCCACGTCCCACATCTCGTGACAGGTCGCGCTGACCTGCCCGGCAGGGGGCGGGCCGGGATCTAGGCCATCAGGCGGGGCAGGGCGTTCCGCCACACCGACGCCAGGTCGGCCACCGGCGCCGACAGGAGGCCCTCGACGGCCAGGAGGTCACCGCCAACGGTGCCGAGCACCTGGTGGGCGATCCCGGCGGCCACGGCCCGTCGGGTGATCCCGGCGGCGGCGCCGTCGTCGTCGGCGCACACCACGACCCGGCCGCCGGCCTCGCTGAACAGGGTCGAGGCGTCGGCCACGTCGACCAGCTCGACGCCCAGGTCGGAGGCGATGCACAGCTCGGCCAGGCACACGGCCAGGCCGCCGTCGCTGACGTCGTGCACGCCGTAGATCAGACCGTCCGCCACCAGGTCGACCAGCAGCCGGCACAGGCCGGCGGTGCGGTCCAGGTCGAGCGGGGGCAGCTGGCCGCCCCGGTGGCCGTGCAGCAGGTCGGCCCACAGCGAGCCGGCAAGCGACGCGGGCGCGTCGGCCCTCCCGCCGAGCAGCAGCAGCACACCGCCCTCGATCAGCTCGACCGAGGGCGGGGGGACATCGAGGTCGTCGATGAGACCGACGACGCCGACGATGGGCGACGGGTCGATGTCGCGTCCCTGGCTCTCGTTGTACAGGCTGACGTTGCCGCCCACGACAGGCAGGTCGAGGGCCAGGCAGGCCTCGGCCATGCCGTCTACGGCCTCGCTCAGCTGCCACATCACCTCGGGGTGCTCGGGGTTGCCGAAGTTGAGGTTGTTGACCAGGCACAGCGGGCGGGCGCCGGCCGTGGCCACGTTCAGCGCGGCCTCGGCCACCACCATGGCCGTGCCCCGTCGCGGGTCGAGCGAGCACCAGCGGCCGTTGCCGTCGGTGCTGAGGGCGATGCCCTTGGTGCCGTCGGCGGCAGGTACCCCGGGGGCCTTGAGGCGCAGCACGGCGGCGTCGGCGCCGGGCGAGATGACGGTGTTGAGGAAGAGCTGGCTGTCGTACTGGCGGTGCACCCAGGTGACATCCGCCACCGACGGGTCGGCCAACAGGGCCAGCAGGTCAGGGGCGCAGTCGGTGGGGAGCCGCAGGAGGACCGGGTCGTCGGCCTGGCGCTCGGCCCGGTCGGCCGGCGGGTGACGGGGCCGGTCGTACTGGGGCTTGTCCTCCTCCAGGCTGGCGGCCGGCACGTCGCCCAGCACCTCGCCTCCCTCCTCGGCCAGGATGCGCAGCCGGCCCGTGCCGGTGACGCAGCCGACGACGGTGGCCCGCACGTCCCACCGACCGGCCAGCTCGAGCACGGCCTCGAGGTTCTCCGGGGTGACGATGGCCAGCATCCGCTCCTGGCTCTCGCTGGTCATCACCTCGACCGCAGCCATGCCGGCCTCGCGCTGGGGCACCGCCGCCACCCAGACGTCCATGCCGGCGCCGCCCTTGGAGGCGGTCTCGCTCGTGGCGCAGGTGAGGCCGGCGCCACCCAGGTCCTGCACGCCCACGGCCAGGCTCCGCTCCAGCAGCTCCAGGCAGGCTTCGATCAGTCGCTTCTCCTCGAACGGGTCGCCCACCTGCACGTTGGGGCGCTTGGCCGCCTCGGCCTCCTGGTCGGCGGAGAAGCCGGCGCTGGCCAGCACGCTGACCCCGCCGATGCCGTCGCGCCCGGTGGTCGAGCCGAGGAGCAAGGCGAGGTTCCCGACGCCGCTGGCCCGGGCCAGCACGAGGCGCTCGACCGGCAGCAGGCCCAGGGCCAGCACGTTCACCAGGGGGTTGCCCGTGTAACAGGCGTCGACTCGCAGCTCGCCGCCCACGATGGGGACGCCCACGGCGTTGCCGTAGCCGCTGATCCCGGCCACCACGCCTTCGGCGATCCACCGGCTCCGCGGGTCGGTGAGAGGCCCGAAGCGCAGCGGGTCCATCACCGCGATGGGGCGGGCGCCCATGGAGAAGATGTCGCGCAGGATGCCGCCGACCCCGGTGGCCGCCCCCTGGTAGGGCTCGATGGCGCTGGGGTGGTTGTGCGACTCGATGCGCACGGCCAGGGCCACTCCGTCACCGCAGTCGACGATGCCCGCGCCCTCGCCCGGGCCCACCAGCACGTGCGGTGCCTCGGTGGGCAGGCGGCCGAGGTGGATGGAGGAGGACTTGTAGGAGCAGTGCTCGCTCCACATCACCGAGAACATGGCCAGCTCGAGGCCGTTGGGGTCCCGCTCGAGCACGCCCTCGATGCGGTCGACCTCGTCGTCGGTGAGGCCCAGTGACAGGGCCAGGGCGCGGTCAGTCACGCCAGGGCCGCGGCGCCGGGACGGCTGGCGGTGCGCAGCAGGGCGGCCAGAAGGACGTTGCCGTCCTCGCTGCCCAGCATCTCGTGGCTGGCCCGCTCGGGGTGGGGCATCAGGCCCACGACGTTGCCCGCCTCGTTCGAGACGCCGGCGATGTCGTTGGCGCTGCCGTTGGGGTTGGTGGCGTAGCGCACCACCACCTGGTCACGCTCCTCGAGGGCGGCCAGCACCACGTCGCTGGCGGTGTAGCACCCCTCGAAGTGATTGATCGGGACCCGGAGGCGGGTGGCGGCCGGAACGCCGTCGGTGAGGCACGACCGCGAGCTGACCGTCACCAGCTCGACCTCCTGGCACAGGAAGGCCAGGCCTCGGTTCTTCTGCAGGGCCCCGGGCAGCAGCCCGGCCTCGCACAGCACCTGGAAGCCGTTGCAGATGCCGACCACCGGCCCGCCGGCGGCGGCGAACCGCTCGACCGCGGCCATGACCGGGCTGAACCGGGCGATGGCCCCGGGGCGGAGGTAGTCGCCGTGGGCGAAGCCGCCGGGCAGCACCACGGCGTCGACCCCGTCGAGCGAGCTCTCCTTGTGGAAGACCAGCCGGGCGGTGGCGCCCAGACTGGTGACGGCCTCGGCCACGTCGTGCTCGCAGTTGGAGCCGGGGAACACCACTACTCCGACGGTGGCGGCCATCAGCTGGCGGCGAGGACGGTGACGGCGGCGTCCTCGATCACCGGGTTGGTGAGGAAGCGGGCGCACAGGTCGACGACGACGCGATGGGCCTCGGCCTCGTCGGGGGCGTCGACGCTCAGCCGGATGGCCTTGCCCACCCGCACCGTCGACACGCTGTGGACCCCGAGCAGGGGCAGCGACCGCTCGATGGTGGCGCCCTGGGGGTCGGCGATGCCGGGACGGAGGGTGACCTCGACCAGGACCTCGAACACAGCCATCGAGTCGAGCCTCCCATGACGACCGCCACGACGGCCAAGCCAGCAGCGATCGCGCTTCATCGAGGCGCCCCACGCCAGCGTCAACGACCAGGGCTCCGCGAGGTCAGCTCCGTGACCGGCGAAGGGCCCGCAGCCCCGCTTCCAGGTGCGACCGCCACTGGGGGGCCAGGGCGGGCGCACCGACGACGGCCTCGGCACGGGCCGGTTCGCCATGGTGGAGGTCGGTGCGGGCCAGGAAGCAGTCGAGGACGGTCGGGGCCTCGGGGCGTTCGAGCACCTCGATGGGGCCGTCGACCGGCACCCGGCCCTGCTGCAGAACGCGTAGGTACCAGCCGCTGCGGCCGGTTTCGGCCAGACGTTCGGCGACCTCGGCGCCCCGGTAGATGATCAGCTTGGGGCAGGGCCAGCGGGGCTGGCACACCTCGAGCACGGCATCGCCCCAGCCCCACCGCTCGCCGACGACGACGTCGCCCTCGGTGGCCCCTGCGGTCGAGAGGTTCTCGCCGAAGGGGGCGGCGTCGTCGAGCGGCTGGCCCAGCTCGGCCCGCCAGATGGCCAGGTGCTCGGACGGGTAGGCGTAGACGGCCTTGTCGGGGCCGCCGTGGACCCGGAGGTCGGCCTGGGCGTCGCCGGCCAGGTTCACCTCCGACAGCGCCAGCCACGAGCCCGCCTCGACCCGCTGCTTGCGGATGGCCGAGACGACCCGGTCGGCCAGGGGCGCGGGCCGGCCGACGTTGACGGCCAGGAGCTCGATCGCGCTCACCGCCGGGTCCCGGGCGCGGCGCCGACGGGCCGGCGCTCAGGCGGCGGGCGGCGCCGGCCAGTCATCCAGGCTCCGGCCGGTGAGCTGCTCGTAGGCCTGCCGGTAGCGGGCGGTGGTGGCGGCCACGACGTCGGCGGGGAGGGGGGGCGGCGGGGGCGCCTTGGCCCAGCCGGTGGCCTCGAGGAAGTCGCGCACCGGCTGCTTGTCGAGGCTGGGCGGGGTCTCGCCCGGGGACCAGCCCTCGGCCGGCCAGAACCGGCTGGAGTCGGGGGTCAGCACCTCGTCGCACAGGGCCAGGCGGCCGTCGAGGAAGCCCAGCTCGAACTTGGTGTCGGCGATGACGATGCCCCGCTCGGCGGCGTGCTCGGCCCCCCGGCGGTAGGCCTCCAGGCTGATGCGGCGGGCCTCCTCCGCCACCTCGACCCCGACCAGCTCGACGGCCCGCTCGAAGGAGATGTTCTCGTCGTGGTCACCCACCTCGGCCTTGGTCGAAGGCGTGAACACCGGCTCGGGGAGGAGGTCGCTCTGGCGCAGGCCGGCCGGCAGCGGCTGGCCGTGCATGGTGCCGTCGCGCTGGTACTCCTTCCACGCCGAGCCGCTGAGGCGGCCCCGCACGATGCACTCGATCGGCAGCATCTCGGCCCGGCGCACGACCATGGCCCGGCCGGCGTGCTCGCCGTGGTCGACGACGCTGACCAAGTGGTTCGGGCACACCCCGGCCAGCACCTCGGAGAGCCAGAACTCGGTCATGGCCGTGAGCACCCGTCCCTTGTCGGGGATCGGCTCGCCCATCACCACGTCAAAGGCGCTGATGCGGTCGGAGGCCACGAAGGTGAGCGTGCCGTCGCCCTCGTCATAGACGTCACGGACCTTGCCCCGGTAGGTGGGCTCCCTGGCCGTCACGGGCCCACCTCGACCCGCTGGGCGGCCCGCAGGTGCAGCACGACGCTCAGCGCCGCACCCGGCCCGAAGAGGACCAGGCCCCGCCGGAGGGCCGGCTGCCGGATGGCCTTGACCCCGAGCACCACGACGTCGAGCCCGTCGGTGGCGGCGTTGGCCACCAGCAGGCGCCGCCGCGCCCGGGGCTCGCTGCCGGCCGCCCCGACGGTGAGGGCGGCGAGGACCAGCTCCCGCACCCCGAAGAAGGTGCTGATCGAGGTGGCGAAGGGGGTGCGGGCCTCCGTCGATGACAACCCGAAGAACCGGGCCAGCACCGAGGGAGCGGCGACGGCCACGAGCCCGGCGCCCACCCGCATGGCCGTGAACCCCTTCACCGACAGCGGGAGCTCCATAGCCGGATCGTAGGGGACGACGAAGCTCGTGACCCCTGGCTTCCCAGGGCTCACGGCGGCTCGAGCGGGTCGGTGAGCCGGGCCTGTCGCTCGACGGACTCCACGAACCAGGTCTTGCCGTCGGTGTAGGCCCCGAGGTCGTGGGGGTGCTCCCGGGCCAGTCGCCGCTTCAGCGCGGCGTAGCGCTCCCGGCCCTCCGGGTGGGTCCTGAGCCAGTCGCGGAAGGCGACGTGCCGGTCCCACCAGGCCTGGTTGGCCCGCTCGACGAGGTGGACCTGGTGGGTGCGGCGGCCGTCCGCCAACCGCCGGAAGTAGCGGCGCTCCGGCAGCTCGGCCTCCAGCTCGGGCACGTACTCATACCCCAGAGACCGCACGGCGTCGACGATCGCCGCGGCGTCGTCGAGGCTGCCCACGCCGACCTGGATGTCGATGATCGGCTTGGCCGCAAGCCCCGGGACGGCGGTGCTCCCGATGTGCTCGATGGCCACCACCCACGGCTCGAGGGCTGCGGCCAGCTCGTCGGCGGCCACCTCGTACGCCCTGGCCCAGCCTGCGTCGTGGTCGACGATCACCACCTCGGGCTCAGCCACCACCGGCCGCAGCCCGGTCCCAGGCCCGCACCAGGGTGGTGGCCGCCCGCAGCCGCCACGACTCGGTGATGAGCTCGGTGGCCTCTGCGTCGTCGACGGCATCGAGGCGAACCAGCACGATCGGGTGCCCGTCGTGGTGGGGCGTGGTGAAGAACTTCCGGGGCTCGCCGCTGATCAGCGCGGCCTTGGCCTCGGGCGACTCGACCCACACGACCAGCGCCTCCGGATCGTCCCGGATCCAGACGAACATCCGGGGCTTGGTGCGCCAGGAGGGACGGCCGCCGAAGGACTCCTGCTCGTAGGCGCCAGGGAGGCCGAGAGCGATGCGCCGGACGTCCTGGTGTCGGACCACCGGGCCATCGTCGCACGGGGTCGGGCGGCATGCCATCGAAAGCCACTCGGCCTGGGCCACACTGGCGTGGTGCTCCGGCGTTCGTCCCGCTCGACCACCGTGGCCCTGGCCGTCACGCTCGTGGCCGCCCTCAGCGCCTGCCGGAGCAGCACCGACGCCCCGAACGCGGTGCCGGTCCCCCAGACCGAGGGGAGGCCTCCGCCGGTGGATCCCGCGTCGGTCAAGGCGAACGAGTTGGGCGTCGTGCCGGTCCTGATGTACCACCGCCTGACGCCCACGCCCAAGGCCGAGTACGACCGCACCCCCGACGACTTCCGGGCCGAGCTGCTCCGCCTCTACGACAGCGGCTACCGACCCGTCCACGCCCGCGAGCTCGTCGCCGGGACGATCGATCTGCCCGCCGGAATGAGCCCGGTCGTCCTCACCTTCGACGACAGCACCGTGAGCCAGTACCGCCTCGCCCCCGACGGGACCGTGGTCCCTGACACCGCCGTCGGCATCCTCCTCGAGTTCTCGGCGGCGCACCCCGACTTCAGGCCGGCCGCCACCCTGTACGTGAACGGCAACCCCTTCGAGGCACGAGCCGGCACAGCCGAGCTGAAGGACCTCGTCGAGCGGGGCTTCGAGCTCGGCGCCCACACCCTCACCCACCAGAACTTGGCCCGGACCGACGCCGAGAACGTGCAGAAGGAGCTGGTCGAGGGACTGCGGGTGATCACCCGGGCGATCCCCGATCTGAAGGTCACGACGATGGCGCTGCCCTTCGGTGGAGCCCCGGTGGAGCGGGAGCTGGCCCACACCGGGGCCTGGGACGGCCAGAGCTACACCTTTGACGGGATCTTCCTGGTGGGTGCCGAGCCGGCGCCGTCGCCCTTCTCGGCGGCCTTCGACCCGCTCAGGATCCCCCGGATACGTTCGGCCGGGCTCGACGCTGGCGGCAAGGCGAACTTCGGGTCGGCGTTCTGGCTCGACTCGCTCGACAAGCGCCCGGAGCGCCGCTATGTGTCCGACGGGAACGTTGAGCAGGTGTCGTTCCCGAGGGCGGAGCAGGCCAAGCTCGGCGCGGGTGCGGCGGGCATGGCCAATCCCTACTGAACCAGAGGGCCGTCGGTCGCAACGCCGAGGCGCCCGACGGGGGGCTTGTTCCTCAGAGGACGTCGGTGCCCGCGTAGGCGGCGGCCTCGGGGTGGCGCATGGTCACCTGGTCGACCCGGGCCACGAAGGCGGCCACCTGGGCGGGGGCGGTGCCGGCCAGATCGATGGGGGCGCCGACCAGGGTGATCAGCTCGGCGGCGGTGAAGCCGATGCGGGGGTCGGCGGCCAGGCGGGCCAGGAAGGCGGGCCCGTCGCCCCGGGCAGCCAGGGCGTGCTCCTTCACCGCGGCGTGGGCATCCTCGCGGCCCACGCCCCGCTTGACCAGGGCCAGCAGCAGCTTGGTGGTGGCCAGGAAGGGCAGCTCGCGCTCAAGCTCGGTGGCGATGCGCTCGGGGTACACGGCGAAGCCGCGCAGGACGGCGAGGAAGGTCTCGAACAGGCCGTCGATGGCGAAGGAGGCGTCGGGCAGGGCGATGCGGCGCACGGCCGAGCACGACACGTCGCCCTCGTTCCACTGATCGCCCACCAGGGCTGAGACCATGGCCAGGTGGCCGCCCAGGATGTGGGTGAGGGCGGTGATGCGCTCGCTCGAGCGGGCGTTGCGCTTGTGGGGCATGGCCGAGCTGCCCACCTGGCCCGGGAGGAACCCCTCGGTGGCCAGGCCGGCGCCGGCCATGAGCCGGAGGGTGACGGCGAGGTTGGCCGGGCCGGAGGCGGCCTGCACCAAGGCGGCCACCACGTCGAGGTCGAGGCTGCGGGGATAGACCTGGCCGACGCTGCCCAGGACGTGCTCGAAGCCCAGGTGGGCGGCCACCCGGCGCTCCAGCTCCTCGACCTGGGTGCCGTCGCCGCCGAGGAGGTCGAGCAGGTCCTGCTGGGAGCCCACCGGCCCCTTCACCCCCCGCAGGGGGTAGCGGGCCAGCAGGTCCTCGACGCGGGCCAGGGCGGCCAGCAGCTCCTCGCCGGCGTTGGCCAGCCGCTTGCCGACCGTGGTGACCTGGGCGGGGACGTTGTGGCTGCGCCCGGTGACGGCCACGCCGGCGTGCTCGGCGGCCCGCTCGGCCAGCCGGGCCAGGGCGGCCACCATCCGGTCGCGCACCAGCGCTACGGCCAGGCGGACCTGCAGCTGCTCGACGTTCTCGGTGAGGTCGCGGCTGGTGAGCCCCTTGTGGACCTCCTGGAACCCGGCCAAGGCGTTGTACTCCTCGATCCGGGCCTTCACGTCGTGCTTGGTGACCCGCTCCCGCTCGGCGATCGACGCCAGGTCGACCTGGTCGAGCACGGCCTCGTAGGCCTCGACGGCCCCGTCGGCGACGGCCACCCCCAGGTCGCGCTGGGCCCGCAGCACGGCCAGCCAGAACCGTCGCTCCAGCACCACCTTGTGCTCGGCCGACCAGATCCGAGCCATCTCGTCGCCGGCGTAGCGGTCCGCCAGCACGTTGAGGATCACCGGCTTGCTCACCCCCCGATCCTACGGCCGGACGGTTCAGCCCTCACCGAGAGCTTCAGGTAGGGATTCGGCAAGCTGGCGGCGCGCCGTCGATGCACAGCACGAGGGTGTACCGACCGGGCCGCGCCAGAGGTCACCGAAGGGCTCGACGCCTGGCGACCGCCGTTGGCCGCCCGTGAACCGTGACCGTCACTCGCTCGTGCTGGCCACCGACCCGGCTCACGAGCTCGGAGAGGTGGGCCGTCACCTCGCCAAGCGGGATCGGAGTCGATGTGGTCATAGCCGTCGTGGAGACATCTTCGGCCTTTCGTGCTCCCGTCACGATGATGCAGACGATGAGACCGCACAACTACTGGGGTTGCCTCGTGGCAGCACGGCCGGTCAGGCCGTGGCAGCGATGTCCTCCCTGCGAAGGAGGCCTCTCTCGAAGGTGACGTGGTCGGCTGCGGCGTAGGCCGCATGGCGGGCGGCCGACCCATCGGCGCCCAGGGCGGCGACGCAGACCACACGGCCACCTGCTGTCACCAGACGGCCGCCCTGCTCGTCCACGCCGGCGCAGAACACCAGCGGTCCTGCATCCTCGAGGCCGGTGATGGTGGCGCCGGTGACCGGGGCGGCGGGGTAGCCGGGGGCGGCCAGGACGACGCCGACGCACGCCTCAGGCCGGACTGAGATGGCCGAAGGGTCGATGCGGCCGGCGGCGGCTGAGGCGAGGAGGGCGGCCAGGTCGCCGTCGAGGCGGGGCAGCACGACCTGGGCCTCGGGGTCGCCGAAGCGGACGTTGTACTCGAGGAGCTTGGGGCCCTCGGGCGTCAGCATGATCCCGGCGTACAGGACGCCCCGGTAGTCGACCCCGTCGGCGGCCAGGGTGTGGAGGGTCGGCAGCACCATCGTCTCCAGCACCTGCTCGGAGAGGTCGGCGGGCACCCCGCCGACGGGCGAGAACGCTCCCATCCCGCCGGTGTTGGGGCCGGTGTCGCCGTCGCCGACCCGCTTGTGGTCGCGGGCCACCGGGAGCACGACGACGGCGTCGTCGGCGGTGCGGCCGTCGCAGATGGCCAGCACCGAGACCTCGGGGCCGGTGAGCCCCTCCTCGATCACCACGGTGCGGCCGGCGGCGCCGAAGGTGGCGCCCGACAGCTTGGCCCGCACATCGGCCACGGCCTCCTCGACGTCGTCGGCCACCAGCACCCCCTTGCCGGCGGCGAGGCCGTCGGTCTTCACCACCCAGGGCCCGGCCAGCGAGCGAAGGAACACCTCTGCGCCGTCCTCCTCGCCGGCCCGGAAGGCCCGGCTGGCGGCAGTCGGCACGCCGGCCCGCTGCAGCACCTGCTTCAGGTGGGCCTTTGAGCCCTCGAGTCGGGCACCGTCGGCCCCCGGCCCGAAGGCCGGCATTCCCTTGGCGCGCACCTGGTCGGCCAGGCCGTCGACCAGGGGCTGCTCGGGACCGATGACGACGAGGTCGAGCGGCCCGGCGGCGTCCAGGGTGGGCGCACAGCTGACGCCGAAACGCAACATGCCGGCGTTGCCGGGCACCACGACGACCTCAGCTGTTTGACCCAACGCCCAGGCCAGGGCGTGCTCCCGCCCGCCGGCCCCGACCACGGCGACCCTCATGGGGCCAGGAGTGCGACGTCGTAGCGGGCGATGACCGGGTCGGCGGTGACGATCGTGAGCTGTTCGACGCGAGCTTGGGCTACGAGGAGGCGGTCGAACGGGTCTCGGTGGTGAAAGGGAAGCCTGCCCACCTCGACGGCATGGGCCCACCTGACCTCCAGGGCGACGAGGGAGCGGGCCGAAGGAGGCTCGAGGAGCGCGGGGTCGGGGTCGAGCTTTCCCAGCGCCTGCTTCACCGCTACCTCGAAGGCCGCCACCGAACTCACAAAGACCTCTGGACTGGTGGCCATCGCTCGAGGACCTCTGGCCGGATGCGTTCCGGGCTCAGGGCCGCCCAGATCCACACGTGGGTGTCGAGCAGAAGCCTCACTCGAGCCAGGGCTTGTCGTCCTCGAAGAGGGCCAGCACATCCGGGTCCTCGCCGATCAGCACAGCATCGGGCGGGGGCTCGATGACGCCGACCAGCCAGCCGAAGGTTCGGCGAGGGGCGGAGTTCTCAACAGGCACGAGACGAACCGCGACAACACCTGAGCGGGCGATGAGGACTTCCTCGCCGCCTTCGGCCCGCGCCACCAACTCGTCGAGCTTCTCCTCGGCCTCGTGCATGTCGACCACCGTCACGGGCGAAGCGTACCGCCACAAGGTGCCTGGTTACGCCGCGGATTCGGCGTCGAGGTCGACGTACTGGTCACGACCCGGCCCCACGCCCACCAGGCGGATGGGCACGCCGACCTGGTCGGAAAGGAAGTCGACGTAGGCCCGGGCCCGGCGGTCGAGATCAGCGACGTCGGTGACCTCGGTGTGGTCGGTCTCCCAGCCGGGCAGGTCCTCGTAGATCGGGGTGGCGTCGTGGAGGTCGGTCTGGTGGTAGGGCAGCTGGGTGACCTGCCTGCCCCGCACGTCGTAGGCCACGCAGACCTTCACCGAGGCGAAGCCGTCGAGCACGTCGAGCTTGGTGAGCGCCACCTCGCTGAGGGAGTTGAGGCGCACGGCGTGGCGCAGCATCACGGCGTCGAACCACCCGGGCCGACGGCGGCGGCCGGTGTTGGTGCCGAACTCGTGGCCCCGGTCCACCATCATCTCGCCGTCGACGGTGCCGGTGAGCTCGGTGGGGAACGGGCCGGCGCCCACCCTGGTGACGTAGGCCTTGGCCACGCCGACCACCCGGTCGATGTCGCGGGGACCGACGCCGGCGCCCGTGCAGGCTCCCCCAGCCACCGGGTTGGAGGAGGTGACGAAGGGATAGGTGCCGTGGTCGAGGTCGAGGAAGGTGGCCTGGGCCCCTTCGAGCAGCACCTCCTGGCCGACGCCGAGCGCATCGTGCACCACGTTGACCGAGTCGCCGACGAGCGGGCCGAGGCGGGGGGCGACCTCGCCGAGATAGCGCTCGAGCAGCTCATCGAGCTCGATCGGCAGCCGGTTGTAGACCCGGGTGAGGACGGCGTTGCGCTCCTTCAGGACCACCTCCAGCTTTTCCTTGAAGATGGCGGGGTCGAGCAGGTCCTGCACCCGCAGGCCGACCCGCAGGGCCTTGTCGGCGTAGGCCGGGCCGATCCCCCGCTTGGTGGTGCCCAGCTTGTTCTTGCCCAGGTGGCGCTCGGTGAGGGCGTCGAGCTGTTGGTGGTACGGGAGGATGAGGTGGGCGTTGCCCGAGACGACGAGGCGGCCGAAGGCGTCGACGCCCCGGGCGGCCAGCCCGTCGAGCTCGTCGAGCAGGACCAGCGGGTCGACCACCACGCCGTTGCCGATCACGCAGGTGACGTGATCCCACACCACCCCCGACGGGATCAGCTGGAGGGCGTAGGACTGGCCCTTGACCACGATGGTGTGGCCGGCGTTGTGACCGCCCTGGTAGCGCACCACCAGGTTGGACCCCTTGGCCAGCAGGTCGGTGAAGCGGCCCTTGCCCTCGTCACCCCACTGGGTGCCCACCATGACCGTCGCTGGCACGGTCCAAAGAGGGTAGGCGAGATCTCGCCTAGGAGAGCGCGGCGGCGATGTCGTCGTCCTGGGCCCGGCTGGCGGCCAGGAGGCCGGCCCGGTGCTCGGACAGGCGCCCGGCCAGCTCGGGGTCGGCCAGGGCCAGGATGCGGGCGGCCAGGAGGCCGGCGTTGGCGGCGGCGTCGACGCCCACCGTGGCCACCGGGATCCCGCTCGGCATCTGCACGATCGACAGGAGCGAGTCGAGCCCGTCGAGCTTGGCCAGCCCGATCGGCACGCCGATCACGGGCAGCTCGGTAACCGCCGCCAGCACGCCGGGCAGGTGGGCGGCGCCACCGGCGCCGGCGATGATCACCTTCAGGCCCCGGTCGGCGGCGGTGCGCCCGAACTCGGCCGCCCCTTCGGGGTTTCGGTGGGCGGAGCGGACCCCCAGCTCGCAGGGGACGCCGAGCTCGACGAGGACGTCGGCCGCCTTGCGCATGGTGGGCAGGTCCGACGAGGACCCCATGACGATGCCGACGATCGGTTGCGCGCCTGCGGGAACGGTGGTGGGCACGGCCGCAGGATACCGACCCGCGGAGCCGGCGGCCGCTCTAGCCTTTGGATGGTGAGCGCCCCCGGCTGGTACCCCGATCCCTCACGCGGCCACGAGCTGCGCTATCACGACGGCGGCGTCTGGACCGAGCACGTGTCCGACCAGGGCGTCACCGGCATCGATCCGGTGCCCGCCTCCGCCTCCGGGCCCGTCCGGGCCATGGACGGCCTCGACCAGGGCCTGTCGTTCGGCGAGGTGCCGTCGGCCAAGGTGCAGGCTCAGGTGGCCCAGAACACCGGCGGCGCCCCGGTCTCGGCCGGGACGGGTGACATGTTCTCCGAGCCGGTCCTGGTGGTGAACCAGAAGGCCAAGCTGATCGAGCTGAGCAACGAGTACGCCATCTCCGACGCGGAGGGGAACCGGCTCGGCGCCGTCAAGCAGGTCGGCCAGTCCGGCGCCCGCAAGGCGCTGCGCCTGGTGTCGAACCTCGACTCGTTCCTGAAGGTCCACCTCGACGTGGTCGACCAGCACGGCCGGCCCGTCTTGCGGCTCACCCGGCCGGGCAAGGTGCTGAAGTCGACCGTCATCGTCGAGCGACCCGACGCAGGTGAGGTCGGCCGGCTGGTGCAGGAGAACGCCATCGGCAAGATCCGCTTCGCCATGGTGGTCGGCGAACAGAAGTGGGGCTCGGTCAACGCCGAGAACTGGCGGGCCTGGAACTTCTCCATCCGCGACCAGACCGAGACCGAGGTGGCCCGGATCACCAAGACCTGGGAGGGTTTCGCCAAGGCGGCCTTCACCACCGCCGACAACTACGTGGTGCAGATCCACCGCCCGCTCGAAGAGCCGCTGCGCACCTTGGTGGTGGCCGCCGCCGTCTCCGTCGACACTGCCCTCAAGCAGAACGACAGCGGCGGGGTCTTCGGCTGACCCGGCGGGTCAGGCGGTGACACCTGCAGGATGGCACCCCGATCCGGGCGGGCCGGCCGGGCGGCTGCGGTGGTGGGACGGGCAGACCTGGACCGACCACGTGCACGAGCCGGCGCCGGCCGCTCCGCCGGCCGCCAGGTCGCCCCTCGACGCCAGCGTCCTGGTGGTCGGGCCGCCCCGGGTGGCAACGCCCGGCACCCGGGTGTTCGAGGTGACCGACGACGAGGGGAGCCGGCTCGGCCGGCTGGTGGAGACCAGCCGGGGGCAGAACGACTCGGCCCTCGGCGCCGCGCTGAGCCGCTCGAAGGCGTGGCAGCACGCCACGACGCGCGAGCTGCGGGGGCCACGGGGCTACCCCGAGCTGGTGCTGGCCTGGGGGCCCCCCGCCGGTGGGGTCATCGTGGCCACCCTCCCCGACCGTCGCGAGGTGGGCCGCCTCGTCCTCGGACCAGACGGGTGGGCTCTCCTCGGGTTCGACGCCCGGCCGTGGGGCATGGCGCTCGCAGCCGGCGTGACCGACGGCCAGGGACGGCCGCTGTCCACGGTGGTCCCCGACGGCGCCGGCGGCTGGCGGGTGGCGGTCGCGGGCGGCCCGCACGCCGACTCGCTCCGTGCGCTCGTGGTGGCGGCGGCGGCGGTGGCTGACGTGCTGGCCGCCCTCGCCCCCTAGCAGTCGGCCCCGCGGCAGTCGAGCAGCGGCGGGCACCGCTCCTCGAAGCTCGCCGTGGACGGGTTCACGTCGGCGACGCCAAGAGCCCGTTGGATGCCGTCTCTCGGCCAGGCGCCGCCGCTCCTCGCCTCTCGGGTCTGGTCCGACCGCAGGAAATCCTTGTTGAGCACGCGCCTCTGGCCGCTAGGTTCAGCCCATGCGCCGACATTGACACCGTAGGTGAGCGACAGGTCGGCAGGCCCGGAGCCATCGGCCACCTCGCCGACCGCGCCGGCCGCCACGAAAGCCAAAGCGGCCGCGCCCAAATGACTCAGGAGGCCGCCTTCTTGGCCGGCTTCGCGGCCTTGGCCGTCTTCCTGGCCAGCGCCTTTGGCGGCGCCACGTTCGAGAGGGTGAGGTCGCCGCCGCTGCCGTCGGGGGCGTCGACGTAGACGGTGGTGCCCTCGGCGAAGCGGCCCTCGAGGAGGAGTTTGGCCAGCTCGTCGCCTATGGCCTTTTGGATCAGGCGCTTCAGGGGACGGGCACCGAAGTGCTCGTCGTAGCCGTGGTGGGCCAGCCACTGCTCGGCGGCTGCGCTGACCTCGAGGCCGAGGCGGCGCGAGGCCAGGCGGCCGGCCAGTGACCCCAGCTGAATGCGCACGATCCCCGCCAGGTCGTCGCGGCCAAGCGAGCGGAAGCGGATGATGTCGTCGACCCGGTTGATGAACTCGGGACGGAAGAAGTCGGCCGGCTCGCCTGGGATGTTCGACGTCATGATCAGCACGCAGTTGGTGAAGTTCACCATGCGGCCCTGGCCGTCGGTGAGCCGACCGTCGTCCAGCACCTGCAGCAGGATGTTGAACACGTCCGGGTGGGCCTTCTCCACCTCGTCGAGCAGCACCACCGAGTAGGGGCGGCGGCGGACGGCCTCGGACAGCTGGCCGCCCTCGTCGTAGCCCACGTAGCCGGGGGGCGCCCCGACCAGGCGGGAGACGGCGTGCTTCTCCATGTACTCGCTCATGT
The DNA here is from genome assembly GCA_038255915.1 of Acidimicrobiales bacterium. GTDB lineage: Bacteria > Actinomycetota > Acidimicrobiia > Acidimicrobiales > JAUJNH01 > JAUJNH01. Next base: position 3,134 of record JBBSKY010000017.1, on the reverse strand, counting down.
CGATGCGGACCATGGCCCGCTCGTCGTCGAACAGGAAGTCGGCCAGGGTGCGGGCCAGCTCGGTCTTGCCCACGCCGGTGGGGCCGAGGAACAGGAACGAGCCGATGGGCCGGTTGGGGTCGGAGAGGCCGGCCCGGCTGCGGCGGATGGCGTTGGAGACCGCCGTCACGGCCACGTCCTGGCCCACGACCCGTTCGGCCAGCACCTCCTCGAGGCGGATCAGCTTGGTCATCTCGCCTTCCAGCAGGCGCTTGACCGGCACGCCCGTCCACTTGGCCACCACCTCGGCCACGTCCTCGGCGTCCACCTCCTCCTTCAGCATCACGCCGTCGGCCTGCACCTCGGCCAGCTCGTCGGTGGCCAGGTCGATCTGGCGCTCCAGCTCGGGGATCTGGCCGTAGCGGATCTCGGCGGCCCGCTCGAGGTTGTCCTCGCGCTCCAACGCCGAGCGCTTCTGCTCCAGCTCCTCCTTCAGCTCACGGATGCGGTCGATGGCGTCCTTCTCGTTCTGCCAGCGGCCCATCATCCCGCCGCTCTCCTCCTCGAGGTCGGCCAGCTCCTGCTCCAGCTTCTCGAGGCGCTCGACGCTCACGGCGTCGGACTCCTTCTGCAGGGCCAGGCGCTCGATCTCGAGCTGGCGGATGCGGCGGGTGACGACGTCGATCTCGGTCGGCATCGAGTCGATCTCGATGCGCAGGCGCGAGCCGGCCTCGTCGATCAGGTCGATGGCCTTGTCGGGCAGGAAGCGCTGGGTGATGTAGCGGTCGGACAGGACGGCGGCGGCGACCAGGGCGGCGTCCTGGATGCGCACGCCGTGGTGCACCTCGTAGCGCTCCTTCAGGCCCCGGAGGATGCCGATGGTGTCGACCACGGTGGGCTCGCCCACATAGACCTGCTGGAAGCGGCGCTCGAGGGCGGCGTCCTTCTCGATGTGCTTGCGGTACTCGTCCAGGGTGGTGGCCCCGACCATGCGCAGCTCGCCCCGGGCCAGCATCGGCTTCAGCATCTGGCCGGCGTCCATCGATCCCTCGGCGGCGCCGGCGCCGACCACGGTGTGCAGCTCGTCGAGGAAGGTGATGATCTCGCCGGAGGACTCGGTGATCTCCTTCAGCACCGACTTGAGGCGCTCCTCGAACTCGCCCCGGAACTTCGATCCGGCCACCATGGCGCCGAGGTCGAGGCTGACCAGCCGCTTGCGCTTCAGGCCCTCGGGCACGTCGCCCTCGACGATGCGCCGGGCCAGGCCCTCGACGATGGCGGTCTTGCCCACACCCGGCTCGCCGATGAGGACCGGGTTGTTCTTGGTGCGCCGGGACAGGACCTGGATGACCCGGCGGATCTCCTCGTCCCGGCCGATGACCGGGTCGATCTTGCCCTCCCGGGCGTCGTCGGTGAGGTCGCGGCTGAAGCGCTCGAGCGCCCGGTACTGCTCCTCGGGGTTCTTGCTGGTGACCCGGTGCGAGCCCCGCACCGCGGCGAGGGCGGCGGCCAGCTCGTCCCGGGTGACGCCGAGGACCTCGTGCAGGGCCAGCAGGAGGTGCTCGACCGACAGGTACTCGTCGCCGAGGTCCAGCTTCTCCTTCTCGGCCAGCTGCAGGGCGTCGCGCAGGGCCCGGGACAGCGTCGGGTCCTGCTGGTTCGAGGCGTAGGCCCGGGGCATCTTGGCCAGCCGCTGCTCGACCTGCTCGCGCAGGGTGCCGGGCGGCACGCCCACCTTGGTGAGCACGGGGATGGTGACCGTGCCCTCCTGGGCCAGCATCGCCTGCAGCACGTGGTCGGGCGTCACCTCGGGGTGGGCGTTGGCCCGGGTGGCGGTGATGGCGGCGTTGAGCACGTCCTCGGTCTTGGCCGTCCACTTCTCGGTGTCGAAGGTCGCCACGTCGTGCCTCCTTGGCTCAGGCCGGTTTGTCAGCGAAGTTGAGTGTCAGGGTAACAGGTTTATCGCTGGTCGCGGCCCGCATCCGTTGGTCACTGTCGGCTGACGACGGAGATCACGATGGTGGTCGGACGGTCGGGCGGCACGGGCAGCACATCGTCGGTCCCACCGTAGAGGGGGACCGAGGGGCCGCTGCTGGCGGTGACGATCACCTCGGCGCCGGTAGGCGCCGTGCCCCGCAGCTCGACGGTGACGGGGGTGCCGACGCCAAGGTCGATCCGCCGGAAGCCGTAGCGGTCGCCCGTGCGCCGCTGGAGCAGGTCGGCGGCGGCGGCGGGCAGGAGGTCGACGGCGACGACCCGCTCGACGGCCCCGTCCCGGGCGGCCACGCCGATGCGGCTGCGCCGGGGCAGGAAGCGGGAGGTGGACAGCTCGACCTCGTTCGGGAGCGGGGCCAGCACCGGTTCGTCGGCCAGCGAGGCGACCGTGGGGCGGGCGGCGCCGGCGCAGGCCGGAGCGAGCAGGGCGGCACCGGCGAGGGCGCCGGCGGCAAGCCGGGTCATGCCGGCGGCGGCGGCAGGACGAGCCCCAGGTCGCGGCTCAGCCGCTCGACGTCGGAGGCCAGGGCGGCCGAGAAGCGGGGGTTGGTGTCCAGCACCGTCTGCAGGTGCCCGATGGCCGCAGCCCGGTCGTCGCGGGCCAGGGCGATGACCGCCGCGTGGTAGCGCTGGCTCGGGTCCCGCGACCCGATGCGCAGGGCGGCCGCCGACTCCTCGGCCGCCTCGTTCAGGTTGCCCACCTTGTAGTGGTTCCAGGCCACGACGTCGTGGGCGAAGAGGCTGGGATGGCGGGCGAAGCCCTTCTTCGCCTTGGCCAGGGCGGCCTTGCCCGGCGTGTGGTCGGCGGCGAACAGGGCCAGCTCGAGGTCGACGTTCACGCCGTTGGCTGAGTACAGGGCCTGGATCGCCTCGACCCGCTCGTAGGCCCGGGCCGCCTCGTCCTGGCGGCCGGCGCCAGCGAGGGCGTCGCCGAGGAGGATGGCGTACTCGGCCAGCGGCTGGATCGCCACCACCTCGGCCAGGAGGTCGGCCGCCTCGCCGGGGCGGTCGCGGGCCACCAGGGCCCGGGACTGGCCGGCCCGGGCCGGGGCGTAGCCCGGGAAGGTGTCGAGGGCTGCCTGGTAGGCGGCCTCGGCCTCGGTCAGCGCCCCGGAGGTGAGCAGCAGGGTGCCCAGCTGCACCTGGGCGAAGGCCAGGTT
>JBBSKY010000016.1:0-46093 GCA_038255915.1 Acidimicrobiales bacterium | reverse complement strand
CTAACGAGACTCGTCGCAGGGTTTGCGCCTCGCGGTGACCCCGCCCCCGGACCGCTCACACCGGGAGGGCGTCGACCACAGCAGCCACCACATCCGCGGTGCGGACGGACCGCACCAGCTCGCCCAGCCCGATCGCGGTGTCGGCCACCGCGGCCCCGGCCTCGACGGGCAGGCCGAGCAGGTCGACCAGGATGCTCGGCGCCCACACCAGCGCGACGGCCACCTGGAACACCGCGCCATCGCGGGTGCGGCGCTGGCTCGTGCCCACCACCTTGCGGCTGCCCACCACCACCTCACCAGGGGCCCGCCCGGCGAAGCAGACCTGGTGCGACCAGGCGCTGGGCTGGATCGGCCCGAGGTGGGCCTGGGCGCCCTCGGCCCCGAGCCCAACCAGGGCGGCGGCCAGGGCTGCGCCCAGCCAGCGGGCCGAGCGGCCCACGTCGTCGTCCCACAGCGGATCGTGCCGGGGGAGGCACACGTCGAGCCACACCTGGTGCCCGGGCCAGAGCAGCACCGCCCCGCCGCCGCTGCGGCGCCGGGCCACCTCTACCCCCTGGACCGCCGCCCCCTCGACGTCGAGCCGGCCGGCGACCTGCCCCGACCCCAGCACCAGCGCCGGCCCGACGACCGTCGCCACCCGAACCATCCGCCGCTCCGGCACCGGCATCCCCTCCCCGTGCAGCTCGCCGGCGCGCCCCGACTCCTCGAAGACGGGCCACGACGCACCCGTCACCGGGAGGCACCCGGACAACGCCCATCTGAACGGCGAGGAACGAGCGGTGGCGGCGCCCTTCGGGGGAGTTTGAGGGGGCGGAGCTTGCGGAGCCCCCTCATCAGGCGGCGAAAGGCGAGCTTGCTCGCCCGCCGTGACAAGCCCGCAGCCGGCCGAAGGCCGACGACCGACCCGCCCGAGCGGAGGGAGCGCAGCGACCGAGCGAGCGAGCGGATGTTCACAGCCGGTCCTGCACCCGGCACCACTCGAGGAAGGCCACCACGTCGCCGGCGACGACCGGGCCTCGGCCGTCGCCGCCGTACTGGGCCTCGAGGCGGAACCGCAGCCACCTCCGGTCGGGGACCGGGAGGAAGGGGGGTGTGCGCCACCAGCGCCGGGGCACGAGGCGCCAGGCCTGGCGGGCGGCCGCCGGCCACAGGTCGGGTCGGCGGGCGACCGCCGTGGCGGCCGCCGTCAGACCAGACGGCGCCTCAGGGCTGGGCACGACAGCTCCGGCGGGCGACGGCGGCGGCACCCAGGAGGGGGCCGTCGGGGCCGAGGCCGCCGGGGCGGATGACGGCCCCGGCCGAGAACAGCAGGCGGGAGGAGGCGTCCAGCTCGGCTTGGGCGGCGGCGAAGAACGGGTCGCCGAAGCCGAGGGCCACCGACCCGGCCACCAGCGCCAGGCGGAGGTCGAGCAGGTTGCACACCGACGCCACCGCCCGCCCGACCAGCCGGCCCGTGCGCTCGACCACCTCGGGGGGCGCCTCGGCCGCCGGCCGGCCCAGCCGCCGCTCCAGGCCACTGCCGGAGCACTCGGCCTCGAGGCAGCCCCGGGCGCCGCAGGGGCACTCCGCCCCGTCAGGCTCGACGATGACGTGGCCGATGTGGCCGGCGTTGCCCAGCGCCCCGTCGAGGAGGCGGCCGTCGAGCACGATCCCGCCGCCCACCCCGGTCGACACGACCATGGCCAGGTAGTCGTCCACCCCGGCGGCGGCGCCCAGCCAGCCCTCACCCAGGGCCAGCGCCTTGGCGTCGTTGTCGAGGTGCACGGGGAGGTCGAGCTCGGCCTCGAGGTGGGCCCGCAGGTCGAAGCGCCGCCACGCCGGGATGTTGAGGGGCGACACCAGGTCCGCCTCCATGGGGCCGCCGCAGCCGACGCCCACCGCCTCCACCGGCCCGGCCTGGTCCCGCGCCTTGCGGCAGAGCTCCACGAGAGCGCCGGCGAGGGCGTCGCCGCCGCCCTGCGCGGCGCCGGCCGTCGCCGCCCTGTGCCGGGTCAGGACGGTGCCGGCCTGGTCGACCACGCCAACCTCCAGCTTGGTGCCCCCCACATCGACGGCCAACCAGCGGCACGCGGGCTCCGACACGCCCGTCACGTTGGCACGTCCAGCGTGCCTCGGCCGCTGAGCGGGGCCGGAGCACGCGACGACCGGCGGGTCGGTACCCTCTGGTTCCGGAGCGACCGGGTGGAGTGCCGCTCGAACAGGAGGCCACGGATGGGCATCTTCAGGGAAGCCAGGCAGGACATCGGCGGTCTGCGGATCGCCATGCCGGACGAGATGATCACCGCCAACCGGCTGGTCTACAAGTGGCCGGAGAAGTCGATCCGCAAGTTCACCAAGGCGTTCGTCCCCGAGGGCTACGTCGCGGTGTTCGTCAACTCGGGACAGGTCATCGGCCAGCTCGGCCCGGGGCAGTACACCATCGACGCCCAGGAGCTGCCGGTCATCGGGGTGCTGATCGACCGGCTCTTCTACGACAACGCCTACCGGTGCGAGCTGATCTTCATGCGCACGGCCGAGACCCGGGGCCTGCGCTTCGGCGGGCCGTTCGACACCATCAAGGAGCCCGACTTCAAGATGCCGGTGTCGATCCGGGTCTACGGCGACTACTCGCTGCGGGTCTTCGACGGCGGCCTGCTCATCAAGACCATCATCGGCACCGCCGACCAGCCCGACAACGAGGTCATCACCACCTTCATCGGCCGCCAGATCCTGAACGCCATGGGCGAGCTGGTCAGCGAGGGCATCCTCGACCACACCATCCCGGTGCTCGGCATCAAGTCCCAGGCCAGTGAGATCACCGAGGCCACCATGGCCAAGCTGAACCCGGCGCTGGCCGAGAACGGCATGCAGCTGGTCCGCTTCGGCGACTTCACGATCAACCTGAAGGAGGAGGACGAGGCCCGCCTGAAGGACCTCTCCGACAAGGTCGCCTCCAAGCGGGCGATGATCGGCCTGGCCAGCGACCCGAACTACCTGCAGTACGCCCAGGGCCAGGTGCTCGAGGGCGCCGGCGAGGGGTTGGCCCAGGGCGGGGCCGCCAACCAGACGGCCTTCCTGGGCATGGGACTCGGCCTCGGCGGGGCGGTCAACGCTCCGTTCCAGCAGGGCATGGCCGGCCAGTCAATGGGCCAGCCGGCCTCGCCGCCGCTGGCCACCGCCCCGTGCCCCAAGTGCGGCGAGCAGAACCGGGAGGGCGCCAAGTTCTGCCACGGCTGCGGCACCTCGCTCGGGCCGCCGACGGTGGCCTGCCCGGCCTGCGAGGCGCCCAACGACCCGAACGCCAAGTTCTGCGCCGCCTGCGGCACCAAGATGAAGTCGTCGTGCGGCAGCTGTGGCGCCGACCTGGTGGCCGGGGCCAAGTTCTGCCCTGAGTGCGGCACGTCCACCGCGGCGGTGCCTCCCGCCGCCGACGGCGACGAGCCCCCGGCGGGCGGCCAAGGGTGACGGCGCCGATCCGCGTCGACCTCGGCCACAACCTGGCCGTGGTCGGGGCGGCGCCGGCGCGCGCCGGCGGCGGCCAGTCCTCCAACTCCGGGAGCAGCGGCGGCTTCTCGGGCGGCGGCGGCTTCTCGGGCGGCGGCGGCGGCTCCTTCGGCGGCGGCGGCTTCGGCGCCCGGGGGGGCTCCGGCGGCGCCGGCTCGGCCCTGGGCGGCCTGGTCTGCATCCTGCTGATCGTCGTCGTTGTCGTGGTCCTCGGGGCCGGCCTGCGGCGCAAGGCGGGTGCCGGCGGCGGCGGCGCCGACGAGAGCACCCCGCCGCCGCCGCCCCCGCCGCCCCTCCCCCGCCGGGCCGAGGTCGACCAGGCCCTCGACCGGATCCGCGAGCGTGACCCCGCCTTCGACGAGGCCGGCTTCCTGAACGGGGTCACCACCTCGTTCAACCTGGTGCAGCGGGCCTGGTGCGAGCAGCTGCCCGCCGAGTCCCGCAAGGTCATGGCCGACGGGATCTGGCTGCGCCATCGCACCCAGATCCAGGACATGGCCACCGCGGGCAAGAAGAACGTCCTCGAGGACCTGCACATCGGCCGCAGCGAGGTCATCGACTGCGTCACCGACGCCGACTCCGACTCGATCACCGTGCGCATCCACGCCTACGGCCGCGACTACGACGTCTCCATCACCGGGGGGCAGATGCTTCGGGGCGACCGGGTGATGCGGCTGTGGACCGAGGACTGGACCTTCACCCGGTCTTCGACCGCCACCACCAAGGTCGGCTCCGGCACCCGCCAGGTCTGCCCGAACTGCGGCGCCCCCCTCGACCTCGACGCCGCGGGCACCTGCGCCTACTGCAACCAGCTGGTGATGGCCGGCGCCTACGACTGGGTCCTCTCCCGCATCGAACAGGTCTACGGCACCGGCTGAGCCGAGCTCAGTCGACCAGCTGGCCGATGCGCTTCTGGGCGGCTTCGATGGCTTCTTCGGCCTCGTCCAGCTTCTTGGACGTACGGCGGCGGGCCCGGCCCGCCTCCTTCTCGGCCCGGGCCTTGGCCGCCTTGGCCTGAGCCTCGGCCCGCTGTCGGGCTTCACCGGCCTTCTTTCTGGCCCGGTTGGCCTCGCTCTCGGCCCGGGCCCGGGCCCGCTTGGCCCGCTTGCCAGCACTGGCCACGGCGTCCTCGAAGCCGCTGCCCACCCGGTCGCCGGCCGAGCTGACCGAGGACGTCACCGACGAGGCGGCTCGGCTCGCCGCCGCGGCCGCGGCCGCCGCGCCCAGACCCCCGGCGGCCCGCCGCCTGCGGGCCTTGCGACCCTTGACCTCCTCGTCGCGGCGGCGCTCCTTGCGGGTGGCCCGGCGGGCATCGTCCGCCGCCTTGAGGGCCAGCAGCTCGGCCTCATGGGCTTTCTTCTCGGCCTTGGCCACCCGGTCCTCGGCCTGCTCCCTGGCCTTGTGCTCGCGGTGCAGCTCGGCGGTGGCGGCCTCACGGCCGGCCTCGGCGGCGCGCAGCTTCTCCTTCTTGCTCCGGAACGAGATGAGTCCCAGCGTGGTGATCGACATCGTCTTGCGAACCAGGCCCATGGCGGCTCCTCTTCTCGACTGCGGGTCAGGCTACCCAGCCGACCCCTGCGCCATCCCTGCCGGGGGCACCCGGGACCGGCACCGCAACCCCGATCAGGACCCAGCTGTCCTGGTGGAGGTGACGGCCGGAACCGACCTCGTCCCCGGTACCCTGGCCGTGGTGGCGTCACGGATGCGCGGGCGGAGCAGCATTGGCCGCGAGATGACGATCGACGACTTCGCCGCCAACGTGGAGGCGATCGCCACCAACGTCGAGCAGGTCATCCAGGGCAAGCGTGGCACCATCACGATGGCGGTCCTGTGCATGCTGGCCGAGGGCCACCTCCTCATCGAGGACGTGCCCGGCACGGGCAAGACCAGCCTGGCCAAGGCGCTGGCCGCCAGCCTCGGCGGCAAGTGGAACCGCATCCAGTTCACCCCCGACCTGCTGCCTTCCGACGTCACCGGGGTCACGGTGTTCAGCCGGGCCACCAGCAGCTTCGAGTTTCGCCCCGGCGGGATCTTCGCCAACGTGGTCCTGGGTGACGAGATCAACCGGGCCAGCCCCAAGACCCAGTCCGCGCTGCTCGAGGCCATGGAGGAGCGCACGGTCACCGTCGACGCCACCTCCTACGTGCTGCCCAGCCCGTTCATGGTCATCGCCACCCAGAACCCGGTGGAGCACGAGGGGACCTACCCGCTCCCCGAGGCCCAGCTCGACCGCTTCCTTCTGAAGATCGGGGTGGGCTACCCGAGCCGGGCCGCCGAGATCGACATGCTCAGCGCCCATTCCGGCTCCGACCCGATGGCCAACGTCGAGCCGGTCCTCACCACTGACGACATCGAGGCGATGATCGACCTGTGCCGCACCGTGCACATGGCGCCGTCGCTCAAGGGCTACGTCGTCGACCTTGCCGCGGCAACCCGCCGCCACCCCGCTCTGGCTTTGGGCATGTCGCCCCGGGCCTGCCTCAGCCTGCAGCGGGCCGGTCGGGCCCGGGCGGCCTCGCTCGGCCGCCAGTACGTGGTGCCCGACGACCTGAAGGCGCTGGCCGGGCCGGTGCTCGAGCACCGCCTGGTCCTCACCGCCGAGGCCAACCTGGCCGGCTCGCGGTGCGGCGACGTGCTGGGCCAGTGCCTCGCCGGCATCCCCGTCCCCACCACCCGCACCTGATGGGGCGCCTGCGCGGCGCCCGCCTGACCAGTCGGGCCCGGGGCCTCGTGGCCGCCGGCGTGGCCCTGCCCGTGGTGGGGCGCCTCCTCGGCGTGGCCGAGCTCACCACCCTCGGCCTCACCGCCCTCGTCCTGATCGGGGCCAGCGTGGCCCTGGTGGCCTACGGGCCGCTCAGGATCGAGGCTGTGCGCCGGGTGGTGCCCGGCCGCGTCCACGCCGGTTCGCCCTGCCGGGTCGACCTCCACCTGCGCAACCTCGACCGGCGCCGGTCGCCGGTGATCGTGGCCCGCGACCCCTTCGACGACGGCCGCCGGTGGGCCCGCTTCCGGCTGGCTCCGCTGCGCGCCGGCGAGGGCAGCACCGCCGCCTACCGGGTGCCCACCGACCGCCGAGGCCTGTTCGACCTGGGTCCCCTGCAGGTCATCCGCACCGACCCCCTCGGACTGGTCACCCGGACCGTCGAGGTGGCCAGCCAGGACACCCTCACCGTCTACCCCCGCCTCGACCGGGTCGCCGCCCTCCCCCACACCCGGGGCGCCGACCCCCGGGGCGGCGCGGTGACCCAGGCGTCGTTCGGGCCCAGCGGCCAGGACTTCCACGCCCTGCGCCCCTATGTGATGGGCGACGACCTGCGCCGGGTGCACTGGAAGTCCTCGGCCCGCACCGAGGAGCTGCTGATCCGCCAGGACGACCTGCCGTGGCAGGGCCGGGCCACCGTGGTGGTCGACCTCCGGACGTCCGTCCACGACGACTCCTCCTTCGAGGCGGCCATGTCGGCGGCCGGGTCGATCGCCACTGCGTGCCTGGCCGCCGGCCTCGAGCTGCGGCTCCTCGGGACCGACGGGGTCGACACCGGCCACGGGTCGGGCCGCGGCCACCTCGACCTGGTCCTCGAGCGGCTGGCGGCGTGGACCCCCGACCCCGAGCCGACCCACGACCTGGCCCGCACCCTCGCCGGGCTGGCCCAGGCCAGGGACAGCTCGCTCGCCACCCTCACCACCGGACGGGCCGGCCCAGCCGCGGTCCAGGCGGCAGCCCGGGCCCGCCGGAAGGGATCGGTGGTGGTGGTCCTCGACGCCGACGGCGCCGCCTCCGAGAACGAGGGCCCTGCCGGGGCGACCGTGGTGCGCTGCAGCGGCCCGAACGGCTTCGCCACCGCGTGGGCGGGCCACGTCGGCGCTCGGGCCCGGACGGGCTCATGAGCACCCTTACCCCCACCCGACCTCCGGCCGGGCCCTCTCCCGCCGGCTCCCGGCCCGTGGCCACAAGCCGGATCCGCCTGCCGTGGCAGAGCCCGGACGCCCGGTCGGCGCCGCCTGACGACCTGGCCACCCTCTGCCTCTCCCTGGTGAGCCTCGCTGTCGCCCTGTCGATGGGCCGGCTCTTCCAGGGTGGCACCTGGCTGGCCTACGGCATCGCCGCTGCGGTCATCGGCCACGGCCTGGCCTGGGGCCTGCGCCGCCTCGGGGCCGGCCTGGTCGTCACCTCGATCGCCTCACCGCTGTGCAGCCTGCTCGTGGCCATCGAGCTGGTCGTGCCCTACGCCACCACCTTCGGCCTCCCCACCCCCTTCACCCTGGAGACCCTGGGCCAGGCCCTGACCGACTCCCAGGGCGCCTTCCGCACCGCGGTGCCGCCCGTCGCCCCGACCACCGGCTTCCTGGCGCTGTCGGTGGTGGGGGTGTGCATGACCGCCTTCCTGGCCGACTGGGCCGCCTTCCGCATGCGCACCGCCTTCGAGGCCTGCCTCCCCGCGCTGGGCCTGTTCGCCTTTGCCGCCGTGCTCGGGGCCCGGTCGCACCGGGCGGCCAGCGCCGCCACCTTCGCTGTGGCCGTCCTCGCCTTTTTGATCGTGCAGCGGGCCAACCTCGACCGCAGCCACACCCCGTGGTTCGGGGGATTGAGCCGGGGTGCGCTCCCCAGCCTGCTGACCACCGGGGCCGTGCTCGGCGCCGTCGCCGTGATCGGCGCTCTCGTGGTGTCCCCCCACGTGCCGGGCGCCACCGCCAAGCCGGTCCTGTCGTTCAAGAAGGGGTCGGGCCGGCCGAACCCCGGCAGCCGATCGACGGTCAGCCCCCTGGTCGACATCCAGACCCGCCTGCGCGAGTACGCCGACGTCGAGGTGTTCACCGTGCGGGCCGAGCGGCCGGCCTACTGGCGCCTCACCAGCCTCGACCAGTTCGACGGGCAGATCTGGTCGTCGAACGAGCGCTATGCCGGCAGCAAGGGCCAGCTGGAGAAGCCGTCGGCGACCGGAACCACCCTGGTCCAGGAGGTCGCCGTCACCGGCCTGGCCTCGATCTGGCTCCCGGCGGCCTACCGGCCCGCCCGGGTGCAGGGCGTCGACGGCCTGTCCTACAGCCCCGGGTCGGCCAGCGTGATCTCCAAGAGCGAGACCAGCGACGGCCTCCGCTACACCCTCACCTCCGAGGTGCCCAGCCCCACCCGTGAGGCCCTCCAGCAGGCGCCCGCCTCCGCCTCCGCCCGCAGCGCACTGGGGGACGACCTCGACCGCTACCTCGATATCGGCGGCCCGGTCAGCCGCCGGGTGCGCCTCCAGGCGGAGCAGCTGGCCCGGGGCCAGACGACGGCGTACGGCAGAGCACTGGCCCTCCAGGACTTCTTCCGCTCACCGGCGTTCACCTACGACCTCGAGGTGCCCGCCGGCCACTCGGGCAACGCCGTCGACCGGTTCCTCTTCGACACCAAGACCGGCTACTGCGAGCAGTTCGCCGGCTCCTACGCCCTGCTGGCCCGCCTGATGGGCCTCCCCGCCCGGGTGGCGGTCGGCTTCCAGCCCGGGGCCGAGGCCGCCGGCACCTTCACCGTGAAGGACCGCGAGGCCCACGCCTGGCCCGAGGTCTACTTCGAGGGCATCGGCTGGACGGCCTTCGAGCCGACACCCGGCCGGGGCAACCCCCAGGCCCAGGACTACACAGGGGTCCCCTACACCCCCCAGGCGGCCGAGGCTGAGCCCGACCCGACGACGCCGGCCACCGTGCCCAGCCCCGAGGCCACCACGCCCACCTCAGCCCCGCCGGCCGAGCCGCCGGCACCGGAGGCGACCCCGCCCGACGGCGACCGGCCCGGGGCCGGCCTTGCGTCGTTCCTGCGCCGCATCCTGCCGCTGGTGCTGGGCCTCGCCCTGGTCGGCCTCCTGGCCGGCGGCTCGGCCGGCCTGGTGGCGTGGGAGCGGCGCTCCCGCCGGGGGCGGGCCGCAGGCTCCCCCGAGACCCGGGTGCAGGCAGCGTGGGAGGAGGCGTTGCAGACCCTGGCCGCGGCCGGGATGGGCTCCCGACCGGGCGAGACGATCGACGAGCTGCTGGCCCGGCTCGGCCCGCCCCCCGATGGCAGCCCCACCCCCCTAGCGACCGCGGCCCCGTCCGGCGCCCCCGCCCCGCTCGGCGCCCCCGCCCCGCTCGGCGCCCCCGCCCCGCTCGGCGCCGCCGCCCACCAGGCCCTCCGCCGCCTGGGCCAAGCCGTGGCCCACACCGCCTACACAGGTCAGGCCGCCTCCGCCGGCCTGGCCACCGACGCCGAGGCCGACCGGGCCACGATCATCGCCTCCTGCCGGGTCGACCTGGGCCGCAAGGGCCGCCTGCAGGCCGACCTCGACCCCCGCCCCGCCCTCGCCCGCCTCCGGGCCGACCGAGCCCGAACCAGGTTCTGAGCCGGCGGGGGTAGCGCCCCGACTGGATCTGCGGGCCGGCTACTCCTCGTCGCGGCGCATGCGGTTGCGCATGCGCTGACGGGCTTCATCGAGGGTCTCCCGACGCTCCTTCACCACCTCGTTCAGCGACTGCAGGCCGATCTTGCCGGCCTTGCGGGCGCTGTCGACGAAGACCAGGGCCGAGGCGACCATCAGGGCGAAGCCGAGAAAGGAGAAGATCGGGCCCACCGGCAGCAGCACCACCACCGTCACCATCCCGACGACGAACCCCAGCCCGGCCAGCTTCATGTTGCGGCTGGCGTGACCCACCACATCAGGGCTGCTGGCCAGCCGCTGAGCGAAGGCCGGATCGGACTCGCGGAACGACCGCTCGATGTCTCGGAAGATCCGCTGGTCGTCCTCGGAGAGCGGCACGGCACCCGACCCTTTTTCACTAGAGCTTCGTCGCGACTTGGCTTCCCATCTTGGCACGGTCCCCAACCCCTTTGCCACGCACAGGCGGCGTCAATCCCCTGGATAGCCGGCTGAACCGCCCGAGCCGGCCGCCTCCCGCTCCGCCGGGCCGCTCGGGCCCGCCGCCTCCCGCTCCGCCGGGCCGCTCGGGCCCGCCGCCTCCCGCTCCGCCGGGCCGCTCGGGCCCCACTGGGTGTCGCCCTGGCGTTTGATGCGCAGGCCGGCGGCGGTGGCCAGCGCCGCGGAGCCGACGGCCCGGTCCCCGAAGCGGCGGCGGATCCCCTCGACGGCGTCGGCGGCCAGGCGCTGAGCGTCGTCGGGGCCGTCGAGCAGCTCGAGCTGGCGGGCCGGCGGCGGGCCCAGCTGGCTGCACGACACCCCGAGGAGGCGCACGCCGGTGGAGGTGTCGACCTCCTCCAGCAGCTCGGTGGCGGCGGTGGCCACCTGGTGGGCCACGTCGGTGGCCTCGGGCAGGGTTCGGCTGCGGGTGATGGTGCGGAAGTCGGCGAAGCGGACCTTGAGGGTGACGGTCCGCGACGCCACCCCGGCCCGGCGCAGCCGGTTGGCCACGCCGTCGGACAGGCGCAGCACCTCTCGCCTCAGCTCGACGGTGCCGGCCATGTCGTGGGCGTAGGTCTCCTCGTGGCCGATCGACTTGGCGGCCCGGTTGGGGACGACCGACCGGGGGTCCCGGGCCCAGGCCAGGTCGTGCAGGTGACGGCCGAGCGACGGTCCGAGGGCGCCGACCAGGGTGGCCAGGGGAAGGGCGGCCAGCTCGCCGACGGTGGTGATGCCGTAGCGCCTCAGCCGCAGCTCGGTGGCGGGACCCACCCCCCACAGGGCCCGCACCGGGTGCGGGTGGAGGAACTCGAGCTCGCCAGCGGGGTCGACCACCACGACGCCGGCGCCGGCGTCGACATGGCCCGCAGGCCCCACCCGGGGCTTGGCCGCCTCCGAGGCCAGCTTGGCCAGCAGCTTCACCCGGGCCACCCCGACGCTGGCCGTGAGGCCGAGCGCGGCCTGGATGCGGGTTCGGAGGGCGGCGGCGATGGCCGGCGGCGGCCCGAAGAGGCGCCGGGCGCCAGCGACATCGAGGAAGGCCTCGTCGAGGGCGATCCCCTCGACCAGCGGGGTCACCTCGGCGAACAGCCCGTGCAGAGTCCGGCTCACCTCGACGTAGCGGTCGTAGCGGCCCGCCAGCCACACCGCCTCGGGGCACAGCCTCCTGGCACGGGCCGACGGCATGGCCGACCGCACCCCGAAGCGGCGGGCCTCATAGGACGCCGCCGCCACCACCCCCCGGTCCCCCCGCCCCCCGACCACCACCGGCTTCCCCGCCAGCGACGGGTCATCGAGGATCTCGACGGAGGCGAAGAACGCATCCATGTCGACGTGCAGGATCGTGGCCTCGGGGTGTCGTCCGCCTGGGCTCGTCGGCTGATCGGCCGCCGTCACGGCGCTGGCCTGGCCCTGAGCCGTAAGGCATGGAGGCGTCGCCCCGCCCCGCAGGCGGCTCCGCCGCCGAGGAGGCCGACGAACCGACTCGAGCCGAGAACCCGCCGGAACGGAGTGAGCGCAGCGAACGAGTGAGGGCGGAACCTCACAGCCGTGTGATGGTGGCGAGGTCGAGGTGTTCGCCGTCGAGGTGGTAGCGCCACAGGGGCTCGGCGGTCCCGGCCAGCCAGGCGCCGAGGGGCTCGCAGACCCACGGGGCCGAGCCGTGGAGCCGGGCGCCGCACTCGTCGAGGGCGACGAAACCGGCGTCGACGACGATGCCGTCGGGGTCGGCGCCCACCTCGACCTCGCCCTCCCAGGCCAGCGCCCGGTGGACCTCGACCCGCAGGCGCCAGCCCATCCGGGGGGCGGCGGCGTCGACCCGCCACAGCGGGCCGTCCCAGGCCGTGACGGTGATGCCGGTCTCCTCCCGGACCTCCCGGGTCAGCCCGTCGACCACCGCCTCGCCGTCGTGGACCTCGACCACCCCGCCGGGGGGCGACCAGTCGAGCGAGCCATCCCGACGGCGGTTCTGGACCAGGAGCAGGCGGCCGTCGGGCCGTTCCACCAGGCCGCCGGCGACGACCCACTCGCGCACGGTGCGAAAGCCTACGGGCCACCCGCGCCGATGCGCGTCCGAGCGGGCTAGGGGCGGAGCGCCTCCTACGATCGGGTCGTGCCCCGCCCCGAGGATGTCCGGCGCAGCGCCCTGCCGTCGGTGCGGGCCCGCGCCCTGGCCTTTGCTGCCATCGCCCTCGGCGGCGGCTGCGGCGGCCTGATCGGCTGGGCCTTCGTCAACCTGCAGTGCGACGGCGCCTGCGAGGTGCCCAAAGCCATCGGGGCGGTGTCGGGCTCGCTCGCCAGCGCCATCGGCGTGGCCGTCATCGCCGTCCTCGGCCTGCGGGCCATGGGCGAGTGGAAGCGCCTCCAGGACGAGTGACAGGCCTGCGGCCGGCTGCCTCGTTGGTCCGAAGGGCCCGAGGCTCCTTCGTCGCCGGCCCACCGGTCAGGCCAGCAGCATGCGGCGGAAGGACTCGGCGTAGCGGACGCCGGCGGCGCGGCCGGCGTCCTCGGCCCGTTGCTCGACCACCGAGCGCAGCAGCTCGCCGGGCAGGTCGACCTGGGTGCGGTGGCAGGCCAGCGCCGCCGCCTTGACGGCCAGGACGGGCTCGACGTCGACGTGGGTGTCGGGTTCCAGGGTGCCGGACAGCCACAGCTCGGCCACCGACCAGGCTGGGCCCCGGTCGGGGAAGTAGTGGGGCATCGCCGCGGCCGGGGCCACGGCGTCGACGGCCGCCGACCCCACCACCCGGTGGTCGCGGTGGTTGACGTAGCGCCGGCCGAACAGCAGGGCCGTGGGGTCGGGGGCGACCACGACGTGGGGCCGGACCGATCGGACGGCGGCGACCAAGTCGCCGACCAGGCCGGGGGTCACCTCGACCTCGCCGTCGGGGACGGCGAGGAGGCGGTGCGAGGCCAGGCCCAGAACCCCGGCGGCGGCGGCCACCTCGACGGCCCGGGTGGCAGCCAGGGCGGCGGGGTCGGCAGCGGCGTCGGTCGAGCCCTTGTCGCCCTGGCAGACCACCACCAGGTGGACACTGCAGCCGGCCTGGGCCCAGCGGGCCAGGGTGCCGCCGCAGGCCACCTCGACGTCGTCGGGGTGGGCGTAGACGGCCAACGCCCGGGCCGGGACCTCCTCGACCAGCCGCGCCGACGCCACGCCCGTCGAACCTAGCGGGGGGCGGTGACCGTGCTTCGATGGTCGCCCGTGCCCGACGTCGACCTCCCCGCCCTTGCCGAGCTGGCCGTCGCCGTGGCCCACGAGGCGGGCGCCCTGATCGGGGCCGCGGCCCGCCTCGACCCCGAGGGGGTGAGCACAAAGTCCTCGGCCACCGACATGGTGACCGCCACCGACCGGGCCGCCGAGGTGCTCATCACCGAGCGCCTTCTGGCCGCCCGGCCCGACGACGGTCTGGTGGGCGAGGAGGGGGCGGCGGTCACGGGCCGCTCGGGCCTGCGCTGGATCATCGACCCGATCGACGGCACCACCAACTTCGCCTACGACTACCCGGCCTTTTGCACCTCGATCGCCGCCGAGGTCGACGGGGTCGCGGTGGTCGGGGTCATCCACGACCCGGTCCGCAACCTCACCTATGCCGCCACCAAGGGGGGCGGGGCCACGGTCAACCGGCGGCCCATCGCCATACGGTCCGGCGGGCCGCCCCTCGACCACGCCCTGATCGCCACCGGCTTCGGCTACGACGCCGACCGGCGGGCCGCCCAGGGCGCCGTGCTGGCCCGGGTCCTGCCGGCGGTGCGCGACGTGCGGCGGGCCGGCTCGGCCGCCCTCGACCTGTGCACGGTGGCCTGCGGCCGCCTCGACGGCTACTACGAGCGGGGGCTCCAGCACTGGGACTTCGCCGCCGGCGCCCTGATCGCCGCCGAGGCCGGGGCCTGGGTGGGCACCCTGGAGGGCAGCCCACTCGGGGTCGAGGCCACGGTGGTGGCGGCCCGACCCGACCTGGTCGAGGCCCTCCTCGCCCTCCTGCGGTCCGCCGGCGCCGACCAGATGCCGTGACGCCGTGACCGTCGGCTCACCCCGCGACCGGTTCGTCACCGTGTACGGGCGGATGCCGGTGCTGGAGGCGCTGCGCGACGAGGCGCTGGCCGTCGACAAGGTGGTGCTGGCCCGGTCGGCCCACGGGCCGTCGGTCGACGACCTGGTGGCCGCGGCCCACCGCCGGGGGGTGCCGGTCGAGCGGGCCGACGCCACCCGCGTCACCCGGCTCTCCCGCAACGGCCGCCACGACCAGGGCGTGGTGGCCGACGTCGTCGCCCCCGGCCTGGCCGACCTCGACGCCTGGCTCGCCGCTCCGGGCGGGGCGCCGGCCGTCGACGTCGTGCTCCTCGATGGGGTGACCAACCCGGCCAACGTCGGGATGGTGCTGCGGGTGGCCACCGCCGCCGGGCTGGCGGTCGCCCTCCCCCGCCAGGGTTCGCCCGACCTCGGGCCCCTGGTGGTCAAGGCCTCGGCCGGCGTGGCCTTCCGGGCCCAGGTGCTGCGCTGCGCCACCGCCGCCGCCGGCTGCCGCTCCCTGGCCGCCGCCGGCTGGTCGCTCGTCGCCCTCGACGCCGCCGCCCCCACCACCATCTGGGACCCCTTCCCGGCCCGGGTGGCGCTGGTCCTGGGCGGCGAGACCCAGGGCCTCAGCCCGGCCGTGGTCGAGCTGGTCGCCGACCGCCGGGCCATCCCCCTTCAGGCTGCGGTGGAATCCCTGAACGTGGCCACCGCCGCCGCGGTCGCGGTGTTCGAGCTGGGCCGCCAGCGCCGGGGTGGCTGAGGCCGCCCTCAGCAGCGCTCGACGTCACCCCCGGGGAGGCGGACCTCGAGCACGTTCGGCGGAGCGGCACGGAAGCCGACCCCGAGCGAGCAGGTGCGCCAGCCCTGCTCGTCGGCGGGAGCGGGGACGAGGCCGCCGCTGCTGCGGCGGAGCAGCTCGACCGCGGCGGTGTCCCGGTCGACGATCAGCAGCTCGTCGACCCCGAAGCGCTCGTAGAAGGGGATCTTGGCGTCGGTCTCGTCGCCGGGCGAGCGGATCTCCACCACCAGGGCGGCGCCGCCCTCGACTCCGCGTTGGGTCACGTTTCCGGGCGCGACCACGGCAAGCTCGGGTACCCGCCAGCCACCATCTCCCTCGTAGAGGCCCGGCTCGGTGGCCAGCCGCAGGCCCTCGGCGCGGGCCACCGGCAGCAGCAGCGCGGCCAGCGCCGCCTCCCGCTCCTGGTGGCCGAAGCTCGGCGGCGGGACCATGTGCAGCTCGCCCTCCCACATCTCGTCGCGACCGTCGAGGCCGAGGCGGCGACGCTCGGCGAGGAGCTGCTCCGGGGCTTCGAGGAAGACCACCCGCACCGCCGGGATGCTACGGGGTCTCAGACAGCGAGGAAGTCGAGGAGGAGGCGGTTCAGCTGGTCGGGGGCTTCGAGCTGGAGCCAGTGGCCGGGGCCGTCCAGCCGCTCGTAGCGGAAGCCGTTGGCGCAGTGGGCGGCCGAGCCGGTCATCTGCTCCTCGGTGAGGGCGAAGTCGCCGGTCGACCACACCCCCATGGTCGGGGCCTGCACCGGGGGGAGCTGGAGGGGCGGCTCCACCCACGTGGCGGCTGGGACGTTGGCCCGGTACCAGCCGAGGCCGGGGGTGAGCGAGCCGTCGCGCTCGAGGTCGGCGACCAACCCGTCGATGTCGGGGTGGCGGCTCCAGGCCCGGAGGTTGGCCCAGTCGTCGTCGCTCAGCCACCGCTCGGCCACGTCGGGGAACTGGAACAGGAGCATGTACCAGGACCGCTGCTGCTGGGCCAGCCCGGCGGTGGCGAAGGAGCTGGGGTGGCCGACTGACAGCGCCACCAGGTGGTCGACGCGCTCGGGGGCGAAGGCGGCAAGGGCCCAGGCCAGCCCGGCCCCCCAGTCGTGGCCGACCACGTGCGCCTCCGGGGCCCCCACCGCGTCGAGGAC
Organism: Acidimicrobiales bacterium; assembly: GCA_038255915.1. Taxonomy (GTDB): domain Bacteria; phylum Actinomycetota; class Acidimicrobiia; order Acidimicrobiales; family JAUJNH01; genus JAUJNH01. Next base: position 29,804 of record JBBSKY010000016.1, on the reverse strand, counting down.
GGCCAGGACGTCGCCGGCCAGGAGCAGGAGGTTGTAGGCGTCGACGCCCTCGGGCTTGTCGGACCGGCCGAAGCCACGCAGGTCGGGGGTGACGACCCGCAGGCCGGCCTCGGCCAGGGCCGGCACCTGGTGGCGCCACAGGCGGGCAGAGTCGGGGAAGCCGTGCAGGAGCAGCGCCACCGGGCCGTCGTCCGGGCCGGTGACGTCGTACTCGATGCCGATCCCGTCCACGACCACCCGCATGCTCAGCCCCTCACGATCTCGAGCAGCTCGGCTCGCGACGGCCCCGGCGCCACGTCGTCCTCCCATCCTGCCCCGGCGGCGAGGACGGCGTCGAGCATGCCGGGCCGGGCCAGCGCCTCCTCGGGGGTCTCCTGCACGCTGAGCACCCGGCCCAGGCAGCGCAGCACCTCGGGATCGGCCATCGCCCCCCGCTCGAGGGCCTTGGCTCGCCCCCAGGCCGGGTCGTCTGGCCGGTAGGCGACCCCTCGGATCTGGGCGTGGATCTCGGCCAGGCGGTGGCGGTCGAAGGTGACGGTGGCCCGGTACCACGAGCCGACGGTGGCGTCGGTGGCCTGGTCGAAGGCCAGGGCGAAGCCCCGGCGGTCCTCCAGCGGGACGGCTCGCAGCTGGTCGCGCAGGGTGACGACGTGGACCAGGCCGAGCGACGCCCCCCGCCCGAGCGAGGGGTTGGTGCACGCCCAGCTGTCGCCGACGGCCACCACCCCGGTGGCCACGGGGCACCCGTCGATCACGAAGTGGCGCCGGCGGTCCTCGATGCTGGCCATGACCGACGGGGCATCGTCGAGCGGCTCGGCATCCGCCCAGTGGGCGACCAGCGGGAAGGCGGCCAGCACCCGGCCCCAGGTGTCGGGGTCGCGCAGCGGGCGCAGGGCGGCGTCGGCGGCGCTGGCCACGATCCCCACGCCCCAGGTCCCGTTGTCGCCCGGTGCGGTCACCGTGCCCATCGAGTCGTAGTGCTGCAGGACCCCGCCGAGCAGCGGCGGGATGGAGCCGTCGGCCGACCGGAAGTGACGGCCGTAGTAGACGAAGCCCCGCTCCTCCACCTCCTCCACCGGTGGCCGGCCGCCGAGGGCGGACAGCCAGCCGGGCAGGGGCGAGCGCCGGCCGCCGGCGTCGATCACCAGGTCGGCGTCGAGGTCCTCGCCCGAGGAGGTGCGCACCCCGGTGACGTGGGGGATGCCGTCGCCCGAAGGCTCACCGGTGCGCAGACCGGCCACGGCGACGCCACGGCGGACCTCGACCCCCGGGGTGTCCCGGGCCACCTCGGCAACGGCGGCCTCGACGACCGGCCGCCGCCCGGTGAGCAGCTCGTAGCGCTCGTCGCCGTCGCGCCACCCGCCGGTCATCGAGTCCGGTGCGCTGCGCAGGGGGTTGGCCCGCAGGCCACCGGCCGCCTCCAGGGCCGCCGCCACCTCCGGCAGCTCCCGGTCGACGATCTGGCGCCAGCGGGGGGCGAGGAGGTGGAGCTGGCGGAACTGGGGGACGCCACGCCGTTCCCAGCCGCTCCAGGCCGCCTCGGCGGCGGCGGCGGGGGGCAGGGCCGGGTCGCGCTCGAGGACGGTCACCCGGTGGCCGTCCCCCGCCAGCAGCAGGGCGGCCGACAGCCCGCCCAGACCGGCTCCCACCACCACGACGCTGGCCATCGACCCTCAGTCTGCCCGGCGCCTCAGCCGAAGAACACCTCGGCCACCTCGACCAGCTCGGGGGCGACGGTCTTGAGCTCGGCCGTGCCCTCGGAGAGCGGGACCCGCTCGATGCGATCGGCCCGCAGGGCCACCATGGTGCCAAAGGCGCCGTCGTGGACGGCGTCGATGGCGGCGATGCCGAACCGGGTGGAGAGGACCCGGTCGAAGGCGGTGGGCGTGCCGCCCCGCTGGATGTGGCCCAGCACGGTGACCCGGGTCTCGAAGCCGGTGCGGGCCTCGATCTCCTCGGCTACCTGCTGGCCGATGCCGCCCAGGCGGGCATGGCCGAAGGCGTCGAGGCCCTTGTCGGCCACGGTGAAGGTGCCCTCCTTCGGGGCGGCGCCCTCGGCCACGACCACGATCGAGGCGTACCGGCCCTTGGCGTGGCGGGCGATCAGCTTGGCGCAGATCTCCTGGATGTCGAACGGCGTCTCGGGCACCATCAGCTCGGCGGCGCCGCCGGCGATGGCCGCGTAGGTGGCGATCCACCCGGCGTGGCGGCCCATGACCTCACAGACCAGCACCCGGTCGTGGCTCTCGGCGGTGGTGTGGAGCCGGTCGATGGCGTCGACGGCCACCTGCACGGCGGTGTGGAAGCCGAAGGTGACCTCGGTGGCCGACAGATCGTTGTCGATGGTCTTGGGCACCCCGACGACCTGCACACCGGCGGCAGCCAGCTTGGTGGCCACCCCGAGGGTGTCCTCGCCCCCGATGGCGATGAGGGCGTCGATCTCGAGACGGGCGAGGGTGGCCTGCACCTGGGCCTCGCCGCCGTCGATCTTGTAGGGGTTGGTCCGGGAGCTGCCGAGGATGGTTCCCCCACGGGGCAGGAGGCCCCGGCAGGTCTCGACCGACAGCGGCATGGTGGCGCCGTCGAGGACCCCACGCCACCCGTCGCGGAAGCCCACCAGCTCGTCGCCGTGGCAGACCTCACCCTTGCGCACCACGGCCCGGATGACAGCGTTCAACCCGGGGCAGTCGCCGCCTCCGGTCAGCAGACCGACCTTCACGCTGGCTCCTCTCGCATCGCCCCCGACGGGGGCCGAGCCTAGGCGTCCAGACGGAGGCGCTGGCCGGGGACGAGCGGTCCACCACCGGACGAGGCCCGGAGGCGGGCGACGAGGGGGCGGACATCACCGTCCGGCTGGAGGCCCCGGGCCACCGACCACAGCGTGTCGCCGGGCTGGACGATGTGGACGGGGGCGGGGCTCGGCGCTGCGGCCTGGCTGATGGCCGAAGGAGAGAGCTCGGTGGCCTGCCCGGCACCGGCGAGGGAGCCGGCGCCGAGCAGGGTCCCGCAGACGGCGATGGCCGACAGGACCAGCACCGCCCGCCACCGACGGACCGCAGCCGAGGGCTGGCGGCGGCCCGTCGGCCAGCCTCCGGGGAGGTGGAGGGGAGCGATCACCCTCGTTGCGGCGATGGCGATCACGGGATCCTCCTCGGGGGTGGCAGTGGGACGAACATGCGTTCGTTGCCCCCAGTGAGCCACGAACAGGCGTTCGCCGTCAAGTGCTTCCTCGTCCCGGGGCATGGCACCAGCATCCCGACCGGTGTGACAGCGAACAGTCCGGCGTCCCTTCGACGGATCACGAACAGATGTTTGCCTCGCGCCATCGCTTCTGGTAGAACAGGCGTTCGACGGCTGTCGTGGGCAGAACCAGGGTCCCGACAGCAACGAGCACAAGTCCGAGAGCAACCCGAGCGAGGAGCGCACCGTGGCCGAGGTCCTGACCGGCAAGCGACGTCAGATCCTGGATGTGATCGCAGTGCACCTGCGCAGCCGCGGCTACCCGCCCTCGGTCCGGGAGATCGGCGAGGCCGTGGGCCTGGCCTCGTCGTCCACGGTCCACGCCCACCTGGCCACCCTGCAGCGGGAGGGCTACCTCAAGCGCGATCCCGCCAAGCCTCGGGCCCTTGAGGTCACCTACGACCCGCACTCGGGCGTCACCGCCGAGCGCCGCCCCGTGCGCCACGTCCCCCTCGTGGGCGACGTGGCCGCCGGCACCGGCGTCCTGGCCGATGAGCGGGTCGAGGAGCTGCTCCCCCTGCCGGAAGACCTCACCGGGCCCGGCGACCTGTACCTCTTGCGGGTGCGGGGCGACTCGATGGTCGACCTCGGCATCCTCGACGGCGACCACGTGGTCGTGCGCAGCGACATCGAGCCCGCCAAGGGTGATGTGGTGGTGGCGGGCATCCCGGGCGACGAGGCCACCGTGAAGACCTGGAGCCGCAAGCACGGCAAGGTCGTCCTCCTCCCCCACAACGAGGCCCGGGGCTACCAGCCCATGGTCTTCGAACCAAACGAGGTGCAGGTCTACGGCAAGGTGGTCACCGTGGTGCGCCGCCTCTGAACCGGCTCCGGCAACGCGGCGGCACCAGGTGCAGACTGCGCAGATGACGACGGACGCAACGCCCACCTCGGCCTGGGGCATCGGCCTCGCCACCCTGAGCGACGCCGGGCCCCTCCTCGACGTCTGGTACCCCACCCCCCGCCTCGGCCTCGACCCGCTGCCGCCGGTGGCCCTGTCGACCGCGCTGCGGTCCGACCAGGCCGCTGAGCTGCTCGACCCGCTCGCGGCGGCCGCCCTCGGCCCCGACCCCGGGCGGGCCGTGCGGGTGGTGGCCGTCGCCACCGTGGTGGCCGACCTCGCCCTGCCGCCGACCGACGCCGCCGACGCCTACCTCCGCCTCCACCTCCTGTCCGCCCGGCTGGTGGCCCCGCACGGCTGCAACCTCGACGGCGTGTTCGGCCTGCTGGCCAACGTGGTGTGGACCACTGCCGGACCCTGCGCCGTGGAGGGCTTCGAGGCCACCCGCCTGCGCCTGCGGGCCGCGGGGCGGGCGGTGACCGTCCTCGGCATCGACAAGTTCCCCCGGATGGTCGACTACGTGGTGCCCTCCGGCGTGCGGATCGCCGACGCCGACCGGGTCCGCCTCGGCGCCCACCTGGCCGAGGGAACCACCGTCATGCACGAGGGGTTCGTCAACTTCAACGCCGGCACCCTTGGCGTCTCGATGGTCGAGGGCCGCATTTCCTCGGGGGTGGTGGTGGGCGACGGGTCCGACATCGGCGGCAGCGCCTCGATCATGGGCACGCTGTCGGGTGGGGGCAAGGAGGTGATCCGCATCGGCGCCGGCTGCCTGCTCGGGGCCAACAGCGGGACGGGCATCAGCCTGGGCGACGGCTGCGTGGTCGAGGCCGGCTGCTACATCACCGCCGGCAGCAAGGTGACGCTGCCCGACGGCTCAGTGCGCAAGGCGCGGGACCTGTCGGGCCGCTCGGGCCTGCTCTTCCGCCGCAACTCGACTTCGGGGGCGCTGGAGGTCGTGCTCCGCACCGGCGACTGGGGCGGCCTGAACGACGACCTGCACCGCAACTGAGCGCCGCCAGCGACGCCTCAGACGAACAGGAGGCGGTTGGGCGTGCCCGCCTGGCAGCCGAGGGTGAGCACGAGACAGCGGGGGTCGGCGCCGATGACCTTGCCGGTGGTGGCCTTGGCCAGCACCCGGGCCTGGGCCTGCTGGCCGTTGGTGCCGGGGATCTCCATCTCCCGGGCCAGCGCCCCGGTGACATGGGGGGCGGCCATCGACGTCCCGGAGACCACCGCAGTGCCGAGGGAGCGGAAATCGGTGGAGACCACGGCAACCCCGGGGGCGAACAGGTCGACGCAGGGCCCCCCGTTGGAGAAGCGGGCCATGCGGTCGTTGCCGTCGCTGGCGGCAACGGTGAGCACCTGGGGCAGGCCGGCCGGCGAGGTGGCGCAGGCGTCGGACGCCTCGTTGCCCGCCGCCGTCGCCACGGCCACCCCGTCGGCCGACAGGGCGGCGACGGCCTGGTCGAGGGCGGGGCTGCGCCCCACGGCGAAGCTGAGGTTGGCCACCGCCGGCTGGCCGGGGCGGTGGTCGGCGGTGGCCCAGTCGACGGCGGCGACGATGGCCGACAGGGTCGTGGTGTTGGCGCAGCCGAAGGCCTTGACCGGGACGATGGTGGCGTTCTTGGCCACGCCGTAGGTGGAGCTGGCCAGGATGCCGGCGACGTGGGTGCCGTGACCGTTGCAGTCAGCGGTGTCGCTCCTGCCCGTGAAGACGTTGTAGCCGGAGGCGACCCGGCCCTGGAACTCGGGCAGGTCGGCCCGGGTGCCGGTGTCGATGACGTAGGCCCGCACGCCCGTGCCGCCGCCCGAGTAGCTGAAGGTCCGGGAGAGGGGCAGGTCACGCTGGTCGATGCGGTCGAGGTTGGTGGGCGGGTCGACCTGGGTGGCCGCCAGCTGCACCACCACGTCGGGCTCGACCGAGGCGACGGCCGGGTCCCCCAGCAGCTGGGACAGCAGCGCCTGGGGCAGTGAGGCGCTGTAGCCCTTCATGGCCGAGCCGTAGACCCGGTCGACCGTGCCGCCGGCCCGCCCGATCTGGCGGCGGGCAGCGCCGGCGGGGTCGGCCACCCCTGGTTTGAGGGTGACGATGTAGCGGCTGCGGGGACCCTCGATCGGCACCGGGCGGTGGGCCCGGGCCGGGGCCAGGGCGAGGCCGGCGAGGGCGAGCAGGATGGCGCAGCCGGCAGCGAGGCACGGGCGCAGGGCACGGCTGGACATGGACGAGCTCCCCCCGGAGTTACGAACGACAGGTGCAAGGTACAAGCCGGGCGTGACATCCGGGCGGCAGCCCGCGCAACCACCCGCCCGGGGGGCTCAGCCCCCGGCGCCCAGGCGGTCGACGACAACGGCCAGCCGCTCGTCGGGCTGGACCACGGCGACCCGGACGTGGCCGGCGCCGTCGGGGCCGTAGAACTCCCCCGGGGAGGTGAGGCACCCGGCCTCGCGGGCCAGCCGGGCGGCCAGGCCCCAGCCGTCGCCGTCGGGGGCGGCCACCCACAGGTAGAAGGCGCCGGCCGGGGTGGAGCACCCGAGGGCGTCGGCCAGAAGCGCCAGGCGGCGGCGGTAGCGCTCCCGTTGGGCGTCGACGTGCCCGTCGTCGTCGAAGGCCACCGCCGCCGCCGCCTGGACGGGACCGGGCACCATGAACCCGGCGTGCTTGCGCACCTCGGAGAGGTAGTCGACGAGGTCGCCGTCGCCGGCGTAGAAGCCGGCCCGCACACCGGCCAGGTTCGAGCGCTTCGACAGCGAGTGGGCGGCCAGCACCCCGTCGGTGCCGTGCTCGAGGATGGTGCGGGGCGGGCCGTCCCAGGTGAACTCGGCGTAGCACTCGTCCGACAGCACGGGCACGCCCCGGGCCCGGCCCCAGGCCGCCGCGGCGCCCAGGTCGGTGAGGGCCCCGGTCGGGTTCGAGGGGCTGTTCACCCACAGGCACAGGGCCCGGCCGGCGTCGTCCTCGGCCACCGCCGCGAGGTCGCGGTAGGGCACGGCCCGGCAGCTGGCGAGGGTGGCGCCCATGGCGTAGGTGGGGTAGCTGGTGGCCGGGTAGAGGACGGTGTCACGGTCGGGGCGGCGCAGCCGCAGCCAGTGCGGGGTGGTGGCCACCCACTCCTTGGTCCCGACGCACGCCGCCAGCTGGGACGGCTCGATGGCCACGGCGAAGCGCCGGGCCAGCCACCCGGCCGCCGCCTCCCGCAGCCGGGGGCTACCGATGCTGGTCGGGTAGCCCCGCTCCGCCCCGCTGGTGGCCAGAGCGGCGATCACGGCGTCGGCCGGCGGGTCGAAGGGCGTCCCGATCGACAGGTCCACCAGGCCCCGGCCATCGGGGTGGCCGCCGGCCACCTCCTTCAGCCCCTCGAGCCGGTCGTGGGGGTAGGGCGGCGGAACGAACCCGGCGGTCACGGCCCGGAGTCTCCCCCATGCCGGCGCCACGTCCTGCCCGACGGCCATGGGAGCATCGACTGGTGCGCCGCATCCACATCGCCCTGGCCGTCGACGACCTCCAGCGCAGCATCGACGACTACCGCGAGCGACTCGGCGCTGAGGCCGCCGTGATCGTCCCCGGGCGCTACGCCCTGTGGCGCACGCCGGAGGTGAACCTGTCGGTCACGCTCAGCCCCGCAGGGGCCGAGCGGCTGCGCCACCTCGGCTTCGAGGATGACGCGGCCGATGCGGCCACCGAGACCAGCGACGTCAACGGCATCGTCTGGGAGCGCTTCACCGCCGCCCAGCAAGCCAACGAGATCGAGGACGTCTACGGGCCTGCGGGCTGAGCGGGGCCCACGATCCCGGGGCCCGCCGATCGTGCCGCAGTGGCCTGGTGCTCGCAGCTAGCTCAGCGGCCTGCCGAGCGTCCTGGCCGTGGGCGAGACGGGTACGGCGCCGCCGCGGGGGCAGGTGCCCAGGAGGACATCGCCCATCGCCGTGGTGACCCCGTACCAGTAGCCCTCGTTGCGGTAGTGGTGGAGGTGGTGGTGGCGCCACAGGTGGCGGTAGTAGCGGTGGCGGGGCTTGTAGGGGGTGTGGATCAGGTAGTGGGTCCACTCATAGGCCAGCAGGGCGGCGGCGCCGACGACCAGGGCCGTGGCCGCCAGGTGGGCCGGCCCCAGGAGGAACAGCCCAACGCTCAGGACGGGGGCGACGACCACCAGCACGAAGCCGGGGAGGAACACCAGGCTGAGGTCGGTGGGGTCCTGGTGGTGGAGCCGGTGGCCCTTGGTGGCCGACAGCTCGAAGGTGCGGCCCAGCACCTGCCACGGCCGGGCGTGGAGGATCCAGGAGTGGATCAGCCACTCGATGACCGGCTCGAAGACCAGGAAGGTGACGACCACGGCCAGGTCGCTCCAGCGCAGCGGGCCGAGGAAGGCACGGGCCGTGGTGAACCCCGCCACCAGGGCCACCAGGGCCCACGGCGTGACGTGGCCGGCGAACCGGCGGGCGTGCGAGGTGAGCGAACCGCCCCGCACCACCCCTGCGACCTCGGCCGTGGCGACCACGCCCAGAGCATGGCGCAGGCCTTGCGCTGTGCCAACCACGCCACCAACTCAGGAGCTGGCCACCGCCGCGAACTCCTCGAAGCGGCTCTGGGCCGGACCGTCGAGCCGGGCCCGGATGCGGGCGCCGGCCTCCTCGTGGGCCTCCGACAGCACCTCGCCCTCGCGGTGGACCGCGGCGATGACGTCGCCCCGGTCCCAGGGTACCAGCAGCTCGACGGGGACAGTCAGCTCGCGGAGGCGGTCGCCCACCGCCCGAAGCAGCCCGTCGACACCCTCGCCGGTGACGCCGCTGACGACCACGGCGCCCGGGTTGTGGCGGGCGATGCGGGTCGCGGCCTCGGGGTCGAGGTCGGCCTTGTTGACGCACACCAGCTGGGGCACCCCGCCCGCCCCGATCTCGGTGAGCACGGTGCGCACCGCCTCCATCTGGGCCACCGGGTCGGCGGCGGCGGCGTCGACCACGTGGACGAGCAGGTCGGCCTCGCCCACCACCTCCAGGGTCGAGCGGAAGGCCTGCACCAGCTGGTGGGGCAGCTTCTTCACAAAGCCCACGGTGTCGCTGAGCAGCACCACCTCGCCGCCGGGCAGGTCGAGGCGGCGGGTGCGGGGGTCGAGGGTGGCGAACAGCCGGTTCTCGGCCAGGACCCCGGCGTCGGTGAGCCGGTTCAGCAGGGTTGACTTGCCCGTGTTGGTGTAGCCCACCAGCGAGACGGCCCGGTTGCGGCCCCGCTGGCGGGCCTTGCGCTGGGTGCGCCGGGTGCGGCCGAGCTGGACCAGGTTGCGCTCGAGGCGGGTGATGCGCTCGAGCATGCGGCGGCGGTCGGTCTCGAGCGCCGTCTCGCCCGGGCCCCGGTTGGCCAGGCCGCCCTGGCGTTGCTGGTCGAGGCCCTGGCGGCGGCCCCTCAGGCGGGGCAGCCGGTAGCGCAGGAGGGCCAGCTCGACCTGGTCCTTGCCCTCCTGGGTGCGGGCGTTCTGGGCGAAGATGTCGAGGATCACCGCGGTGCGGTCGATGGCGGTGCGCCCCAGGATCTTCTCGAGGTTGCGCTGCTGGGCCGGGGTGAGCCCGTCGTCGAAGACCACGGTGTCGGCGTCGACCTCGAGGGACAGGACGTGCAGCTCCTCGGCCTTGCCCGAGCCGATGTAGGTGGCCGGGTCGGGCCGGTCCCGGCGCTGGACGACCCGGGCCAGGACGTCGGCGCCGGCGGTGTCGATCAGCTGAGCCAGCTCGTCGAGGCTGGCCTCGACCTCGTCCTCGGACTGGCCCGGGTGCACGACTCCGACCAGAATGATCCGCTCCCGGAACGTGCGTTCGATGAGCGTCACGAGCGAGCGCCTCCCGCAGGGGCGCCGTCCGGGGGGTCTCCGACGAGGGCCGGTCCCACCTCGACGGTGGCCACGAACGTGGCCGGACCGGTGAGCCTGGCCTCGGGCCCGGACAGGTCGACCTGGACCGCCCCGCCGGGGTTGTGCACGGTCACCAGCCGGCCGACCCAGCCCTGCTGGTGGGCAGCCCAGGCGGCGGCCACCGACCCGGTGCCGCAGGCCCGGGTCCAGCCGACCCCCCGCTCGTGGACGATCATCGTCAGCGCCCCCACCTCGGGGCCCCGCACGACGAACTCGTAGTTGACATCGGCGGCAGCGGCGGTCGTGACCACCTCCAGCTCCTGGCGCGCCGGCATCGGGCCCTCCAGGAGCGCCACGGCATGGGGGTTGCCGACGTCCACCATCCACCCGCAGCTGCCGTCGCCGTCGGCGACGAGCCGCCGTCCCCGGTCCGCCGGATCCCCGAGGGATCGCACCGGTCCCATCCCGACCCGCAGCGACGCCTCGTCGAGGTCGCCGCCCTGCCACTCCAGCTGCCGCTCCCCCGCCGGGGTGCGCAGGACCAGCGGCTGGCCCGTGTCCTCCCACCAACCCGCCCGGGCCGCGGCCAGGGCCAGGCAGCGGGCCCCGTTGCCGCTCATCTCGGCCGGGCTCCCGTCGGCGTTCGACAGGGCGAAGGAGACGGCGCCCCCGCCCAGCCGCTCCGAGCGGATCAGCCCGTCGGCCCCCACCCCGGTGTCGCGCCGGCACAGCGCAGCCGCCTGCCCGGCGGTCACGGGCCCCCGGGGCCCGTCCTCGAGCAGGACAAGGAAGTCGTTGCCCAGCCCGTGGAGCTTGAAGAGTTGCATCTCCCACCATGCTCCCACCGCCGAGCGCCATCGAGGAACGACTTTGGGAGTCCAGGTCACATCCGCCAGTGGTCTCGGGTGGCGGGCAGGGCGGCGAGCGGATCGTCGTCCACCTCCAGCCAGCGGATGCGGGGGTCACGTCGAAACCAGGCGCGTTGGCGGCGGGCGAAGCGGCGGGTGTTGGCCACGTCCAGGGCCAGCGCCGCCTCGAGCGGGAGGCCCTCCTCCAGGTGGAGGAGCACCTCTTTGTAGCCGAGCCCCTGGCGGCAGGTGCGGGACAGGCCTCCCGTGGTGGCGAGCAGGCGCGCGGTCTCCTCCACCAGGCCGGCGCCGGCCTGGGCGGCCACCCGGCCCTCGATCCGACCGGCCAGGCGCTCCGGATCGACGGCCAGGCCAACCAGCCGGAACCGTGAGGTGGCGGGGAAGGCGGCCACCCCGGGGCCGAACGAGGAGAACCGGCGACCGGTGCCCAGGCAGACCTCCAGCGCTCGCACCACCCGGCGGCGGTTGCCGGGCTCCATCCGGCCGGCGGCCACTGGGTCGAGCACAGCAAGCCGGGCGTGCAGGGCCGGCGCGTCCTCGTCCGAGGCGTCGAGCTCGGCCCGCACCTCGGGGAAGGTGCCAGGCAGCTCGAAGTCGTCGACCAGGGCGTGGACGTACAGGCCGGTGCCGCCCACCACCACCGCCGGCACCCCGCGGGCCTCGCACGAGGTCAGGGCGGCGCGGGCGGCGGCCAGCCAGCCGGCCAGGTCGGCTTCCTCCCCCGGGTCGATCAGGTCGAGGCCGTGGTGGGGCACACCCCGACGCTCCCCGGTCGTCGGCTTGGCCGTGCCGATGTCCGCCCCCCGGTAGACCATGAGGGCATCGGCGCTGACCACCTCGGCCCCGGCCTCCACGGCCAGCTCGATGGCCAGGGCCGTCTTCCCCGACGCCGTGGGGCCGACGACCACCAGGTGCGGCACGGTCGGCACGCCCGGACCGTAGGGGACCCAGGGTTAGCGCGTCTTGGCGTGGGTACGAACAGGTTCGTGGCCACCAACGAGCGCACCATCGACGCGACGCCCGAGCAGATCTGGGCCGTCCTCGCCGACGCCATGTCCTATGACCGCTGGGTCGTCGGGGCCAAGGACATCCGGACGGCCGACGGCACCTGGCCCGAACCCGGCAGCTCGCTGCACCACACCATCGGGGTGGGGCCGATGGAGCTGAAGGACACCTCGACGGTGCTCGAGGCTGAGCCCCCCCGCCGGCTGGTGCTGGAGGCCCGGGGCCGCCCGCTCGGCATGGCCCGGGTCGAGCTGCTGCTCGAGCCGGTCGAGGGCGGCACCAAGGTCACGATGATCGAGGACGCCACCCGCCCCACTGCGGTGCGGGCCATGAACCCGGTCCTCCATCCCCTGGTCCACTCCCGCAACACCGAGACCCTCCGCCGTCTCGAAGAGGCCACCCACGAACGCACCGCCTCCACCTGAGTGACGGCGCCACGGGGTTGGTGAGGTGATGGTTCAGGCCATGGTGAGGCGGGTCTTGTGGCGGGGGCCGGCGGTGACCTCGACGAGCCGGCCGCCCAGCCAGGTGGGGGCGGCGCTGGTGACCTCGACCAGGGCGTAGCTGCCGGGTCGCGTCGGGGGGGCGCCGGCCGGGCCGGCGAAGTGGACGAGCTTGCCCTGGCCGGTGCGGCCGGTGAGCACGGTCGGGTCCTTCTTCGAGGGCCCCTCGACCACGACCTCCTCGGTGCGGCCGACCCGGGCCTGGTTGCGGCGCAGGGCGGCCCGCCCGATCACGTGGTGGAGGCGCTCGAAGCGGGCCCGCACCACCTCGGCGGGGACGAAGCGGTCGGCCATGGCGGCGGCCTCGGTCCCCGGGCGGGGGCTGAAGAGGAAGGTGTAGGCGCTGTCGAACTCGGCGGCGGCAGCGACCTCGAGGGTCTGCTCGGCGTCGTCGTCGGTCTCGCCTGGGAAGCCGACGATCAGGTCGGTGGTGACGGCCAGGTCGGCGATGGCGGCCCGGGCGTCGGCCAGCTGCCGCAGGTAGCGCTCGACGGTGTAGCCCCGGTGCATGAGGGCGAGCACCCGGTCGCTGCCCGACTGCAGGGGGTAGTGCAGGTGCTCGCACACCGCCGGCACCTCGGCCATCGCTGCGATCGTGTCAGGGCGCAGGTCCTTCGGGTGGGGGCTGGTGTAGCGGACCCGGCGGATGCCCTCGACGGCCCCGACCCGGCGCAGCAGCTCGGCGAACAGAGGTCGGCGGTGGGTGAGGTCGCGGCCGTAGGAGTTGACGTTCTGGCCGAGGAGGGTGACCTCGGTGACCCCGTCGGCGGCCAGGCGGCCCACGTCGCCGACCAGGTCCTCGAGGGGCCGGCTGACCTCGGGCCCGCGCACGGTCGGGACGATGCAGAAGGCGCAGCTGTTGTTGCAGCCGGTCTGGATGCTGACCCACGCCGACCAGGGCACCTCGCGGCGGGCCGGCAGCTCCCACGCCCCGCCCTCGGGGTCGGGGCCGTCCAGCACCTCCAGCTGGGGGCGCCCCGTGGCCCGGGCCTCGGCCAGCAGGTGGCCGACGGCGCCCACGTTGTGGGTGCCGAAGACGGCGTCGACGAACGGCGCCCGGTCGAGGATGGCCTGCCCGTCCCGCTGCGCCGTGCACCCGCCGACGGCGATCTGCATCCCGGGGCGCATCGCCTTGAGCGACTTGAGGTGGCCGAGCGTGCCGTACAGCTTGTTGTCGGCGTTCTCCCGGATCGTGCAGGTGGTGAGCACCACGACGTCGGCCTCGCCTGCAGTGGCTACCGGCTGCAGCCCCTGGGCCGCGAGCAGCCCGCCGATCCGCTCAGCGTCGTGGTCGTTCATCTGACACCCGAAGGTCCGCACGTGGAAGGTGCCGGGCGGGAGAAGGGGGCTGGTCACGACCCTCCGAGGCTACCGGCGGCCCTGGTCGACGGCTCCCGGGGGGAGCGAGCGGGCGGTTGCCGGCGCTGCTCCGTCACTAGTCTGGGATCTCCTTTGGACTCGGGGTAGGGGCAACGGTGTGACAGGGCTGGCCGAGGGCGGGGTGCTGGCCGGGCGCTACCGCCTGGGGCCGGTGGCCGGGCACGGCGCGATGGGCGAGGTCCACCTGGCCGAGGACCTCCGGCTGGCCCGGCCGGTGGCCATCAAGTCCCTGCGGCCCGAGCTGGCCCGCTACCCCGAGGTCCGCCAGCGCTTCAGCCAGGAGGCCAGGGCCGCAGCCCGCATCAGCCACCCCAACGTGGTTCGGGTCTACGACTCGGGCGAGGAGGAGGGCGTCCCCTACCTGGTGATGGAGTGCCTGCCGGGCACCAGTCTGGCCGACGAGCTGGCCTGGGGGGTTCTGGATCCCCGCCGGGCCCGACGGGTCGGCCTCGACGTCCTCGGTGCCCTCGACGCCGCCCACCGGCTCGGGGTCATCCACCGCGACGTGAAGCCCGGCAACATCCTGCAAACCGCCGTGGTCGACGGGCCGGTGAAGGTGAGCGACTTCGGCATCGCCAAGAGCGCCGAGAGCGCCGACGACCACGGCCTGACCGATTCGGGCGGGCTGGTGGGCACGGCCGCCTACCTGGCCCCCGAGCGGGTGGCCGGCGAGGCGGCGGGCCCGGCCTCGGACCTGTACAGCCTGGGCGTGGTGCTGTTCGAGTCCTTGGCCGGCCGCAAGCCCCACGAGGGCGAGACGGCGCTGGCTTTGGCCTTGGCCATCCACATGGGTGAGGCCCCGAGCCTGGGAGAGCTGCGGCCCGACCTCGACCCGCAGCTCGTCGCCGTGGTCGACAGGGCCCTGGCCCACGACCCGGCCGACCGGTGGGCTTCGGCGGCGGAGATGAGCGAGGCGCTGCGGGCGTGGCGCCCGCGGGCCACCCGTCCCGACCCCGGCGGCGGGTCGGTGCCGCTGGCGAGCGTGGGCGGGGCCGCGGCCACGGTGGCCCTTCCGGCCGAGGCCCTTCCGGCCCGACGTGCTCTCCGGCCGGCGACAGTGACCGGGAGCGGCGCCGGGCCGAACGGGTCGCCGCTGTCGGCCCGCGTCCGGAGCCGAGCCGGCCTTCTGGTCCTCGGCTCGGCGGGGCTGGTCGTCCTGGTGGTCGCCGTCGGCCTGGCCGTCCGGGGGGGAGGCGACGAGGACGGGCCGGCCGCGCCGCCCACCACGGTGGCGGGCGCGCCGTCGACCACGGCGGCCCCCGCGGTGGTGGCCCCGACCTCGGCGCCGTCGACGACCCGGCCGGCGGCCCGGCGGCCGACCGTCCCGGCCACCACGACGCCCAGCACCCGCCGGACCACCACCACGGCCCGGCCCACGACCACCCGGCCGGCGACCACGACGACCACGGCCACCACGGCGCCGCCCACCACGCCGCCGGTCACCGTGGCCGCGTCCTGAGCCGCGCTCCCCGCGCTACTCGAGCGAGATCGGGTCGTCGTCGAGCGGGTTGGACCCGAGCGCATCCTCGGGCGGCACTCCGATGCCGACGTTGCGACGGACCCGGTCGTCGATCTCGACCATCAGCTCGACGTTGGCGGTGAGGAACGCCTTGGCGTTCTCCCGGCCCTGGCCCAGCTGCTCGCCCTCGTAGGTGTACCAGGCCCCCGACTTCTTCACGATGCCGAGGTCGACCCCGATGTCGATGAGCGACCCCTCGCGGCTGATGCCCTTGCCGTACATGATGTCGAACTCGGCCTGCTTGAACGGCGAGCTGCACTTGTTCTTCACCACCTTGACCCGGGTGCGGTTGCCCACCACCTCGGCCCCGTCCTTCAGCGACTCGATGCGGCGGATGTCGAGCCGAATGGAGGAGTAGAACTTGAGCGCCCGGCCCCCGGGGGTGGTCTCGGGCGAGCCGAACATGACCCCGATCTTCTCCCGCAGCTGGTTGATGAAGATGCAGATGGTGTTCGACTTGTTGAGCGTGCCCGTGAGCTTGCGCAGGGCCTGGCTCATGAGCCGGGCCTGGAGGCCGACGTGGGTGTCGCCCATCTCCCCCTCGATCTCGGCCCGGGGGGTGAGGGCCGCCACCGAGTCGATCACGATCACGTCGATGGCCCCCGAGCGGATGAGCATGTCGGTGATCTCGAGCGCCTGCTCGCCGGTGTCGGGCTGGCTGATGAGCAGCTCGTCGACGTTCAGGCCGATGGCCCGGGCGTAGATCGGGTCCATGGCGTGCTCGGCGTCGACGTAGGCGCAGATGCCGCCGTTGCGCTGGGCCTCGGCCACCACGTGCATGGCCAGGGTGGACTTGCCCGACGACTCGGGCCCGTAGATCTCGGTGACCCGGCCCCGGGGCAGCCCGCCGATGCCGAGGGCGATGTCGAGCGACAGCGCCCCGGTGGAGATCACGTCGATCTCCATGGAGGTCTTGTCCCCCATCTTCATGACGGCGCCCTTGCCGTACTGCTTCTCGATGCCGGCCATCGCCAGGTCGAGGGCCTTCGCCCGGTCGTTCGGTGCCATGAGCCTCGATGTCCCTTCTCAGTGGTGTGGGTGATGACCCTACGGAGACGGTGTGACAGCGAAGCACACCGGTGTGGTTCCCACCCTAGGCGAACGCACGTTCGCCATGGGTGGACCCACATCCCAGGGCTGATCGAGGACCGCCCGCTCCGCGGAGCCGGCCGGCCGAGGCGCCATGGCGCTGTGCTCCAGACTACGGAGCGGCGTGACAGCCAGCTCCACAGGCTGGTCGACCCTGACAAAGCCAAGAGCCAGCCTGGCGCTGTGTACGCCATTCTGGCGCTTAGCATCGGCTCCATGCCCAGCATCCAGGTCAAGGACGTGCCCGCTGATGTCCATGCCACCCTGCGCCGCCGGGCCGTTGCGGCCAATCAGTCGCTGCAGGAGTACCTGCTCGCCCTCATGACCGAGGAGGCCCGCAGCGCCACGCTCGAGGAGGTCCTCGACCGGGCCGGGGGACGGGCCGGCGGTCACGCCGACCTCGCCCTGGCCACGGCTGCGCAGCGGGCCGACCGCGACGGGCGGTGATCGTCGTCGACGCCAGCGTCGTGGTCACGGCCCTGGGTGACGACGGACCCGACGGCGACGCCGCCAGGGCCCGCCTCCGGGGCGAGCGGCTGGCGGCCCCGCACCTCATCGACCTCGAGGTGGCCTCGGCCTGGCGACGCCTCGCCGCCGCCGGCCACCTCCCTGGTCGAAGGGTCGAGCTGGCGCTGGCCGACCTGCTCGCGCTGCGCCTCAGGCGGGTCCCCCACGGCGCCCTCCTCGAGCGTTGCTGGGAGCTGCGGGACAACCTGACGATCTACGACGCCGCCTATGTCGCCCTGGCCGAGGCACTCGAGGCGACGCTGCTCACCGCCGACGCCCGGATGGCTGGCGCCCCCGGCTGCCTCTGCCCGATCGAGGTGCTCGCCTCGGCCTCTTGACAGATACTCCTGTCAAGAGAGAGGATGGCGCCGTGCCCGACGTTGCCGTGCTTGAGGACCCTGCGACGGCGATCGTGGCCCTCGACCCGCTCCGATCCCGGATGCTCGCGTCGCTCGCAACCGAACCCGCCTCGGCGGCCGGGGTGGCCGTTCGACTCGGCCTCCCCCGCCAGAAGGTCGGCTACCACCTGAACGCCCTGGCCGAGCAGGGCCTGGTCGTCGAGGTCACGTCCCGCCGCCACGGCGGCCTGGTCGAGCGCATCTTCGCGTCCAGCGCTGCCTCCTACGTGGTGTCGCCCTCGGCCATGGGCGCCGCCGCCGCCGACCCCCGCCGGCTCCCCGACCGCCTGTCGGCCGCCTACCTCGTCGCCCTGGCCGCACGGGTCGTGCGCGAGGTCGGGGGCCTGCTCGGCGGCTCCGAGGCCGCCGGCCAGCGGCTGCCAACCCTCTCGATCGACACCGACGTGCGCTTGCGCTCCGCCGCCGAGCGGGCCGCCTTCGCCGACGAGCTGGCCGCCGGCGTGCGGTCCCTCGTCGCCCGTTACCACGACGAGTCGGCGCCGGCCGGCCGCTGGTACCGGGTCGTCGCCCTCGCCCACCCACGACCCCAGGAGGATCACCCACATGACCGATGAGACCCGCACGATCAACCTCTGCGTCGAGGTCCCCGGCACCCCCGAGGAGGTGTGGGAGGCGATCGCCACCGGCCCCGGAATCAGCTCGTGGTCACTTCCGGGGCCGGCACGCCCGAGCCCTCACCCCGATGGCCATGGTGCCGGGCCCGAACGAGGCGGCGTGGGAGGCCTTGTGCTCGGCGCTGGGTGTGTCACCGGTCATGGACGCGGGCGACCGCTTCGCCACCTCGGGCGAGGGCGTCCCGCTCCTGTCAGGCGTGCTCCACGGCGCCCAGAGGTCCGAGTCCATCTCCGAGTACCGCCTCCTGCTCGACGAGGGGTCGGGCACCGCCTTCTTGGCCGCTGAGGGTCACGGCGACCAGGTGGCGCTCAGCGTGTGGCTGTACCTCTACGGCCCGTCCACGCCCGGCGAGGCCGACTGGACCGCCTGGTTGGCCGGGCGCTTCCCAGTCCCCGAGCCCGCCGAAAGCTGAGCTGAAGCCGAGCTTCGGCCGGGAGCTCATGTCGCCCAGCGACCCCCTTCTCCCGGCAGAACCGGCTGGGTCAGGCGTCAAGAGCCAGGAGGCGGCGGCGGAGGAGGTCGAGGAGGGAGATGGTGGCCAGCTGGCGGATCTGCAGGCGTCCGCCGGGGAGGCGCAGGTGGACGGCCTCGCTGCCGTCCGGCAGGGCCAGGCCGAGCCAGGCCGTGCCGACGGGCTGGTCCTCCTGGCGGTCGGGGCCGGCCACACCCGTCACCGACAGGCCGACGTCGGTGTCGAGCAGACGGCGCACCCCCTCGGCCATCTGCACGGCGCACTCCTCGCACACCACCGGTCCCTCCGGCACGCCGAGGACGCCGAACTTCACCTCGGTGGCATAGGTCACCACCCCGCCCTTGAACCAGGTGGACGCCTCCGGGGTGTCGACGATCCGCGACGACACCATGCCCCCGGTCATCGACTCGGCCAGGGCCAGGGTCCACCCCCGGCGGCCCAGCAGCTGGCCCACCACCGACTCCATCGTCTCGTCGTCGACCCCGAACACCAGCTCGCCGAGGAGGCCCCGCAGCAGCTGCTCCTCGGCGTCGAGGACGGCCACCGCCTCGGCCTGGGTCGGCGCCTTCACCGTGACCCTCACCTTGATCCCCTCCATGCCCGAGGCCAAAAAGGCGATGGTCGGGCCGGAGGGGTCGGCGTCCAGCTCCTCCATCCGGGCCGCCAGCAGCTCGGCCAGCGCCGACTCGGCCAGGCCCCAGGTGCGCAGGGTGCGGCTGCGGATGGTGGCCGGCTCGCCCGCCCGCGCCGCCAGGTCAGGGAGGACGGCCCGCTCCACCATGTCCTTCATCTCGTGCGGCACCCCGGGCACGGCGTAGACGACCTTGTCGCCCACCGGGCAGGAGAGGCCGGGGGCGGTGCCCAGGGTCTGGGCCAGGAACGAGGCGCCGGCCGGCCGCTCGGCCTGGCGGGCGTTGGACGGTGGGAAGGGCCGGCCCCGGCCGGCGAAGATGGCCTCGATCGTGGCCACCATGGCCTCGTCGCGCTCCAACGGCACGCCCAGGGCCTTGGCGATGGCCTCCCGGGTGATGTCGTCCTGGGTGGGGCCGAGGCCGCCGCAGCAGATGACGGCGTCGCTGCGGTCGAGGGCGGTGCGCAGGGCCGCCACGATCCGCTCCAGGTTGTCGCCCACCTTGACCTGGAAGTGGCTGGCGATGCCGGCCTCGGCCAGGCGGGCCCCGATCCACGCCGAGTTCGAGTCGACGATCTGGCCGAGCAGCAGCTCGGTCCCGACGGCGACGACCTCGCAGCGCATGGCGGCTGACCCTACCCAGCCCCTTCCCGGCCGACGCAGGGCCTCAGCGGCGGGGTGGGGCGGGGAGGATGGCGGCCAGGCGGCGCCCCTCGACGGCGTACATGGCGCCGGTGAACAGGGTGAGGGCCACGGCCAGCCACACGACCGATCCGTAGACCAGGGGGTGGGTGGCGGTGGCCGGCAGCAGCACCAGCCCGACGGCGATGCACTGCACCCACGTCTTCACCTTGGCCGTCTGGTTGGCCGGCACCGACACCCCCCGCCGGCCGATCCAGCTGCGGTACCAGCTCATCCCCACCTCCCGGGCGGCGATGAGGAGGACCGGAAGCCACCAGATCCGGCTGGTGGCCACCAGCACGGCGAGGGCGCCGAGGACGAGGACCTTGTCGGCCAGCGGGTCGAGGAAGGCCCCCGAGCGGGTGGCCCCGTGCCGGCGGGCCAGCTTGCCGTCGAAAAGGTCGGTGACGCACAGGGCGAACCACATGGCCAGGGTGGTCCAGGCGACCGGGTGGCGGGCGAGGTGCCACAGGAACGGCGGGGTGGCGGCGATGCGGCCCAGTGTGAGGAGGTTGGCAGGGGTGAGGAGGGCCCCGGGGCCGAACCCGGAGGCGACCTTGGCCGGGACGGCCGAGGACCCCGAGACGCTGGTCACGCCACCGCCGCCGCATACAGGTCGGGGCCGGCGACGCCCACCACCTCGACCTTGGCGAACGCGCCGACCTCGAGCTCATCGGGCACGTGGACGATGCCGTCGATCTCGGGTGCCTCGCGCGAGCTGCGGGCGATGCCGGGGGCATCGACCAGCACCTCGATGACCTGGCCCACCTGCTGGTGGCGCAGGACGGCGGTCTGCCCGTCGACCAGCCCCCGGGCCTCGGCCAGCCGCTCGGCGGCCAGACCGGCCGGCACGGCGCCGTCGAGGCCGGCGGCGTGGGTGCCCTCCTCGGCCGAGTAGGCGAACAGGCCGACCCAGTCGAGCCGGGCATCGGCCAGGAAACAGAGCAGCTGGTCGTGGTCGGCCTCGGTCTCGCCCGGGTAGCCGACGATGAAGCTGGAGCGCAGGGCGGCGGCCGGGAAGCGGGCCCGGATGTCGCCGATCCGGCTGAGGAAGCGGTCGCCGTCGCCCCACCGGCGCATGGCCCGCAGCAGCGGCTTCGACACGTGCTGGAGCGACAGGTCGAAGTAGGGCACGCCCGTGCGGGAGCCGATCACGTCGATCAGACCATCGGAGAGGTCAGAGGGATACAGGTAGAGCAGACGGGTCCACGGGGCCCGCTCCGCCACCGCCTCGATGAGGGGCTCGATGCGCTCGTCGGAGGGCAGGGGCCCAGCCCGGTCCCGGCCGTAGGCGGCCAGGTCCTGGGCCACCAGCACCACCTCGCGCACGCCGCCGGCGACCAGAGCCTCGACCTCGCCGAGGATGGCCCGGGTCGTGCGGCTGCGCTGGGGGCCCCGGAAGCTCGGGATGGCGCAGAAGCCGCAGGAGCGGTCGCACCCCTCGGCGATCTTCACGTAGGCCCACGGGGCCGTGGGCGCCGGCCGGGGCAGGTTCAGCAGGTCGAGGTGGGGGGGCGGGAGCGCCCCGGGCTTGGTGCCCAGCGTGATGGGCACCCCGAAGCCGGCGACCTGGTCCACCTCGGGCAGGGCTGCGGCCAGCTCGTCGCCGTAGCGCTCGGCCATGCACCCGGTGACGACGAGCCGGGCCCCGTCACGACGGGCGGCGGCCAGCTCGAGCACGGTGTCCACCGACTCCTGGCGGGCCGCCTCGATGAAGGCGCAGGTGTTGACCACCACGAGGTCGGCCTCGCTGGCCGAGGCGGCCCGCTGGTACCCGGAGGCGGCCAGGGTGCCCTCCAGCTTGTCCGAGTCGACCTGGTTCTTCGGGCAACCGAGGGTGACGAGGGCGTACGAGCCGCCGTTGCCCTCGGCGGGAGCGCGGACGGCAGAGGTGACCGCGCCCTCGTCCCGACCCATGGTGCAACCCCCGAAACCTCGACCCTGTTCGGGGGCAGCGTAGACGGTGCAGCCGGGCAAGCCGGGCGGCAAGGGTCGAGCGGCCCTCAGGCCAGGCCCAGGTCCTGGTAGAGGGCGGTGAAGACCTCGTGGACCCTGCGGCTGTGGGCGGCCTCCCCGCACAGGCCGGTGCAGGCGAAGGCGGCCACCAGCCCCACCTCCGGGTCGCACAGCAGGCCCGAGGACTGGCTGCCGCCGTGGCCGAAGGTGCGGGCCGAGGCGGCGGCGCCGAAGCCGTAGGGCACCAGCGGCCGCCCGTGGACCTTCGAGTCGAGGATCACCCCGAGGCCCCAGTCGAGGATGGCGCCAAAGGTCTGGTCCCTGAGGCCGGTGCGGTGGCGGGCGGTGACGGCCTCGGCCACCGCCGGCGACAGCAGGCCGCCGCCGCCCAGGTAGAGCACCTCGAGCAGCCGGGGCAGCTCGGCCACCGGCCCCCGTCCGCTGGAGCCGGGCACGCACACCGCCGCCGTGGCGGGGTCGTCGACCACCTCCTGGGGGGCGGGGCGGACGGGTGGGGTGTCCCAGTAGGTGGCGGCCCGCGCCGCCTCCTCGGCGTGCACCGTGGCATCGAGCGCCAGGTGGCTGCCGGTCATGCCCAGGGGGCTGAGGACGTCGTGGGCCACGATGTCCTCCCACGGCCGGTCGTCGCCCAGCGCCCGCCGCACCACCTCGGCCAGCACGAAGAAGCCCGCCCGCCGCGAGTAGCCGGCATCGCGACCCGGCCGCCAGCCCTCCTCCTGGGGGGTGGCGCAGATCCGGGCCAGCTCGTCGTCCCAGCGGGCCTCGGTCGCCCCGGCGTCCGCGCCCCGGAACCCGCCGGTGTGGGTGAGGAGGTGGCGGACGGTGACCGCCCCCTTGCCCGCGGCGGCGAAGGCCGGCAGGTGCGAGGCGACGGGGTCGTCGAGGGTGAGGGCACCGGCCTCCCAGGCCATGTGGGCCCGCAGGGCAGTGGCCACCTTGGTCATCGAGAACCACCGCACCACCGTCTCCGGCCCCATGGCCACCCCGGGCCGGGCCTCGCCCACCGCGACGGCCCCGGCCGGCTCGGCGTCGAGGGTGGCCACCAGGCAGGCCCCCGGATGCAGCCCGGCCGCCCGCTGGCGCTCCAGGACCGCCTCGACCCGGGGCAGCGAGGCCGCTCCCGTCACGGCGGCCCGGCCTACCACAGGCCACAGCGGGGTCGATCAGCCTGGGGCGCCGGTCACGACGATCGTGGTGTTGAGCAGCTTGCCGCTGCCGTAGGGCGAGGTGCAGTCGGCGGTGTCCAGCGAGACGGTGACGGCGTAGGTCCCCGGCGCGGGGAAGGTCGGTGTGTAGCGGAGGTTGCCGCTGCTCGGGGCAGGGGCCGGGGGCGTCCACGGCCCGAAACGGGCCACCATCGTGCAGGCGATGTTCAGCACGGGTTCTCCGGTGGTGAGGCGGTCATAGGACAGGGCGGCGTCGGCGTCGGACCAGGAGACCTCGAACGGCGCGGGCCGGCCTACGACGGCCGTGGCGGGGGCGGTGGTGAAGGCGGCGACCAACGGCTGGTTGGGCATCGGGGCGGGGTCCCAGCGGAAGTCGCCGCAGTCCGGTTCGGTGGCGTTGCGGCACACCCGGGCCGGGGTCGTGGCCGAGGTGGGGCCGGGGTCGCCGGCACGGGCCGGCGAGGTAGCCGACGGGGCCACGGCGGACGTCGCGGCCGTCGTCGGCCGGGCTCCGGTCACCGCCGGCGGAGCGCCCGGATCAGCCGGGGCGGGATCGCCGGGGCCTTCTGGGTCAACGGGGTCGGTGAAGGTCGGCGGCAGGAGGCCGGACGCTGGCGCTGCCGCGCCGGGGCCGAGCGGGCCTTCGGCGGCTCCACCCCGGTCGACGGCCACCTCGACCGGACGCGGCTCGGCGCTGTCGCGGCCCTGGAGACCGACCACCGCCATGGCCACGACGAGGAGGCCGACGAGGGCCAGGCCGGGCGTGTGTGGGCGCCGGCCCCACGCCACCCACCGGTCCCCGGACATCAGGCGGCGACCGGTTCCGGCGCCACCCGGCCCAGGGCCCGGCCCACCCCCGCCGGGTCCTGGTCGAAGCACCAGGTCACGATCGACCGGGCCAGCTCGGCGTGGCGCTGCTCGTCCTCGGCCATGGCCCTCAGCACGGCCCCGTCCTCGGCCGAGGCGGCCTGCTCGGCCCGCTCCCGGAGCAGGGCGGCGGCGGCGCCCTCGTTCACCCAGCCGTCGAGGAACGACTCGACAGCGAGGCCCTGCAGCTGGGCCCGCCGCGACCTCCGCCACCCGCCGAGGTGGCGGCCGAGCAGGCTCGGGATCGGCCCGAACGCCGCCGGCTGCCCGCCACCCAGCGTGACGCACGACGCCGCGTGGCGGATCTCGTCGAGGGCGGCCCGGTGGCAGGCGGCCACCAGCTCGGGCGGGGCGCCGACGGCCAGCAGGCGAAGGGCCAGCTCGCCGAACGAGGCGACCGAGGCGTACTCCATCCGGGCCTCGTCGTCGGCCGGGCGATCACGGCGCAGGGCGGGCAGGAGCAGCAGCCCGCCACGGCCGCGGATCGGCCGGCCCGGGATGGCGCACACCAGCCTGCCCTCGGCGTCGGTGAAGCATGACGATCCGGGCACGGTGCTGGTGGGGACGGGGACGGGGACGGTCGTGCTCGTGGTAGCCCGGCTGGTCGTCGTGCGGCGAGTCGTGGTCGTGCGTGCCGTCGTCGGGGGCGGGGTCGTCGGCGCCGCCACGGGAGCGACGGTGGTCGAGTCCGCGAATAGCGTCGTCGTCGGTTCCGAGAGGGGCGGCGACGAGGTGCTCGTCGGTGCCTCGGCGCTGCCGCCGGATGAGCAGGCCGTGGCCGCGAACAGGCTGGCCAGGGCAGCGGCTGAGGCGATGCCCTCCCGCCGCAGCCACGGGAGGCGCCGGCCCCGGCGCCTCCAGGCTCGTGCTGTCACGACTTGTCCGATCCCGCGCTGTGCCGCCATGGCCAGAGGGTAGAGCAGGACCAGCGCCGGTGCGTGCTGCAGCTCAGGGCTCGATGCGCAGGCCTTCCAGGTCGGGCGCCAGCAACAGGCTCCGACCGGGCAGGCCGGCGCCGGTGAGGAGCTGAGCCCCGGCGGCCTGGACGGAGGTGGCCACCTCGGCGCCGTCGCACACGGCCAGGAGCGAGGGCCCCGCCCCCGACCAGCACGACCCGAGGGCTCCTGCGGCGACCAGCCCCTCCAGGAGGGCGGGGGCCTGGGGGTACAGGGTGGCGGCGCGGGCGGTTTGGTGCAGGCGGTCCTCGAACAGCTCGGGCGACAGTTGGCGGCGGTCAGCCAGGCCGGCCACCAGCATCGCTGCGCGGGACAGGTTGAAGGCGGCGTCGGCCAGGGGCACCTGGGCGGGGAGGGCGCCCCGGGCCTGCCTGGTGGGCAGCTCGTGATCGGGCACGAGCACGACGAAGTGCAGGGCCGGATCCAGGGCCAGGCGGGCAGCCAGGGGCCCGGCGGCCCCGACGGTGGCGGCAACCAGACCGCCAAGGACGGACGCGGCGGCGTTCTCGGGGTGGCCGTCGATCCGGTGGCCCCAGGCCAGCGGGTCGGGGGCGCCGGCCGCCGCCGCCGCCGCCACGGCCAGCGCCGCCGAGCTGCCCAGCCCCCTCCCCACCGGCACCTCGCTGCGGATGTGGATGGCCAGGCGGTCGTGGCCGGCCACCTCGACGGCGATCCGGGCGGCGAGGTGGGTGGCGTCGCAGGGCAGCTCGGCCCCCTCCCCCTCGCTGGTGACGACCAGGGCGCGGGCCGGCTCGACCGTGACCTCGACGTGGAGGGCCAGGGCGAGGGCCAGGGCGTCGAAGCCGGGGCCGAGGTTGGCCGAGGACGCCGGCGCGGTGGCTCGCACGGGCAGAGACGGTAGCCAGCACCAACCAGCCCAGCCGCTGGCCGCCATCGCCGGCTGGCGGGCTGACCACGCGGTTCAGGCCGGGACGGCGAAGGTGGTGGCGATGAAGTCGACGGTGAGGGGTAGCGAGGTGGCTGCCCGCAGCCGCTCGACCCCCTCCGCCGGGGCGTTCCACCGGTAGGGGGTCATGGCCCACAGCAGCTCGGCTTCGGCCCCGTCGAGCACGACCTCGTCCCGGAGGCGCTCGACCCCCGCCACGGTCAGTGTGTCGGCCAGCGGCACCGCTCCGTCGTGCTTGCGGTAGTCGGCGTAGAGGAGCCGGCGCAGCCCGTCGAGGTGGTCGGGCCCCGGGGAGACCACCACGACGTGGCCACCGGGGCGGGCCACCCTCAGGAACTCGGCGTCCGAGGTCGGCGACATCACGCTCGTCACCAGGTCGCAGGACCGGTCCAGAGCCGGCATCCCGGTGAGCCCGGCCACGCAGCAGGTGGCCGCCGGGCCCAACCGGCGGGCGGCGAGCCGCACGGCTGGCTTGGACAGGTCGAAAGCGACCACCTCCCGACCGTCCGCGACGAGAGCGGCGGTGATGGAGCCCTCCCCGCAGCCGACATCCAGCACCGTCACCGGCTGCAGCCGCTCGACGATGGAGCGCAGCCCGTCGGTCAGCACGTCGTAGCGGCCCCGGTCGAGGAACGACCTCCGAGCCTCCACCATCCCGACGTCGTCGCCCGTCTCCCGCCGGGGTCGCCCGGGTCGCAGCAGGTCGACGCTGCCGTCGCGAGCCCGGTCGAACCGGTGGCCGGCGGCACACCCGAACGTCCGCCCGTCGAGGTCGTCCAGGGCCAGATGGCAGACCGGGCAGGCCAGCACGCTCACCGGCCGACAACCTACGCCCGGGGTCCAGGGCGACCTACCGCTTGTCGCGACACCACCGCCCGCGCCGACCGCAATGGTGGAGGCACGCTGTACGATGATGCTGTATGACGGCCGTCCGCACCCAGGTCTACCTGACCGAGGACCTTCGGCAACGGGTGGACCGGATGGCCAGCGCCAGCGGCCTCACGATGGCGGAGGTCATCCGGCGAGCCCTCGACGCCTACCTCACCGCGGAGCCGGACCCGACCACGTCGCTGTCGGCCACGTTCGGGGCCGCCCCCCAGGCGTCCGTCCCGGCTCGGGACGAGTGGGACCGTGGCTGACGTCCTCGTCGACACCGACGTCTTCATCGATCATCTGCGCGGTGCCGTGGAGCTGCGGGCCGGGAAGCACCGGCTCCACTACTCGGTCATCACCCGGGCCGAGCTGTTCGCCGGCACGGTCGCCACCGACCTGGCAGTGCAGCTCCTGGCCCCGTTCCGGGAGGTGGCTGTCGACCGCGCCGTCGCCGAGCGAGCCGGCCGCCTGCGGCGGGAGACGGGCATCCGGCTCCCCGACGCCCTCATCGCCGCCTCCGCCCTGGAGCGCCGCCTCGCCCTGGCCACCAGGAACGTCCGCGACTTCGCCGCCGTGCGTGGCCTCCGGATGCGCTCTCTCGGCTGACCGCAGCTGCCGGCGTCAGCCCTCTTGGCGCTTGCGGAGCAGGTCCTCCAGCTCGTCCACCGTCATCAGGACGGCTCGCGCCTTTGACCCCTCGTTGGGGCCGACCACGCCCTTCTGCTCGAGGAGGTCCATCAGCCGGCCGGCCCGGGCGAAGCCGACCCGCAGCTTGCGCTGGAGCATCGAGGTGGAGCCCAGGCCGCTGCGCACGACCAGGGCCATCGCGTCCTCCAGGGCCTGCTCGTCGTCGGGATCGGCGCCCGAGCCGGCGGCCCCGAAAAGCGATCCGCCGGCGCCGGCCTCGCCGTCAACCCCCAGGATCTCGGCCTCGGCCGCAGTGGCATCGACGGCCAGGAGGGTGGCCTGCTTCTTCCAGTGGCCCACCAGGGCGGCTGTCTCCTTGGCCTCGATCCACGCTCCCTGGATGCGGGCGGCGGTCGAGGAGGCGGCGCCCAGCAGCAGCATGTCGCCCTTGCCCACCAGCTTCTCGGCCCCGATCTGGTCGAGGATGACGCGGCTGTCGGTGGCGGTGGACACCGAGAAGGCGATGCGGCTGGGGATGTTGGCCTTGATGAGGCCGGTGATGACGTCGACCGACGGGCGCTGGGTGGCGATGACCAGGTGGATGCCTACGGCCCGAGCCATCTGGGCCAGGCGGCAGATCGACTCCTCGACGTCGCGGGCGGCCACCATCATCAGGTCGGCCAGCTCGTCGATGACCACCACGATGAAGGGCAGGCGCAGGAACTGCACGGGCTCGTGGCCGGGGTAGGCGGGCTCCTGGCGCAGGTCGCCCCGGTCCCAGGCCTCGTTGTAGGCGCTGATGTCGCGGCAGCCCACCTCGGACAGCAGGTCGTAGCGGCGCTCCATCTCGGTGACCGCCCAGGACAGGGCGTTAGCCGCCTTCTTCGGGTTGGTGACGACCTGGGTGAGCAGGTGGGGCACGCCGTTGTACTGGCCCAGCTCGACCCGCTTGGGGTCGATGAGGATGAGGCGCACCTGCTCGGGCGTGGCCCGGGCCAGGATCGAGGCCAGCAGCACGTTGATGCCGCTCGACTTGCCCGCCCCAGTCTGGCCGGCGATGAGCACGTGGGGGAAGGTGGCCAGGTTGGCCAGGGTGGGCCGGCCGGCGATGTCGCGGCCCAGGGCCACGGTGAGCACCGCTGCGTCACGGTGGGCCTCGGCGCTGCGCAGCACGTCGCCCACCCGCACCATCTGGCGGCAGGAGTTCGGCACCTCGACGCCGATGGCCGACTTGCCCGGGATCGGCGCCTGGATGCGCACGTCAGGGGCGGCCATGGCGTAGGCGATGTCCTTGTGCAGGCTGGTGACCCGGGCCACCTTCACGCCGGGTCCGAGCTCCAGCTCATAGCGGGTGACGGTGGGGCCGACGGTCATGTTCACCAGCCGGGTGGCCACGCCGTGCTGGGCCAGCGCGTCCTCCAGCACCCGGCCCCGACGCTCGATCTCGCCGGTGTCGACGGCTTCGTTCCTGGACAGCTCGAGCAGCGACAGCGGCGGCAGCTTCCAGGCGCCCGGCTCGGCGGCAGGGCCGAGGTCGATGGCCAGCTGACTGCCCACCGTCGGCGCCTGGTCGGCCACCACGATCGCCACCGGGGGCCGGCTCTGGGGCTCGGTCGTCGGCGCCGGGGTGCGCCGCGCCTTTGGCGCCGGCTCGTCGCCGTCGTGCTCCTGGTCGTAGACGGCCACGGGAGCCTTCGTCTTGCTGGGTCGGCGCAGCGCGGCGGTGCCCCGACGCAGGGCGCCCCCCGTCCCGTGGAGGGCGGAGGACACGGGTGTGCCGGTGAGGACGAGGAGGCCGCCGGCGAGCAGGACCAGGAGGACCAGGCTGCCGCCCCACGCCGACAGCGCGGCCCGCAGCGGGGCGCCGAGGGCGGCGCCGGCCAGACCGCCGGCCGAGCGCAGCTCGCTCACCGGGGCGCCCGCCTCCCGGCCCGAGGCCAGGTGGGACAGCCCGGCGGCGGCCACGACGACCAGCGCCCCCCCGAGCCCGAGGCGGCCGGCCACGGCCCGCCCCCGGCCCCGGGCCAGGGCCCAGCCGCCGGCGGCCATCACGAACGGGACGGCCACGGCGCTCCAGCCCACCAGGGCGGTGAGGCCGGCCCGGGAGCCCCGGCCGACGGGGCCGGTGAGGTTGATCCAGGTGCCGAGGGCGACCAGGGCGGCGGCGACCAGGAGCACCAGGCCCCAGGTGTCGTCGGAGACCCGGGTCAGATACGAGGGCCGTTCGCCGGGGTCGAGGCCCGGCGACGCGGCCGAACGGGGCTGCCGCGCCGCAGGCGGGCGGGCGGCGGGGGCGCGGCGGGCGACCTTGGCGCGCGCCTTGGGCGCCGGCTGCTTGTTGGCCGCGACCTTTCCCGCCTTGGACGCTGCCTTCCTCGGCGGCTTGGGCGCCGGCTTGGAGCGGGCCTTCGTGGACGAGCGGGTCGTAGCCACAATGGCCCCAACGGTAGCAGCAGCCCCACCAGCCACAGGCTTTGACCTGGAGCCCGGCAGGGGGTAGCACCGTGGCATGACCCTCGTCACCCGCGTCCTGCCCCTCGAGCCGGTCGCCGACCTCTCGGCGGCCATCGCCGCCGGCTGCGGCGAGGCGCTGGCCGCGGCCCGGGCCGCCGGCGGCGACGCCGTGCTGGCCACCCTCCTCGACTCCGGGCTGCGGGGACGGGGCGGCGCCGGCTTCCCCACCGGCGAGAAGTGGAAGTCGGTGGTGGCCAACAAGCCGCCGGGCGAGCCGCTCACCGTCATCGTGAACGCGGCCGAGGGCGAGCCGGGCACCTGGAAGGACCACGCCATCCTGCGGGCCGACCCCTACCGGGTGCT
>JBBSKY010000015.1:0-49275 GCA_038255915.1 Acidimicrobiales bacterium | reverse complement strand
GAACAACGACACGCTGAAGAACCCGCCCACCACCCACGACGCATCGTGGTGGTACAGCAACACCGCACACAACGCCAGACCCCGCAGCCCATCCAACCCCGGCCACCACGTCGGCCCCGCCTTCCCCAGCGCGGCCGGCGTCGGGACGGCCTCGGGTGCAGGGCGGCTCATCAGGCTGGTCACCGCCGCAGCTCCGTCACCAGGAAGGAGGCGATCCGGTCGGCGAGCTGTGCAGGCGCCGGGCTCTGGCCGGGTGCGGTGAGGTTGTGGTCGCCCCCGGTGACGGTGACGAGCTCGACGGGCACCCCCACCTCCTTCAGCCGGTTGGCGAACCGCACGGACTGGTCGTAGGGAACCAGGACGTCGGCTGTGCCGTGGACGATCAGGAACGGCGCGTCACCCGGTGACACGTGAGTGATGGGACTGGCCTCGGTGAGGGTCGGGTCGCTCGCCGTGCCCCCCGGGACCCCGAAGGCGGCCTGGATGCCGACATCGGTGACCTGGGGGAAGGCGGGGTCGGTCAGGTCGGCGGGCCCACAGATGTCGACCACCGCCTTCACCTTGCTGGAGACCGACTTCAGGGCGCCGACCTCGGAGCCGGCCGACCGGTCGACGGTGCCGAGGAGTGACGCCAGGTGCCCACCGGCGCTCGTCCCGAAGGTGGCGATCCGGTCGGGGTCGATCCGCAGCTTCTTGGCGTTGGACCGCAGGTAGCGCACGGCGTAGGCGACGTCGACGAGCTGGGCCGGGAACCGGTTCTTCGGTGCGAACCGGTAGTCGATGGTGGTCACCGCCACCCCCTGGGCCAGCAGCTTCGGCTTGACGAGGTTGTAGTAGTCGTCCTTCAGCTTGTCGCCCGCGCTCCAGCCCCCGCCGTGGATGTAGACGGCCAGCGGGACCGGCGGACCGTTGGCGTTCGGGTGGTCGAGCTGCATCGGCGGCGCCGCAGCGCCCCCGCAACCGCCAGCGGTGAGGGCCAGGGCGACGGCCAGAACGACCGCCAGGCCCCGGGCCACCCGGCGGGGACACCAGATCATCGCCACGGCGCCGACGTCGCGGCACCGGAGGCGCCCCGGGCCGAAACCCCGGGCGGGGTGGGAGGGCCGTAGACGGCGAGCAGGCCGGCGCCCAGGGCGCCCGGGAGCAGGGCGAGGACGGCCATCTCCCGCCAGTCGGGAAGGGCAGCCGGGCGGTCGGACTGGCGGTGGAGGACCCAGTGCACCGCCGCCGAGATCACGACGCCGCTGGCCAGCCGGGTCCACAGCACCGATGCCTCGTCGCCGCCCAGGCGGTCAGCGGTGAGGAGGAACAGCCACAGGGCGAGGACGAGCCCGTACACCACGAAGCTCGGGACGCCGAGCCGGCCCGGGACGCCCGCCTTGGGGGCCCAGCCCACCACGCCGTGGACCACTCCGACCACGATGGCCAGGGCCAGGGCCAGGGCCAGGGCGGGTGTGACCGTGGCCCACGAGGCGGCCAGCACCAGGGCGGCCCCGGCGCCGGCGGCGGCCAGGAGGATCCTGCTCGCGGCCTCGGCCGGCAACCGACCGGACGAGTCGGCCAGGAGGCCCCGAGCCGGGTTCGCGAGAGGTCCAACCGTGCCCTGCACGGACGAGAAGGTACTGGAAGGGCGGAACCCAACCGGCTGACGCCGCCCCCGGCGTCCCTTTCCGCCGGGTACGGCCGGATCCCGACGGCCCCGGCGGAACCGGGGCTGCTGCAAGGCAGGCGGTGGCGGCGTGGTTCACTCTGCGCCCGTGGTGCGACCCGCCCTGCTCGCCGTCCTGGGCGGGCTGGCGACTGCCGCATCGGTGCAACCGGTGGGGCTGTGGCCGCTGGGCCTGGTCGGCGCCGGGCTGCTGACCCTGGCCTGGTCCCAGGCCACGAGCCGCAAGGCCCGGGCGGGGGCCGGGGCGCTCTGGGCCCTGAGCCTGCTGGCCTGCACGACCTTCTGGGTGACCGACTTCCAGGTCGTCGGGTACGTCGTCCTTGCCCTCCTCGGCGCCAGCTTCTTCACCGCGGCCGGGGCCCTGGTGCCGAGCGGCGGGGCGTGGGCCGGTGTCGGCGCCGCCGGCGCCATCACCCTGGCCGAGGCCCTGCGGTCCCGGGTGCCCTTCGAGGGCTTCCCTATGGGGGGGCTGCCCCAAGGCCAGGCCGGTGGCCCGCTGGCCGCCGCTGCCCGCCTGGGCGGCACCACTCTGGTGACCCTGGCCGCCGCCCTCGTCGGGGCCGGGCTGGCCGAGGTCGTCCGCCGCCGGCCCCTGCGGGCTGGCGCCCTGCTCCTCGTGACCGTCCTCGCCGCAGGGATCGGCACCGCCCTCCCTGCGGGCGAGCGCATCGGCTCGTTGCGGATCGCCGCGGTGCAGGGCGGGGGCCCTCGAGGCACCCGGGGCGTCGAGACCTCCGAGCGGGAGGTCTTCGACCGCCACCTGGCCGCCTCGCGCACCATCGCCCCCGGCGCCGCGGAGGTGGTGGTGTGGCCCGAGAACGCGGTGTCGCTCCCGGGACCGACCGCCGGGTCGCCCGAGGGCGAGGAGCTGGCCGCCGAGGCCCGGCGCCTGCAGGCCGTGCTGCTGGTCGGGGTGGTCGAGGACGTCCCCCCCGACCGGTTCCGCAACGCCCAGCTGGCCTACGCCCCCGACGGCCGGCTGGTCGGCCGCTACGACAAGGTCCACCGCGTCCCCTTCGGCGAGTACGCCCCGCTCCGGGACCTGGTGGCCAGGGTCGCCGACCTCAGCCTGCTCCCCCGCGACGCCATCAAGGGCGACGGCCCCGGCATCCTGCTCGGACCCGGCGGCGAGAAGCTGGGCGTGGTCATCTCCTACGAGGTGTTCTTCGGCGACCGGTCCCGCTCCGCCATCCGGGCCGGCGGCCAGGTGCTGCTGGTGCCCACCAACGCTGCGTCCTACGCCACCAGCCAGGTCCCCGACCAGGAGGTGGCGGCGGCCCGGCTTCGGGCCTGGGAGACCGGGCGCAACGTGGTGCAGGCGGCGCCCACCGGGTTCTCGGCCTTCGTCAGCCCCGACGGCGACGTGAGCCAGCGCACCGACCTGGGTGCCCAGCAGGTGATCTCGGCCGAGGTCCCGCTGCGCCGGGGCACCACGCCCTACCTGCGCACCGGCGACCAGCCCTGGCTGGTCCTGGCCCTGGCCTGCCTGGCCCTGCCCGGGGTGGCGGGGCTGATCTCGGGGCGCCGGCGCGACCAGGGCTGAGGCGCGGCCGGCCGTCGCGAGCGCTCGGGCCGATGCACCAGACTCGTCCCTCGAGCGCCGCCCCCCGGCGCTCTCCAGGAGCCCACCCCCCCATGGTCGACCCCCCGATGCGCATCGCTCTCCTCGTCTACCGGGGCAACCCCCACTCGGGCGGCCAGGGGGTGTACACCCGCGAGCTGGCCAAGGAGCTGGTGGGCCTCGGCCACCAGGTGACGGTGTTCGCCGGCCAGCCCTGGCCCCACCTCACCGACGGCGTCGACTTCGTCGCCGTCCCGAGCCTCGACCTGTACCACCCCGACCACCCGTTCCGGCCACCGCTGTCCCCCCGGGCCTACCGCAGCTGGATCGACCTCGCCGAGGTCGCCCTCATGTCCACCGGCGCCTTCCCCGAGCCGCTCACCTTCAGCCTGCGGGTCCGCCGCCTGCTCGCCGGCCGCCGAGGCGATTTCGACCTCATCCACGACAACCAGTGCCTGGGCCGGGGCATCGGCGGGCTCCTCGACGACGGCTGGCCAGTCCTGGCCACCCTCCACCACCCGATCACCGTCGACCGCCAGCTGGACCTCCAGCACGCCGAGACCCGCCGCCGTCGGCTCGGCCTGCGCCGCTGGTACTCTTTCCTGCGGATGCAGGTGCGGGTCCTGCCCCGCATGCCCCGGGTAGTCACCGTCTCGGAGTCGTCCAAGCGCGACATCTGCGCCCAGATGGGCGCCCGGCCCGAGCGGGTGCACGTGGTGCCGGTGGGCGTCGACCTCGAGAACTTCCGACCCCTCCCCCACCTCGCCCGGGTGCCGGGCCGGATTGTGTGCACCACCTCCTCCGACATGCCCCTGAAGGGCCTGGTGCCCCTCCTCGAGGCCGTCGCCAAGCTGCGCACCGAGAGGCCCGAGGTCGAGCTGCACGTCGTGGGCAGCCCCCGCCAGGGATCGACCATCCCCGGCCACCTCGACCGCCTGGGCCTCGAGGGTGCCGTCACCTTCCACCAGGGCATCGAGAGCTCGGCGATCACCGAGCTGTACGCCACGTGCCAGGTGGCCTGCGTGCCCAGCCTGTACGAGGGCTTCAGCCTGCCCGCGGTCGAGGCCATGGCCTGCGCCGTCCCCCTGGTGGCCACCACCGGCGGCGCTCTGCCCGAGGTGGTCGGCCCCGACGGCGGCGCCGGCCTGCTGGTCCCGCCGGGTGACCCGGGCGCCCTGGCCGCCGCCCTGGCCACGGTGCTCGGCGACCCGGACCTGCGGGCCCGCCTGGGCCAGACCGGCCGAGACCGCGTACTGGAACGATTCACCTGGCGGCGCTGCGCCGAAGCCACCGTCACCCACTACCGGGCGACGCTCGCCGACCACGCCGCGTCTTCGGCGAGAGGCTGAACCGTGCTGACCGTCGACTACGACCGGCTGGGCCTTCGGCCCGGAGAGCTGCTGCTCGACCTGGGCGCTGGTGGGGGCCGCCACGCCTACGGCGCCTTCTCCCGCGGCGCCCGGGTGGTGGCCGTGGACCGCTCGGAGTCCGACGCCAAGGACTGCGCCGCCTTCCTGACCGCCCTGGTCGACGAGAACCGCGGCCCGAGCGGCCCCTCAGAGCGGGAGGCTCAGGGCCCGAGCGGCCCATCGGAGCGGGATGCGGAGAGCGGCGAGGGTGCTTCGATGGTGGGCGACGCCCTGCGCCTCCCCTTCCCCGACGCCACCTTCGACCGGGTGATCTGCGCCGAGGTGCTGGAGCACGTGCCCGACGACCGGGCGGCCATGGCCGAGATCGCCCGCGTGCTGCAGCCGGGCGGCACCGCGGCGGTGACGGTGCCCCGGTTCTGGCCCGAGCTGGTGTGCTGGGCCCTGTCCGACGAGTACCACCTGGTCGAGGGAGGCCACGTGCGCATCTACCGCCTGGGCGAGCTGCGCCGCCGCCTGCAGGCCGCGGGCCTGCGCCCGGCGGGGGTTGGCCTGGCCCACGGGCTGCACACCCCGTACTGGTGGCTGAAGTGCGCCGTCGGGGTGGGCAACGACACCCATCCGCTGGTGCGGGCCTACCACCGCCTCCTGGTGTGGGACATCGAGGCCGGCCGACCCCTTCCCACCCGCCTGGCCGAGGCCGCCCTCAACCCGCTGCTGGCCAAGTCGGTCGTGGTGTACCTGGAGAAGGCCGCGTGATCCCCCTGCGCCCGTCGCTGGTCTTCACCACCTGCGCCTCGCTGGCCCGGGCGCAGCGGGCGGACGGCATGGTGCCGTGGGCCCCGGGCCAGCACGCCGACCCCTGGAACCACGTCGAGGCGGCCATGGCCCTCACCGTCGGCGGGTTCGGGGTGGAGGCCGCGGCCGCCTACCGATGGCTGGCCCGGGTGCAGCACGACGACGGCAGCTGGTGCACCTACTACCTGCCGTCGGCTCCCGGCGGGATCGAGGACGACCGCCGCGACACCAACGTCTGCGCCTACATCGCCACCGGCGTGCTGCACCACCTGCGGGCCACCGGCGACCGGGGCTTCGCCCTCGAGCTGTGGCCCGTGGTCGAGCGGGCCGTCGACTTCGTCCTCCGCCACCAGCAGGCCGACGGCGCCCTCACCTGGTCGGTGCAGCCCGACGGCACCTTCGACCCGGCCGGGCCCCTCGGCCGCCCGGCCCTGCTCACCGGCTCGGCGTCGGCCTACCACTCGCTGCGCTGCGCGGTGGCGCTGGCCGAGCGCCTCGACCGGGAGCGGCCCGACTGGGAGCTGGCCGCCGGTCGTCTGGCCACCGCGGTCGCCTTCCGGGAGGACGAACTGTTCGAGCCGAAGCGCCCGTGGGCCATGGACTGGTACTACCCGGTGCTGTGCGGCGCCGTCGGCGGCGAGGCCGGCCGGTCCCGCCTGCGCCAGGGCTGGTCCCGCTTCGTCACCGACGGCCTCGGCGTGCGGTGCATCGACGACCACCCCTGGTACACCGGCGCCGAGACGGCCGAGTGCGCAGTGGCCCACGCCGTGGTCGGCCTCCAGGACGAGGCGCGGGCGCTCCTCCACTGGACGGCCCGCCTGCGTCGGCCCGACGGCGGCTACTGGACCGGCACGGTGGAGCCCGCCGGCCAGACCTTCCCCCACGACGAGCGCTCCACCTACACCGCAGCGGCCGTCGTCCTGGCCGACGACTGCCTCTACGGCAACGGCCCGGCCAGCGGCATCTTCCGGGGCGAAGGCCTCCCCGCCGGCCTCGACCTCGACCTGGCCGCCATCGCCGAAGCCGAGCTCGACCGGGAGTAGTCGCCGAGCCGGCTCGACCGGGAGCACCCCGTTCGGGCAGACTCGGAAAACCGACCGGGGAGGACGACGACGTGCGCTACGAGAAGCTGGGACCGGCCCTGATCAGTGCGGTCGAGGACTTCCGACAGGGGGGGCGGGCGGGCCTGGCCGTCCACCAGGGCGCCCTCGGGCTGGTCTCGGTTGCGCCGGCAGTCAAGCCGGCCCGGGCCGTGGTGTTCCTGCACACCGAGGCCGGCGCTGACCTCGGACCCCTGGCCAGGCTCGGGCTGGAGCTGAATGGCGGGGACGGCGCCATCCGCACCGGGATCATCCCTCTGGCCCGCCTCGCCGAACTCACCGAGCAGGCGCTGGTGCACCGCATCGTGCCGGCCGGCAGACTGCGGCTCCTGCTCGACGTTGCTCGGGGCGCCGTCAACGTCCCCGCCTTCACGAGCCGGACCGGCCTCAGCGGCCGCGGGGTCGTCGTCGGCATCGTCGACTCCGGCATCGAGGTCGGCCACGACTCGTTCGCCGGGCGCATCCACCGGGTCTGGGACCAGACGCTCAACGGGAATGGCGTCCCCGAAGGGCGGTACGGCGCCGAGCTCGAGGGTGCAGCCATGACGCTCTCCCGCGACACCGTCGGGCACGGGACCCACGTGGCCGGCATCGCCGCCGGGGCCGACGAGACCTATGGCGGGGTGGCGCCCGGCGCCCGGCTCGTCGTGGTGAAGACCGACCTGCTGACCGCCCACGTCGCCGACGGCATCCGCTACGTCTTCCGGGTCGCCGCCGACCTCGGGTGCCCGGCGGTGGTCAACCTGAGCCTCGGCGGCCAGGACGACAGCCACGACGGCACCGACTCCCTGTCGGCGGTCATCGACGAGGTGTCCGGCCCCGGCCGCATCGTGTGCTGCGCAGCCGGGAACGAGGGCAACGACAACATCCACTCCCGGCTTCAGGTGCGCCAGGGGGGCACCCGCACCATCCCCTTCGCCCCGGCCGCTCCGGTGCCCGGCGGCCCGCCGGTGGTGGCGTCGCTCATCGGCTGGTACGGCGCCTGCGACCGCCTGGACGTCGCGGTGGTCGCGCCATCCGGCCTGCAGACGCCGTTCCAGCCCGTCATCACCGAAGGCTCACCGGTGCGCAGCCACACGCGGGCCGAGGGGAGCGTTCGGATCGTGACGCCGGGACCCGACCCGGCCAACGGGGATCACGGCTTCCTCGTGCAGGTGGAGCCTGCCGCCACCAGCGTCCCCGCCGCCGCCTGCGGCCGACCTGGTGGCTGGCGGCTGCGGGTGAAGGGCGCCGAGGTGACCGACGGGACCCTCGACGTCTGGAGCGTCGATCCCGGCTCCGCCCAGCTCAGCGGTAGCACCGTCGCCGACTCGATGAAGGTCGGCTCGCCCGGCGCCGCCACCGAAGCGATCACCGTGGCGTCCTACACGACCAAGACGACGTGGGAGGACATCTTCGGCGACCCCCACGAGATCGGGCTCGAGCTGCACGACATCTCCGACTTCAGCAGTGAGGGGCCCCGGCGCGACGGTGTGGAGAAGCCCGATCTCGCCGCGCCGGGGGCGATGATCGCCTCTGCCCTCTCCGTGCACTCGCCGGTGGAGCCTGCCTTCCTCATCGACAGCCTGCACGCGCTGATGGCCGGCACGAGCATGGCCACCCCGTTCGTGACCGGCCTGGTCGCTCTGCTCCTTGAGCGCGATCCCTCGTCCACCCCCGAGGCCGTGCGCGCCCACCTGCGGGCGCACGCCGCCATCCCCGACCACCAGCCCGGGGACTGGGACCCCAAGTGGGGCGCCGGGCTGATCAACGCCTGGAAGCTGTAGCGACCCGGGCCGCGGATCCCTCCGTGGACTGGTCCAAGCTCGATGCCGGTCTGGCCGCGGCCCTGACCGAGGACGCCGACCCCACCCGGCGGTTCGTGGTGTTCGTCCACCTCGACCCCGAGGGGGGCGGGGTGCTGACCGCCGCCGGCGTCGACGCTGCGGGTGAGGGCCAGGTGCGGTCGGCGACGCTCTCGGCGCGGCAGGTCGCGGCCCTGAGCGACCGTGACCAGGTGCGACGGCTCGTCCTGTCGTCCTCGTTGCGGCTTGCTGACCAGGCGTCGGAACCCGATACCTAGCGGCGGGGTCACTGGAGGGGCAGCTCGGCCACAACACCGGCGGCGCCGAGCAGGTCGACCATGGTGAAGGTCCCGTCCCGGCCGTAGGTGGGCTCCCACTCCGGGTCCTGGCGGAGGAACGACTGGCGGTCGCCGAGCAGGAGGCCGATGATCACCTCGGCCACGATCCGGCCGCCGACCGGCCCGAGGTGCTCGCCGCCGGCCACCACCTCCGCCTCGCGGAGGACGTAGAGCCACAGGGGGGTGCGCGCCGAGAAGGTCCCCAGGTCCTCAAGGTCAGCGCCAGCCAGCTCCGGCAGCCGCATGGCCCGGGCCACGCGCTGGCCCGACGGCACCCGCATCGTCAGGTTTCGGAGCAGGTTCCTGGTGGCGAGCGAGGTGGGCTCGCCCTCGGGCTGGTCCATCAGGGCGAACATCGGCCCCGAGAGCACGGTGTCGATCCTCTTGCTCGGGAAGACCAGACCATCGCCGAAGTCGAAGAAGGTCTGCCAGTCGATGAAGCGCCGGGGCGCCCGCCTGCCCCCTCGCAGGTCAGCCGGGTCGGCCGAGTCAGGAACCGAGGGGTTGAAGATGGGGGCGAAGAACTGCCGCTCGGGCGCCTCTGCGCTCGGCCCGAAGTTGGCCCGGTAGGTGGGTCGCACCTGTGAGTGGCCGAACCGGTAGGCGGCCACGGAGAACTCGACCGGGATGAAGGGGTCGTGGCGCCAGCGGTAGTGCCGGGGGCCGGTGGCGAGCACGTCGTCGACCGTGGTCGTCCCGACCGTCCTGGTCAGGAACTCGCGCAGCACGATCCACTGGTAGTGCCAGCGCACCAGGCGGGAGGCCTCTCCGAAGACCTCCTGGGCCGTCGCCGGGGTGGCGCCGTCGGCCTTCACGTCGGCCACCACCCGGTTGTGGAACCTCAGCAGGGCCAGGTGGAGCTGGGAGACGATGAGGTTCTCGTCGTTGCGGGCGTCGGCGAGCAGTGCCGTGACCTGGCTGTTGCGGGGCACGTCGAAGCGGGCCCTGCCGTCCATCGACGCCTGCGCCGATCCCGGGATCTCCTCGACGAGCAGCGTGGTCCAGCCGCCGTCGACCCGATCATCGTAGAGGTGGGGCGAGACCACCGGGCCGCCGCCGTAGACGCTGTCCAGGTCGAGGGCGGGGATGCGGAAGTTGCGGATGGCCTCGGGGTCCTGGCGGCGGGCCAGGCTCGACGTCGGGTCGAAGGTCATGTCGTGGTCCAGGAACTGGCCGAGGTAGGTGAAGCCGGCGGCGATCCTCGGATTGTCGAAGTTGCGGGTCCCCGGGGTGCCGTCCGGGAGGTTGGCATCCAGCGGCCCTCCCCTGGCCCCGAGCTCGGCCAGGTCGGCGCGCGTCCGGAGGGTGTCGGCGGCGAAGGGGGGCAGGGAGGGGAACAGGCGCCCGAAGCGACCCCGGTCGAAGAAGGTGGACGAGGGGGACGAGGCGCCGAGGTCGACGCGGCCGTGACGCAGCACCGTTCACCTCCAGGTGGGGCCCGGCCCGGGAGCGTAGCGCTGGGCCGCGATGCGCTTCCGCTCTCTGCTCAGC
Organism: Acidimicrobiales bacterium; assembly: GCA_038255915.1. Classification (GTDB taxonomy): domain Bacteria; phylum Actinomycetota; class Acidimicrobiia; order Acidimicrobiales; family JAUJNH01; genus JAUJNH01. The sequence goes on along the minus strand of JBBSKY010000015.1, from coordinate 39,167 downwards.
GAAGGGTGCGCCGCACAAGCCGGAGGCTGCCCGTGGCGGACACGTCCTCCCAGCGTCCGGAGTCGAGGCACCTGCGATGGAGGTCGTAGGGGGGCCGGCCGCCGGCGGCCGGGTCAGCGAAGACGTCGTGGATGGCCAGAAGGCCCCCGACCCGCACGTGGGGCAGCCACGCCGCCTCGTCGGCCCGCACGATGTCCTCACCGTGGCCGCCGTCGATGAAGAGCAAGCCCAGCGGCGTGGCCCAGGCCCCGCCGACGGTGGCCGATGGGCCGACGACGGGGACGACCACGTCCTCCAAACCGGCGGCGGCCAGCGTGCGGCGCAGGAACGGGAGGGTGTCCATCCGCCCGGTCGTCGGGTCGACGACCTCGGGGTCGTGCCACTCCCAGCCGGCCTGGTTCTCCTCGCTCCCACGGTGGTGGTCGACGGCGAACAGCACCGTGCCCCGGGCCCGGGCCGCCGCCCCCAGCCACACCGCCGAGCGACCGCAGTAGGAGCCCACCTCCAGGAACGGCCCGTGGGCGGCGAGGGCGGCGGCGTGCAGGGCCTCGGCCTCGTCCTCGGGCAGAAACCCCTTGGTGGCGGCGGCGACGGCCTGCTCAACCTCGGTGAGGGCCACGCTCAGCGGCCGGTCAGCTCGGTCAGACGACGGTGCCAGGCGGCGGCGTCAACGGTGCCCATGTGCAGCCCCAGCACCCGGGTGTCCCCGCCGCCGAAGGAGACCCGCAGGACCTTTCCCGACCACCACCGCCTCCCGTTGTGCGACGGCCGAAGGGCCACGGCGTGGATGTCACGCAGCGGGATGGCGACGACCTGATCCAGCCGCTCGCCCCGGAACTGCAATGCCTCGGCCGTCAACGTGGCCGTGCCCTCACCGGGCACCACCCGCCGGTCCCGCCGCCGCCCGCCCGAGGGCGAGACCATCTCGAAGCCGAGGAAGCTGGCCGGCGCCTGCAGCAGCGGCAGAGCCGCGTCGAGGGGCACGCCGAGAAGGTACGCCGCCCTAGAAGACGGGGACGTCGTCCTCGGAAGCGGGGGCGTGGTCGTCGCGGTGGAAGAGGAGGCGGTTGATTATGACGAACTTGCCGATCCACAGGATCCCGAAGGCGAACAGGCTGGCCAGGTTGAGCAGGAGGGCGGTGTGGGCCTTGGTCAGGCCCCGGTCCTCGGCCCACCGCTCGGCGAGGAAGACGCACAGGGTGGAGAAGACCAGGCCGATGAACGACATCACCCAGAACGGGACGATCTCCCGCCACAGGTGGCTGGGCCCGTACTTCTTCCACGTCCACCGCCGGTTCAGCTCGTAGCTGGGGACGGTGCCGACGGCCACGGCGATCACACTCGACAGCACGCCGTTGTGGGTGAGGATGAAGGCCACCAGCTGGGTGAACTGGCTGACCACGATGGACACCATGCTCACCATCGAGTACTTGACGAGCTTGCGGAAGACGGGCGTCTGCAGGAGGCCGGGCAGACGGGTGGAGACCTCCATGTCGAGGAGCGAGCGTACCCGGCGCCCGGCCGTGAAACGCCACACAGCTTGCGTCGACGCCACGGGCCGGCCCAGCGGCCCCTCGTAGCATGACGGCCATGTCGGCGGCCCTCGATGACCTCGTCCGGCTGCTCGACCTCGAGACGATCGAGGTGAACCTGTTCCGGGGCCACAACCCCGACGAGCGGGGCGTCCGGATCTTCGGGGGGCAGGTGGCCGGCCAGGCCCTCGTCGCCGCCGGCCGGACCGTCCCGGCCGACCGGTTCGTCCACTCGGTGCACGCCTACTTCCTGCGCCCCGGCGACCCCAGGGTCCCGGTGGTCTATGAGGTCGACCGGATCCGCGACGGGCGCAGCTTCACCACCCGGCGCACCGTGGCCGTCCAGCACGGCGAGGCCATCTTCCACCTGTCGGCCTCGTTCCAGGCGGCCGAGGAGGGGCCCGAGCACCAGGACCCCATGCCGGCGGCCCCCGACCCGGAGAGCCTGCCCACCTTCGCCGAGCGGTTCGCCCCCTTCGCCGAGAAGATGGGCCACTGGTACGCCAAGCCCCGGCCGCTCGACATCCGCTACGTGTCGGCTCCGAACCGGGCCAAGCAGCCGGGCCCGCCCCGCCAGCAGGTGTGGTTCCGGGCCGACGGGACGCTTCCCGACGACCCGCTCCTACACGCCTGCGTCCTGGCCGTCGCCTCGGACATGAGCCTGCTCGACTCGGTGCTCCTCCCCCACGGGATCAGCTACGACGACGAGGACTTCATGGCCGCGTCGCTGGACCACGCCATGTGGTTCCACCGGCCGTTCCGGGCCGATGGCTGGCTCCTCTACGACCAGGCCAGCCCGTCGGCGGGCGGCGCCCGGGGCCTGGGCCAGGGCCAGATCTTCGACGCCGACGGCCGCCTCGTCGCCTCGGTGTGCCAGGAGGGCCTGGTCCGCCGCCTCAACCGCCGCTCCCACTAGCGGGCGCCGACCGACTTGCCTTGCGGGGATGCTCCGCCGCTCCGTCCTGGTTGGCCTCGTCGCCTTTGCCCTCCTGGCGGGCGCGTGCGGGGGTGGCGCCGATGACGGGTCCGGCGGGCCCGAGCCCTCGGAGGCCGTCGTCGACCCGTCGACCGGCGCCACCTTCATCCCGAGCGACACCACCTCCCCGGCGCCGCCGACCTCCTCGCCGGGCCCGTCGAACGAGGCCCCGCCGGCGGTGAAGCTGACTCGCCTCGCCGGGCTGGAGGCCCCCACGGCCCTGGCCTTCCGCTCCGGTGACCCGGCCCTATACGCCACCGAGCAGGGCGGCACGGTCCAGGCCGTGCGCGACGGGCGCACCACGGTGGTGGCCGACATCGGCGACCGGGTGCTGACCGGCAGCGAGCGCGGCCTCCTCGGCCTGGCCTTCTCGGCCGACGGCGCCACCCTCTACCTCTACTGGACGGCCCGGGAACCGACGGGGCAGGTCACCATCGCCGCCTACCCCTTCGCTGACGGCCGGGCCGACGTGGCCCGAGAGCGGGTGCTGGTCACCATCGCCCACGACCGGTTCGGCAACCACAACGGCGGCCAGCTCGGCTTCGGGCCCGACGGCTTCCTGTACGCCGGCGTCGGCGACGGCGGCGGCGGCGGGAACCCGTTGAAGACGGCGCTCGACACCCGGTCGCTGCTGGGCAAGGTGCTGCGCATCGACCCGACCCGGCCCTCGGGTGGGCGTCCCTACGGGATCCCCGCCGGCAACCCGTTCGCCGACGGCCGTGAGGGCGCCCCCGAGGTGTGGGCCTTCGGGCTGCGCAACCCGTGGCGGTTCTCCTGGGACCGGGCCGACGGCCGGCTGTTCATAGCCGACGTGGGCCAGAACGCCTACGAGGAGGTGAACATGGTGCCCGGCGACCGGGCCGGGGTCAACTACGGCTGGAACGCCCGGGAGGGCCTCCACGCCTACAACGGCGGCAGCCGACCGGCGGGCGCCGTCGACCCGATCATCGAGCTGCCGCACGCCGGCGGGGTGTGCTCGGTGACCGGCGGCTACGTCTACCGCGGCAGCCGCATCCCCGGCCTCGCCGGCCGCTACGTCTTCACCGACTACTGCGACTCCGAGCTGCGGGCCGGCCGTCCCGCCCCGGGCGGCTGGGTGGTGGAGAGCCTCGGCATCGAAGGCCGCCGGGTCACCACCTTCGGCCAGGACGAGGCCGGCGAGCTCTACGTCCTCGACTCGAACGGCCTCTCCCGCCTCGATCCTGCCTAGGGGCTATCGGGCCTCGAGGGGGACGTAGTCGCGCTCGTCGACGCCGATGTAGAGCTGGCGGGGGCGGGCGATCTTGGAGTCCTGGTCGAGCATCTCCTGGAAGTGGGCCAGCCAGCCGGCGGTGCGCGGGATGGCGAACAGCACGGTGAACATCTCCATCGGGAACCCGAGGGCCAGGTAGATGAGCCCGGAGTAGAAGTCGACGTTCGGGTAGAGCTTGCGGCTGATGAAGTAGTCGTCCGACAGCGCCACCTCCTCGAGCTTGAGGGCGATGTCGAGCAGCGGGTTGTACCCGGTGACGGCGAAGACCTCCTCGGCCGTCTTCTTGATCAGCCGGGCCCGGGGGTCGTAGTTCTTGTACACCCGGTGCCCAAAGCCCTGGAGTCGCCCACCCGAGCCGCTCTTTACGCTCTGCACGAACGGCTCGACGTCGTCGAGCGACCCGATGTCCTGCAGCATGCGCAGCACGGCCTCGTTGGCGCCGCCGTGGCGGGGGCCGTAGAGGGCCGAGCACGCCGCCGCCGTCGCCGAGTAGGGGTCGGCGTGGGCCGAGCCCACCACCCGCATCGCCGTGGTCGAGCAGTTCTGCTCGTGGTCGGCGTGGAGGATGAACAGCACGTCGAGCGCCTTGGCCAGCACAGGGTCGACCTCGTAGGCCTTTCCCCCCGAGCGCGGCTTCCACATCATCGACAGGAAGTTGGCCGTGTAGCCCAGGTCGTTGTCGGGATAGACGTAGGGCATTCCCACGCTGAAGCGGTGGGCGAAGGCGGCGAGGGTCGGCATCTTGGCCACCAGCCGCACGGTCTGCTTGTCCTGGCTGGCGGCATCGGACAACCACTTGGCCTCGGGGTAGAAGGTGGACATGGCCGCCACCGTCGAGGCCAGGATGCCCATCGGGTGGGCGTCGTAGTGGAAGCCGTCGACGAACTTCTTCACGTTCTCATGCACGAAGGTGTGGTAGGTGATGTCGGTCACCCACTCCTCCAGCTGGACGGCGTCGGGCAGCTCGCCCTTCAGCAGGAGGTAGGCCACCTCGAGGTAGGTGGCCTGCTCGGCCAGCTGCTCTATGGGGTAGCCCCGGTAGCGCAGGATGCCGGCGTCACCATCGAGGAAGGTGACCGCGGACGAGCACGCCGCAGTGGTCATGAACGCTGGGTCGTGGAACCACACGCCGGGCGCCAGCCCCCGCAGGGCGGCGGAGTCGATGCCACCGTTGACGATCGGGACGTCGACGCTCTTGCCCGTCCGGTTGTCGGTGATGGTGATCGTCTCGTCGGCCACACCGCGATGCTACGGCCCCTGGAAACGCCTGCCTCACGCCTAGGGCAGGTCGAACAGCACGGCCAGGGTCTCGCGGATCTGGGCCAGGGCCACCGCGCCGGCGGTGCCCCGCACCGCTCGCACCCGGCCCGGCGAGACCGCACGGACGTGCTGGCACTGCGCGGCCGAGACCCCGGCCAGGCCGTTCGCCTGGTCCGGCTCGATCCGAACCTCGGTGCCGAAGGAACGGATCGTCGAGGTGAGCGGGACGACCTGCAGCACCGACGGCTCGGCGTCGAGGATCCGCTGGGCGGTCACGACCACCGCCGGGTGCAGGAAGCCCGCCTCCCGGCCTTCGGGGGCACCGAGGTCCAGATCGACGATGTCACCCGAGCTCAGCATCGAGCCACGCCGCCTCGTCGCCTCCGAGCGGGGCGGCGAGCTCGTGGCCCATCCGGTCCTGTCGCAGCGACCGCACAGCCAGGGTGACGGTGTTGCCGACCGTCGTGCCCAGCTCGGCGGCGAGACGCTTCAGCTTCTCGTGGGTGGCGGCGTCGATCCGCACGCTGGTGCTGTGCATGCACAACAGCATACATCTGGTGCTGGCCCCGAGCGGCCGCCATGCTGGGGCTGAGACCTCTCCGGGTCAGGCTCCGAGGGTGAACCTCCACACATTGGTCTCGCGCTGGGTGAAGCCGGCTCGTCGGTAGAGGCGGTTGGCGGCCTCCCGGCTGGGGCGGCTGGTGAGGTCGACGGTCCGGGCCCCCCGCCGCCTCGCCTCGTCCAGGGCCGCCCGCGTCAGCGCGTCGCCGACGCCCTGGCCCCGGGCGGCCCGGTCGACCACCACGTCCTCGATCCAGGCCCGCACCCCGGTCGGGATCCGGAAGGCGCACAGGGTGAGCGTCCCGCACAGCTCCCCGTTCTCGCCCCGGGCCATCAGCAGCGCCGTGGTGGGCGAGCCCACCACCTCGGCCAGCTCCCTCTCGGTGGGGGGCGGGTTGGACGACGAGAGCTGGGGGGTGAGGCGGCGGAAGGCCTCGACCAGCTCGGGAGTGACCTCGGTGGCGACCTCGACGGTGACGGGCACGATCGGCCAGTCTGCCCGCGACGGCGGGAGCCGTCGTCCACTGTTCACCTGCGGCCGAGGACGAGATCGATCGCTTCCTTCAGCGCCTCGCCCACCCGGCCGGCCGGGCCGAGGTGCCGGTCGAGGCGCCGGCCGGGCAGGCTGCCGCCTGAGGGCCCAGCCCACCGGGCCGGGCCGACGCTGCGCACAGCTCGTCGATCCGGCCCAGGAGCTCCGCCGAGCGCGTAGCCACGGCCTGGGCCTCCTCCACCAGGGCCGGGCGGCCTCCCAGGGGTCGACGGATGTCCGGCGGGGTCGTGCCCACCTCCTCATCGTCGGCTCGCTCCGGCCGCCTCTTGAGCGAACCGGGCCGAACGGCCTAGGACCGGCCACCGCCCTGCTGACACGACGGGCACCAGTACGCGGTGCGGGCCTGGGCCCCGAGGGGCGCCGACCGGATGGTGGCCCCGCAGCGGCGGCAGGGCCGGCCCGACCGGCCGTAGACGAACGCCCGCTCGGGCCCAAGGCCGACGTCACGACGGAACGTGGTGGCGGGGCCGGCGTTGGCCCGGATCAGGTCGCGGGCCACGGTGAGGAGCAGCCGCAGCTGGCCCTCGGGGACCGCCGTCCGGCGCGTGGCCGGGTCGAGGCCCTGCAGGAACAGAGCCTCGCAGCGGTAGACGTTGCCCAGCCCGGCCAGCACGCCCTGGTCGAGCAGCAGCTCGCCCACCACCATGGCGGCCGGCCGGGCGGCCGCCCGGCGCACCACCTCGTCGAGGTCGAAGCCCTCGTCCAGCACGTCGGGGCCGAGGTTGGCGAGGCGGGGGTGGACCCGCTCCTGGCGGTCGGCCAGCAGCTCGACGACGGGGGCGTTGAAGCAGACCGCCACCCGCTCTCCGCACTCGAGCACGGCCCGGGCCTGGGCCGCCGGCCGCTGCCAGCGACCACCCCGCGGGTACACGTGCCACGAGCCGGTCATGCGCATGTGGGTGTGCAGCACCAGCCCCGACGAGAAGCGGATGAGGAGGTGCTTGCCCCGGGTGTCGATCGCCGCCACCGTCGTACCCACCACGCGCTCGAGGCCGGCGCCGCGGGCCGCCGTCACCTCCCTGCCCTCCACCCACCGCCGCAGGGTGCCGGCCGTGCGGAAGACGGTGTCGCCCTCGGGCATCAGGAGGCGGCGGGGGCATAGCGCACCAGGCCCTTGGGTGAGGGCGTGAAGCCCTGGTCGCTCAGGATCTCAGCGAAGCCATCGGGCACCCGCTCGACGGTCAGCTTCGACAGGCGGCGCCCGCCCAGCAGGAACGCGGCCACCGCCTCTACGGCCTCGGCCTCCCAGGTGCCATCGGCCGGCGACAGGACCTGGAGCCTCTTGCCGCCCTTCTCCACGTACAGCGCAGCCTCACCGTCGACGAGCGCCACCCACGTCCCCGCCGCCCGTTGGGGCCGGGCGCCCTCGACCTTGGGCCACGGCAGGGCCACGCCGTAGGGCTGGGCGGGGTCGGTGGCGGCCAGGACCACCACGCGGGGCTGGCCGTCAGCCATGCCGTGGCGGCACGAGCGCAGCCGGTCGACGGCCCCCGGCAGGGCGAACTGGGCACCGCCCCGGCCCACCACGAAGTAGCCCCGACGGATGCGGCCCGCCTCCTCGAGGGCCCGCAGTACCGGGTAGACCCCAGCAAAGCCGCCCGGCACCCCCTCCCCTCGCACCGCCTCGCGGGTGAGCACGCCGTGGCGCTCGAGCAGCGAGCCGGCCAGCTTGTGGAGGGTCTGGGTGGCGGCCGGAGGGGTGGCGCCGTCGATGCCGAGGTCGCGCCGCACCAGGCTCCACCGACCCTGCCCGGCCGGCGGCCCGAGCGCGGACAGCGACCCCACCCGCGGGCGGCCGCGGGAGCGGGTGGCGCCCGAGGTGCGCTTGCCGGCGACAAAGGCGCGAAGGGCACCCATGCCGTCGTTGGTCACCTCGCCGGCCCACACCAGGTCCCACAGGACCTCCAGGCTCTCCCGCACGTCACGCCCGGCCAGCTCGCGCCAGAAGCAGGCGCCCCGCTCCTCGAGCACGGCCCGGATGCGGTCGTGCTCCTCGGTGGCGGGTCGCTCGAGCTGGTCGAGGCCGAGGCGGGGCACCAGCAGGTGCGCCTCCGAACGCAGCAGCAGCACGACGCGGCCATCGTCCCGCCCGATCGGGCCGGCGCCCACCCACAGCACCTCGCCGGAGGCCACCAGCTCGTCGAGCAGGCGAGGGGCGTAGCGGGCCATCCGGGCGGCCAGCACGTCGCGCTCGAGCACCGACGCCGGGATCTGCGCCCCCTGCAGCTGGCCGATCGCCTCGAACAACCGGTCGAGGCCGAACGATGTGGAGCCGACCCCCTGCCAGGCCGGCAGGAAGCGGCCCAGGCCGGCGACCTCGACCGCCTCGACCTCCCGCCGCAGCACGGCCAGCGACCGCTGCTTCAGGCGGGTCAGCACCTCCTGGTCACACCATTCCCGGCTGTCGCCCCGGCCGTCGGGGCGGAAGGCGCCGTGAGCCAGGGTGCCCGCCGCCTCCAGGTCCTTCACCAGCACCTCGACCAGCTCTGTGGGCACGCCGAGGCGGGCGGCAGGCTCGGCGGGAACGAAGGGCCCGTGGGTGCGGGCCCACCGGCGCACCAGCTGGGTGAGGGCGTCGGGAACCGGCTCGAGAAACGCGTCGGGCAGACCGGGCGGGAGAACGGCGCCGAGGGCGTCTCGGTAGCGGCCGGCGTCCTCGGCGGCGATCAGGCGGCCCTCCCCCGCCACCCGCACCACCACGGCCCGCCTGGCGTCGAGAAGAGCCTGATGGAACGCCTCGGTGCTGCGGTCGGCCAGCTCTACCTCGGTCAGGTCGCCGAGGCGGCGCAGGAGGTCGTGAGCCTCGTCCAGCGTGCGGGCCCACCGGCTCTCCTCCAGGGCCTGCAGCTCGGCCTCGAGCTGGACCAGGGCGTCGGCGTCGAGCAGCTCGCGCAGCTCATCGGCGCCCACCAGCTCGGCCAGCATGCGCCGGTCGAGGGTGAGGGCCTGGGCCCGACGCTCGGCCAGGGGGGCGTCGCCCTCGTAGATGAACGAAGCCACGTAGCTGAAGGCCACCGACGCGGCGAAGGGCGAGGGGGCGGCGGCGTCGACCTGCACCACCCGGAGCCGGCGGGCCCGGATGTCGGCCATCAGGCCCTGCAGGCCGGGCAGGTCGAACACGTCGCGCAGGCACTCGCGGTAGGTCTCGAGCAGGATCGGGAACGACCCGTAGCCGCTGGCCACCTTCAACAGGTCGGCAGCCCGCTGGCGCTGCTGCCACAGCGGGGTGCGGGATCCGGGGCGGCGCCGGGGCAGCAGCAGGGCCCGGGCCGCGTTCTCCCGGAAGCGGGCGGCGAAGACGGCCGAGCTGCCCACCACGTTGGTCACCAGCTCCTCGACCTCGTCGGGATCGAGGAGGACGGCGTCGGCCGGCGGAGCGTCGTCGGCCTCGGGCAGGCGGACCACGATGCCGTCGTCGCCCCAGATCGCCTGCACCTCGACGTCCATCTGGCTGCGGATCTTGGCCTCCAGCGCCAACGCCCACGGGGCGTGGACCCGGGCCCCGAACGGCGACAGGATGCACACCCGCCAGTCGCCCAGCTCGTCGCGGAAGCGCTCGACCACGATCTGGCGGTCGGTGGGCAGGGCCCCGGTGGCCTCCAGCTGCTCACCCAGGTAGCGCCGCAGGTTCGAGGTGGCCAACGGGTCGAGGCCGTGGCGGTCGTGCAGCTCGTCGTCGGTCAGGTCGGGCGCCAGCCTTAGGAAGGCGCCTACCGCCCGACCCAGCTCCAGGGGCCGGCCGATGTTGTCGCCGTGCCAGAACGGCATCTTGCCGGGCACCCCGGGGGCGGGGGTTACCACCACCCGATCACGGTCGATGTCCTCGATCCGCCACGTGGACGCGCCCAACAGAAACGTTTCACCAACCCGGGACTCGTAGACCATCTCCTCGTCGAGCTCGCCGACCTTTCCGCCGTCGGGGGTGACCACCCGGTAGAGCCCCCGGTCGGGGATGGTGCCCCCGCTGGTCACCGCCAGCATCCGGGCCCCCTTGCGGGCGGTGATGGTGCCGGCCAGCCGGTCCCAGGTGATGCGGGGCCGCAGCTCGGCGAACTCATCCGACGGGTAGCGGCCCGAAAGCATGTCGAGCACCCCCTCGAACGCCTCGTGCGACAGCTCGGCGAAGGAGTAGGTGGCCAGGGCCACGGCCTCGACCTCGGCGAGAGCGAGGGCCGCGGGGTCGGCCGCCGCGCACATGGCCACCACCTGCTGGCTGAGCACGTCGAGGGGGTTGCGGGGCACCCGGGTCTCCTCGATCAGGCCGTCGGTCATGCGCTGGGCGGTGACCGCGGCCACCACCAGGTCGCCCCGGTACTTGGGGAAGATGCGGCCGCGGGACGGCTCGCCCACCTGGTGGCCGGCCCTGCCGATGCGCTGCAGGCCGCTGGCCACCGACGGCGGCGCCTCGACCTGCACCACCAGGTCGATGGCCCCCATGTCGATCCCGAGCTCGAGCGACGAGGTGGCCACCAGGCCGGGGAGGCGGCCGGCCTTGAGGTCGTCCTCGATCTCCAGGCGCTGCTCGCGGGCCAGCGAGCCGTGGTGGGCCCGCACCAGGTCGGGCGCCCCCTCGGGCAGCACACCGGTCTCTCGGGCCAGGGCGTTGAGGGCCGCCGAGAGCCTCTCGGCCAGCCGCCGGCTGTTGACGAACACCAGGGTGGAGCGGTGGCTGGTGATGAGGTCGAGCAGCACCGGGTGGATGGACGGCCAGATCGACGACCGCACCTCAGGATCGCCGGCCGCCGCTCCGCTGAGGGTGAAGTCGAGGTCGTCGACCTCGCGCCGCTTGCCCAGCTCGCCCATGTCCTCGACCGGCACGATCACCTCGAGGTCGAGCTGCTTGGGCACCCCGGCGTCCACGATCCGCACGGGCCGGAACGACCAGGCGCCGGTGGCCGCGTCGCGGCTGCGGCCGCCCAGGAATCGACCCACCTCGCTGAGCGGGCGCTGGGTGGCCGACAGGCCGATGCGCTGCGGCGGGGGGCGGTCGCCAGCCACCACCAGGCGCTCCAGGCGCTCCAGCGACAGGGCCAGGTGGGCGCCCCGCTTGGTGGCGGCGACCGCGTGGACCTCGTCGACGATCACCGCCTCGACCGAGGCCAGGATCTCGCGGGCCTGGCTGGTGAGCAGGAGGTAAAGCGACTCTGGCGTGGTGATCAGGACATCGGGCGGGTGGCGGGCCAGCTGGCGTCGCTCGTCGGCCGGGGTGTCGCCGGTGCGGGTGGCCACCCGCAGCTCGGGCAGGGCCACGCCGGCCCGGCTGGCCTCGTTGGCGATCCCGGCCAGCGGAGCCCGCAGGTTGCGCTCGACGTCGTAGGTCAGCGCCTTCAGCGGCGAGACGTACAGCGTGCGGAGCCGCTGCCCGTCGCCCGCCGGGGCAGGGCCGGTGAGCAGCCGGTCGATCGACCACAGGAAGGCGGCCAGGGTCTTGCCCGATCCGGTGGGGGCGCAGATGAGGGTGTGCCGGCCCTCGGCGATGGCCTCCCACCCCTGCTCCTGGGCCGGCGTGGGCGCCTCGAAGGCGCCGACGAACCACCGGCGGGTGACCTCGGAGAACCGCTCCAGCGCAGCCACGGGAGGCCAAGACTAGGAAGCGGGCGTGACAACCCAGCCGGCGCACCGGCCGCGAACGTCACCCGCGCCCGTCGCGTAGGTTGAACCTCCACGTGGATCCCATCCTCTGGCACCACCGCCCCACCCTGCGCCGGCCCGTGCTGGTCGCCAGCTTCGAGGGCTGGAACGACGCCGGCGACGCGGCGACCATGGCTTCCCGGCACCTCCAGGACCTCTGGGAGGCCGAGGTGTTCGCCACCATCGACCCCGAGGAGTTCCACGACTTCACCGAGGACCGCCCGACGATCCGCCTGGTCAACGGCCTCACCCGGGAGATCACCTGGCCCGAGCACACCCTCTCGGCCTGCGCCCGGCCGGACGAGCGCATGGACATCGTCTTCCTGGTGGCCGTCGAGCCCCAGCTGCGATGGCGCACCTACTCAGCAGCCGTCGTCGAGGTGGCCAAGGCCCTGGACTGCTCGCTGGTCGTCACCCTCGGGGCGCTGCTGTCCGACACCCCGCACACCCGCCCCGTCAAGATCACCGGCACGGCCCACGACCCCAACCTGGCTGAGCGGCTCGGCCTGACCCGCAGCCGCTACGAGGGGCCCACCGGCATCCTGGGCGTCCTCCACGACCAGCTGGCCAAGGCCGGAGTGCCCTCGGCGTCGCTGTGGGCGGCCGTCCCGCACTACGTGGGGCGCAACCCGTCGCCGCCTGCGGCGCTCGCCCTGGTGGAGCGGGTCGCCGACCTGCTGCGGGTCGAGGTCGACCTGACCGAGCTGAAGGCTGCGGCGGCGGAGTACCTGGCCGAGATCGACGACGCCATCGAGACCGACGACGAGGCTCGCGACTACGTGCGGGGCCTGGAGGACGCCGAGGACGAGCCCGCCACCCCCGATCCCCTGCACCTGGGCGAGCTGCGCCGCCCCGAGGACGACGGGGTCATCGTGGCCGGGGCCGACGAGCTGGCCGCCGAGGCCGAGCGGTTCCTGCGCAACGAGGAGGGACGCTGATGGGCCGCCGACTGCGCACCGCCGCCGCCGCCGTAGCCCTCGTGGCCGCCGTGGCCGGCACCGGGCCGGCCCAGGCCCAGACCGACCTGGGCTGCCCCCCCGACCTCGGGATCGACGCCGGGATCGCCGCAGCCCCGACGGTGTTCATCGGGACGGTCCGCGCCCTGGGCAACAAGGGCCGCCACGCCACCGTCGAGGTGATCCGGGTCTGGAAGGGCGGCCCCCTGCCCAAGCGGGTCGAGGTGCAGGGCACCATCGCCACCCAGGACAAGGTGGTCACCGCCCTCGACCGCCTCTACGCCCGGGAGCGCACCTACCTGTTCCTGCCCACCGCCGGCGGCTCGCCCCGCTTCCGGGAGAACCGCTGCTCGACCACCCGTGAGCTCACCGCCGAGCTGGCGGCCAAGGGCCCGGCCGACGGGGGCGCCGTCCCCCGAGGCGAGGGCGTGCCCCTGCCCGACAAGGGCCTCGGCCGCTTCCTGCCCCTCATGATCGGGTTGCCGGCCTTCGTCGTGCTCCTCACCCTGCTGGCCCTGGCCCGCCGCCGAACGGCCCGCACCAACCCGCCCCGGCGGCCGCCGGCCGCGTCCCCGCCCCCGTGACGGCCCTGGTGCCCACGTGCGTGTGGCGGGTCTCCCCGGCCCTGGTCACCCTGCTCGACGACACCTTCGGCGCCCCCCTCGACACCTACGTCAACGGCTCCCAGGTGTGGCTGCGCGAGGACGGGCCCGGCGAGGTCGTGCTCGAGTGGCGCCTCCACCCGGTGGCCGGGTACGTGCGGCCGAAGGGTGTGGCCACCGAGGAGGTGTTCGAGGTCGCCGCCGCCGCCCTGGCCACCGGCGGGGCGGGCCCGGCGCCGCTCGAACGCCTGTGGGAGGGCCTCGAGGCCTTCCCCGCCTATGGCGACGAGGTCGAGCCGGCCGTCCTGGCCGCCGCCTGCACCGCCGCCCTCGGCTTGGCCCCCGACGCCGCCGGGCTGGTCGACCACGACCGGATCGCCGATGCGTGGGAGCGGACGGGCGGCGGCGTGTCGATCATCGCCGCCCTCCTGACCGAGCTCGCCGGCCCCCCCGCCGACACCTGAGCCGTCAGCCCTCGGCGCCTCGCCAGATCGGCGAGCGGACCGGGTCGAAGAGCACGTCGAGCGGTTCGCCGCGGATGGCGGCGAAGGCCGAGGCACCCCAGCGGGGGAAGTTGGCCAGGGGGGAGGGCAGGGTGTCCTCGGCGAACCAGCCGACATCGCGGGTCTCGAGCGGGTGCCCGGCCAGCGTTCCGCCCGTGGCCCGGCAGTGGAACACCAACGAGTAGAGGGGCACCGAGGTGAAGCCGAGGCGCAGGCCGTCGAGGACGGCGATCAGGCGCACCGGCTCGCAGGTGATCCCGGTCTCCTCCAGCACCTCCTTCACCGCCACCTCGGCCGCCGAGTAGCCCACGTCGGCCCAGCCCGTCGGGTACAGCCACACACCCGAGTCGGCGCGCTGCACCAGCAGGAGCCGCCCCTCCTCGTCGCCGACCACAGCGCCGATCGCCACCTTCGGGGTCACGTAGCCGGGCACGCCGGCGCCCACGCCCCGCAGCCACTCGGCCTCGTGGATCCTGGCCACCGACGGCTGCCGGGCCAGGTCGCCGGCTGCGGCCCGGATGTCGGCGGCCACCTTCAGCACCTCCTCGAAGCGCTCGCGCTCGTACAGGCTGTCGGTGAAGCCGAGGCCGGTCTGGGCGATCCCGGCGAGCGCCTCCCCCCACCGCAGCAGGTCGGCCCGTGTCGGGGTTCCGCCGCCCGCTCCGAGGGGCCGCTCGGGCCCTCCCCCTCCGTCAGGCGCCGTCATCCCGCCGCCAGGGCGGCAGCCTTGCGGGCGGCTATGGCCACCGGGTCCCACAGGGGGCTGAAGGGCGGGGCGTAGGCCAGGTCGAGCTCGGCCACCTCGTCGCAGTCCATGCGGGCGGTGAGGGCGGTTGCCACCACGTCGATGCGCTTGGCCGCCCCCGGGCCCCGCCCCACGATCTGGGCCCCGAGCAGCAGGCCGCTGCCCCGCTCGGCCACCACCTTGACCCGCATCGGCCCGGCCAGAGCCTCCAGGTACCCCGCGGTGGTCGTGCTCTCGATGGTGGCGGCCACCGCCGAGAAGCCCGCCGCCGCCGCCTCGGCCTCGGTGAGACCGGTACGGGCCGCCTCGAGGTCGCACACCTTGGTGATGGCGGTGCCGAGCACCCCGGCGAAGCTGGCGTGGCCGCCGCCCAAGTTGGTGCCGGCCACCCGGGCCTGCTTGTTGGTCACCGTCCCGAGCGCCACGTACACCTCGCGCCCGCTGACCAGGTGGGTGCTGGTGCAGCAGTCGCCGGCGGCGTAGACCTCCTCGGCGCTGGTGCGCTGGCGGCGGTCGACCCGCACGGCCCCACCCGCCCCGAGGTCGAGGCCGGCGTCCCCGGCCAGCTCGGCGTTGGGCGACACCCCGAGGCCGAGAACGACCAGATCGGCGGGAAGCCGGGCCTCGGCGGTGAGGACCGATCCGGGCTCGAAGCCGGTGACCTTGGAGCCGCAGCGCACCGTGATACCGAGACCCCGAAGCGCCCTGGTGACGTGGGCGCCCATGTCGGGGTCGAGCGTCGGCATCACCTCGGCGGTGTCGGTGACGATGGTCACCGCCGCCCCCCGGCGCACGAAGGCCTCGGCCACCTCCAGGCCGATGTAGCCACCGCCCACCACGACCACCCGGTGGATGCCCGAGGGTGCCCAGGTCGGGGCGCTGGTCAGGTGGCCGAGCAGGGCGGCGGCGTCGTCCAACGTCTGCAGGCCGCCCACGAAGGGCAGGTCGATCCCCGGCAGCGGCGGCCGCTTGGGGCGGGCCCCGGTGCCGAGGTGGACCAGATCGAACCCGAGGTGGAAGGTGCGGTTCTGCTCGTGGTTGCGCACCTCGATCTTGCCGGCGCCGAGATCGAGGGCGACCGCCTCGCACCGCATCCGCACGTCGATCCCGTAGCGCTGCCGCAGCTCCTGGGGCGTGCGGACGACGAGGTCCTCCAGCCGCTTGACCTCGCCGCCGATCA
The DNA here is from genome assembly GCA_038255915.1 of Acidimicrobiales bacterium. Taxonomy (GTDB): domain Bacteria; phylum Actinomycetota; class Acidimicrobiia; order Acidimicrobiales; family JAUJNH01; genus JAUJNH01. The sequence goes on along the minus strand of JBBSKY010000015.1, from coordinate 23,416 downwards.
GGTAGGGGATCCCACAGGCCGAGTACGAGGTCCACCGCCCCCGCTCCAGGGCCACGATGTCGAGGTCGGGGTCGAGGCGCCGGGCGGCGGCCGCCGCCGCCATGCCCCCGGCGTCGCCGCCGACCACCACCAGACGACGGCCCACGGGCCCGAAACTATGTGATGGGCCCCCCGACCGGGAGATGCGTCAGGGGCCGGGGCGGTCGGCGCCACCGCCACCCACGCGGTTCACCTGCTCGGTGACCCGCTCCTGCAGGGTGGCCGCCCGCTCGGCCATCTTGGCCTTGGCCTCTTCGACGATCGCGGTGATCACCTTGGCGGGGTCGACGCCCTTGGCCTGGGCCACCTGGGCGATCGACTTCCCGGCCCGCAGCTCGGTCAGCAGATCGGCCTCGCTGATCCCGATCGCCTTCGCCGCTGCGGCCAACCCAGGCCCGTGCTTGCGGCCAGGGCCACCCTTGCCGTGACCGCCCTTGCCCGGTCCGCCGGTGCGGTTGACGTGCTCGGTGAGCCGGGCCGGCAGGTCGGCGGATCGCTCGTCGGCCTGGGCCTGGGTGATCCGGCCGGCCTTGACCTCCTCGGCCAGCTTCGCCTTGGCCTCGTCGACCAGCGCGGTGATGACCTTGGCGACGTCGACGCCCTTCCCCTGGGCCACCTGGGCGATGGACTGCCCGGCGCCCAGGGCCGTCTTCAGATCGGCCTCGCTGATGCCGATCGCCCCGGCCGCCGTGGCCAGGCCGACTTTGGCCTTGCCTGGGCCGCCGCGGTGCCCGGGCCTACCGGGGGGAGGGGCGGGAGCGGCGGGGGCCGCAGTGGTGGAGGTGGAGCTGTCGGTCTGGGCGGCGGCGACGCCCAGGCCGCCGAGGGTGAGGCCGATGGCGGCGCCCACCGCCACCACGTTCCGGCGGAAGCGCCGCCCCCCGTCGGGGCCGGGCTCGGGCCCCGAGGTCGAGGGGGCGTTCTGGGCGAAGGGCCCGGTTTGCAGGTCATCCATCAGGTGCATCTCCATCTGCGGTCGTCGCCGGATCTCGGCATGGGTCCAAGGATGCGCCGCGATCCTGGGAGGAGGCTGTGGACTGGATGCGAATCAACAGCCCGCAACCGGTGCGGGGGTGGCGAGCGGGAGGTCGACGGTGAACCGGGTGCCACGCCCGGGGTCGGAGGTGACGCCGGCCGCGCCCCCGTGGGACTCGACGATGGCGGCGACGATCGACAGGCCGAGGCCGGTGCCGCCCCCCGCCCGGGCCCGGGCCGGGTCGGCCCGGTAGAAGCGCTCGAACACCCTGGCGGCCACCTCGGGGGGCAGGCCGGGGCCGTCGTCGTTCACCACCAGGCGGGCCCGTCCCCCTTCGGCCGCCACCGACAGCGACACCGGGGTCAGCGCCGGGGTGTGGTCGCGGACGTTGGCCAACAGGTTGGCCACGACCTGGCGCAGCCGCATCTCGTCGCCTTCCACCGTCACCGGCTTGGCGTCAAGCTCGATCGGACGGTCCGGCTCGACGGCCCGGGCGTCGGCCACGGCGTCGGCTGCCAGCTGGTCGAGCCGGACGGGTGCCCGGTCGAGGGGCCGTCGCTGGTCCAGGCGGGCGAGGAGCAGGAGGTCCTCGACCAGCCGGCCCATCCGGCTGGCCTCCTGCTCCATGCGCCGCATGGCCTCGGCCAGCTCCTCCTCCCCCCGCAGGGCGCCGGCCCGCCACAGCTCGGCGTAGCCCCGGATCGAGGTGAGCGGGGTGCGCAGCTCGTGGGAGGCGTCGGCGGCGAAGCGGCGCACCCGCTCCTCGGATGCCTCCTGGGCCCGGAACGCCTCCTCGATCCGCCCGAGCATCGAGTTGAGGGCGATGCCCAGCCGGCCGGCCTCGGTCTGCCCGCCGGGATGCTCGACCCGGCGGGACAGGTCGCCCTCGGCGATGGCGTCCGCGTCCCGGGCCATGGCCTCGAGGGGATGGACCCCGAGGCGCAGCATCCACGAGGAGATGACCCCGAGGGCGGCCAGCACGGCGAGCGTCCCCACGATCTGGATGGACCTGATCCTGCCCACGGTGTCATCGACCTGGCTGAGGCTGAGGCCGATGACGGTGACACCGCCTCGGGGCTCGGCCACCGCCACCAGCCGCCACGAGCCGCCGCCCTCTGCCGCGGCCGCGGTGAAGGGCGACGACGACCGCCCGGGCCCGGCCAGGCGGCTGACGACCTGGTCGCGCTCGAGCCGCGGAGGAGGTTCGGTCTCATCGGCCAGCTCCGAGCTGAGCTGGCGGAACGCCGTGGACTCGGCGTTCCCGACGGCGATGAAGTACTCCGACAACGTCCGGTCCTCCCCCGGCCGGCGCCCGGGCCCGCCCCCCGGGCCGGCGCGGAAGACCGGACGCGAGGCGACGCCGAGGAGCTGGCTGTCGAGGCGGTCGAGGAGGTACGACTCGATCGTCTGGGCGAGCACGACGTTGGTGACGACCAGGACGGCAGCCACCGCTATCAGGCCGATCAGCAGGCGCCGCCGGAGCGACATCAGGACAGACGGGCGCTGTAGCCGACGCCTCGGACCGTCTGGATCAGCGGCGGCCCCAGGGAGTCGATCTTCTTCCGCAGGTAGCTGATGTAGGTCTCGACCACCGTGGCCTGCCCACCGAAGTCGTACTGCCACACGTGGTCGAGGATCTGGGCCTTCGACAGGACCCGCCCGGTGTTCAGCAGCAGGTAGCGCAACAGGTTGTACTCGGTGGGCGACAGCGTCACGACCTGCCCAGCCCGGCGCACCAGGTGGGCGTCGTCGTCCATCTCCAGGTCGGAGAGCACCAGCTTCGATGCCGCCGGCCCCACCCCCTGCCGGCGCAGGATCACCTGCACGCGGGCCACCACCTCCTCGAGGCTGAACGGCTTGGTGACGTAGTCATCGCCCCCCAGGGTGAGCCCCCGCACCTTGTCGTCCACCGCATCCCGGGCCGTGAGGAACAGCACCGGCACCCGGAACCCGTCCGCCCGCAGCCGCCGCACGATCTCGAACCCGTCAAGGTCCGGCAGCATCACATCCAGGAGCACCACATCCGGAGCGAACCGCTCCACCTCCCGCACCGCCTCGAACCCCGTCCGAGCCACCGCCACCTCGAACCCGAAGTGCCGCATCGCCGACTCCAACAGGAACGTGATGTTCTCCTCGTCATCGACGACGAGGACCCGGGCCTTCTCCACGCTCCCAGTCTGCGCCCGAACCCTGAGAGAACCCTGTGAGCCGGCGGTCCGGTCGTCCACCTGGTGGATGGGTCACCCGCTGAGCTCCACCCTGGGAGATCAGGTTCACGAGAAGTCGCCGGTGGACCTCACCGTGCCCACCTGTCCGACTGCCTTGTCAGCTGAGGAGTGCGCGATTGTCCGTTCGTGTACGTTCTCCATCCAATGCGTCGGAGCGGACGATGAAGTAGGTCGGGTCAAGTTCCGGAACGACTGGGAGGATCCTCCGGAGACCCCCTCCAACGCCGGCTCAAACGTTCTCAGAGACCTCGATGGCGCAGCGGGGGCCGGGGGCGTTGGCGAGGCGGGTGTCGGCGGTGAGGAGGGGGCAGGCGAGGGCTTCAGCCAGGGCGATGTAGGTGGCGTCGTAAGCGGTGACGTTGTCGCGCAGGGCCCACATGCGGCGGAGGAGCGGGGCGGTCGGGAAGACCGAGATGGGGAGTGACAGGAGATCCTCGATCGCAGTGTTCGCCTCTGCGGCGGTGAGCGAGCCTGTTCTTGCTTGCCTCCGGAGGACAGACATGACCTCGGTGCGGAGGAGGTCGGGAGCGGCGAGGGCTTCACCTTTGAGCCGGACCCGGAGCGCCTGGCCATCTTCACCACCATCGGCGACGGCCGGGGCGATCACCGAGGCGTCAACGACGAGCACGCTCGGCATCGATGGCAGCGAGGGTTTCGTGATGTGACAGGCGGCCCTTCGGACGGGCTTCGATGCGGGCCAGCATCTCGTCGAGGGTCGGCGTCGCGGCGATGGCGGCCAGCTGCGCCGTCAGGAACTGCTGGAGCGACTGGCCGGCCAGCTCAGCTCGCCGCACCAGGGCACGGTGCACGTCATCCGACACGTCCCGGACCTGGATGTTCGGCATGCATGCATGGTACATGCACTGGGCGCAGGCAAAGGCCCCGCTGGCGGGCATCACTGCTCATCCACGCGTCAAGCGGCTCGTTGGCCGAGCGAGACGAGGGGGGTGCCGTCGGGGCGGTGGATGGTGAGGTTGCCGTTGCGGTGGCGGACGAAGGTGAAGCCGATGGCGTGGGCCAGGACGTGGTGACGGCGGCAGAGCAGGCAGAGGTTCGACAGGTCGGTGGGCCCGCGGTGCTTGGTCCAGTGGCGGATGTGGTGGAGGTCGCAGTGGTCGGGCGACCTCTCGCAGCCAGGGACGACACAGCCGCCGTCTCGGACCGCCGCAGCGCGACGTTGGCCGGCGCTGGCGAGGCGTTGCGAACGGCCCAGGTCGAGGACCTCGCTGGGTCCGTGCATGACCAGGCCGCGGATGGTGGCGTCGCAGGTGAGGGTCTCGAACACCTTGCGGCTGACGGGGGTGCCGTCCTCGTGGCGGGTGTCGTAGATGTCGCCGTTGAAGCCGACGTTGGCCACCAGGACCAGCTCGGGGCGGGAGCCGGGACCCCGCTCGCCGAGGGTGACCGAGCGGCGGGCCATGTCGAGCAGGGCGAGCGAGAAGCGTCGGGCGGCGCTGAGGCCTTCGGCGTCGCGGTGGCCTTCGGCCAGGCGGCGCAGCTCGTTGGCGATGATCGCTGCGGTCTCGGCGTCGAGGTCGCCGTGGAGGCGCCAGCGCCCGTCCCGCCGGGGCGACAGGGTCACCTCGTTGGCCGCCGGGTCGGCCGGACCGGGCTGGCGGTGGTCGGCGATGAACCGGCCCACGATCCGCCGGGCCGTGCGCAGCGAGACGCCGACGACCCGTTCGACCAGGCCCGCCTCGGCATCGTCGAACCCGGCCACGTCACGGGCCGTGCCCAGGATCCGCGCCTTCTCGACGCCGACCCGGCCGGCGGCCAGGGCCTCACTGGTGGCGGGCATGGCCGGCAGATCACGGGACAGGCCGGCCAGTGTTTTGGCCTCGGCCGGGTGGATCTCGCTGCGGGAGGCGAGCCAATGGCCGGTGTCGACAGCCCCATCGAGCAGTACCGGCCCAGGGGCCGCCTCCAGCTCGCCCAGCGCCGCAACCATGGCGGCGTCGACCGCCTGACGCAGAGCGGTGAGCCTCAGGAGCCGGCCCGCCGGCGTCGCCGCCTCGGCTACTTCCACCGCCAGCTCGGTGAGCTCCGGACTCGAACGCATGTTCGTAGCATACGCCTTGGCCCCGTCAATGTCGAGGCTTTTCCGGGGTTTATCTGGCTCTTGGCCAATGGCTGTCGGTGTCCGGTCTGTGCCGAACCGCCATCTTCCGAGAGCGCCGTCTCTTGCCCCGTCGGTGGCTCGTATCGCGGCTGCTCCGCCCAACGGGTCGAGGTGACCGGTGGGTTAGTGGGCGCGGCGATGGCTCGAGGCTGATTCTCCCGAGCCCGCGCCGGCGTGACGCCGAGCGGGTCACGCCTGCTGCCGGCCTCCACCAGCCGGCGTCGCGGCAGATCGAGGAAGCACCATGACGCCGTTGCCACCGAGGCAATGGGCGATCCTGCCGGACCGCGGCGGGCGAGCGCCTCTCGGCGGGGCTAGCTTGCGGCGCGCAGGACCACGATGGTGAGGGCGACCAGGGCGTTGATGGCGAGGATGACTCCGAAGAGGATCCACAAGGCCCGTCGGGCGCGCCGCTGGTCGGTGGGGACGTATCCCCACCGCTGGCCCGCCGGATCCGGGCCGATCCCCGGCGGCAGGCTCCTGGCGTCGCCGAGGGGGCCCATGAAGCGTTCGAGGAGCTTCTTCATCCGTCGCCTCTCTGCGGTCCGACCGCTCGTCCGTGAGCGTATCCAGCCCCGCTCCGGGCCGGCGCTTACCTGAGCGTGGGACCGCCACTGGACGATTCCCCGCTGCTGGTGGCCCACCGGGCGCTGCTGGTGCGCAGGGCGGGTGCGCTGCCCGCCGTCCGCCTCGACGTCACCGATCTGCGGGGCACGGCGCTCTTCTCGGTCGAGTTCTCGCCCGAGGACGCCCAGTTCACCGCCGCCGTGCGTGACGAGACGGGGGACGACATCGGCCTTGTGGCCAAGGCGAAGGGGATACGCAAGATCCACTTCGACCTCAAGGCATCGAACCTCACCCTTGGGACCGTCGAGGACGCCTGACAGGCGGCGGCCGACGGCGCTGATCGGCCTCAGCCCACCGGGGGGAGGTCGGGCCAGGTGCGGAAGAACTGGCTGCGGGGCAGGGCCTGGCAGCCGGCGGCCTGAGCCGCCTCCAGCGTTTCCCGGTCGACGTGGCTGCCGAAGCCCACCACCCGCCGGCCGGTCAGGCGGGGCAGGACCTCGAGCACGCCGGCCCGGGACAGGTCGACCACGAGCAGCGCCTCCTCGGCGTCGACCAGGTCCTCAGGGCGGCGCACGAAGCGCACGCCGGCCAGCTTTGAGCGGTCCATCAGGTCCGGCACGTAGGCCGCTCTGCCTCCCGCCGGATCGGGGCTCGCTGACCCCCTGCTCGCCTTGTCCTCAGCCACGGTGGCGTCGGCGGTGGACGAAGGCCTTCGCGGCGCCCCACTCGATGCCGGCCCGGCCGGCCTCCTCGGAGAGGTCGGCGAAGGTGGCGGGCACCAGGTCGTGGTCGTCGTCGGGGAAGAGGTTGCGCTGGTGGTCGTCGCGCTCGGCCGGGGGGGCGCCCATGGCGTCGAGGGCCCCACCGACGGTGGCGGCGGCCCGGCGCACCACGGCCAGCGGCGACTGGTGCTGGTCGTCGACGTCCAGGGTCAGCAGCGCCCGCAGGCGCGGAAGCACATCGGCCTCGACCTCGGCGGTGACGGCGGCCACCACCTCCCCGGTGACCTCGGGGGCCCGCAGGCGCAGGCTCCGGTCCACCCAGCCGGGGAGGGCGGCGGCCACGGCGTCGGCCAGCCCGGCGCCACGCTTGGCCAGGGCGGCGTCGTCGTCGACGCCTGTGGGCGAGGGATTCGGTGTTGACGCCACGGCAGTTAAGAATGGCTCACGTGCGCCCCCAACGGGAGATCCCGGGCCCCGACCAGGAGTCGGTGTGGGACTACCCCCGGCCTCCCCGGCTCGAAGCGGTGCCCGCCCGCATCGTGGTCGAGCTCGGCGGCGTGGTGATCGCCGACACCAGCGCGGCGTTCCGGGTCCTCGAGACCAGCCACCCGCCCACCTACTACCTGCCGCCCGACGCCTGGCGGCCGGGGAGCCTGGAGCCCGCCGACGGTGGCAGCTTCTGCGAGTGGAAGGGGCTGGCCCGCTACTGGACGGTGGTCGGCCCCGGTCGGCGGGAGGAGGCGGCGGCCTGGAGCTACCCCGACCCCACCCCGGGCTTCGCCCCCCTGCGGGACCACGTCGCCGTCTACTGCGCCCGCACCGACCGCTGCACCGTGGACGGCGAGGTGGCCACCCCCCAGCCGGGCGGCTTCTACGGCGGCTGGGTCACCTCCACGATGGTCGGCCCCTTCAAGGGCGTGCCCGGCTCCTGGGGCTGGTAGCGACCCCTGACGGCTACTTCTGCCTATCCACCACCTCCGACGCCGCCTCGCGGACGAAGTCGGCGTCGTCGCCCTCGACCATCGCTGCCACCTTGGCACGCAGCTCGGGACGGGCGAGGTCGCCAGCGGTGCTGACGGCCAGCTTGCGCACGCCGCTGTCGGTGTCGTCCAGCAGCTGCGAGAGGACCTCGTTGCTGGCCGCCTCGGCGGCGGCCGGGTTCTTCAGTCCGTGGGCCACGGCCACCCGCACCTGGGGATCGGGGTGGTCGGCCGCCGTGCTCAGCACCTCCGCGGACGCCGACCCGGGGATGAGGCTGGCGGCATAGGCGGCCTTGGCCGCCCGGAGGGGGTCCTGAGCCTCGACCAGCTGCCGGAGGTGCGGAAGCGCTTCCGCTCCGAGGCCCGGGAAGGCGCTGTAGTTGGGCTCGTCCTTGTCGATCTCGGCGAGGACCTGCTTCATGGTGACGGACATGGGCTTCGCACCTCTCAGTTCGTGAAGGCGCTGGCGATCATCGTGCTCGCCTCCGAGCCGATGATGTCGGCGGGCGGGTTGGTGATGTTGTCGGTCCCGTTGCCAGTCATCAGCCGATTGTTGTCGTTGACGTGGGGCAGGCCGAGCACGTGGCCCACTTCGTGGGCCAGGGTCCAGGCGCTGGCGCCGCTGACCACCGCGGCGCTGGGCCGACCAGCGGGGAAGGCAGCGCAGCCGTTGAGGGGCGGCACGGTGCTGCGGACGAGGTAGACGATCACGTCGTTCGCGCCCGCCGAGTTCCGGTTGGCGTAGAGCTGGGTCTGCTCGGCCGTGACGTTGCCCATGGTGCAGGCGCCGACGTCAAGGTCGTTCAGGGCGGGGAGGTTCAAGTTCTCGAACGACGCGTACCGGACGCCGACCTGGGCGGCGGCGAACGACTGGCGCATGTTGGAGATCATCTGATTGAGGGTGAACCGGGTCGGTGCAGTGAGGCACTTCACGTGGAGCCGTACCGTCTGGCGGCAGGCCAGCGCCCCCGTCGCCGGGCTCCAGTAGATCGACCCGTTCTGGAACTCGCTGTAGCGGCCGGTAGCGTCCTCGGTCATCAGCTCGTCGCTCGTCGGGTAGCCGAGGAAGCTGCGCTCCCAACCCATCTGGGCCCACAGCCCCCGGATGGCACCGTGCACCTCGCATGCCCCGGTGCTCGGGGTCCAATACACCGAACCACCCTCGAAGTGGTTGAACCGACCACGCCCGTCAGGGGTGGTCGTCTCGTCAGTCAGCGGGTAGCCGAGGAAGCTGCGCTCCCAGCCCAGGGCCGCCCACTTCCCGCGGATGGCACCGTGCACCTCGCGAGCCCCCGTGCTCGAGGTCCAGTACACCGAACCGCCCTCGAAGTGGTTGAACCGACCACGCCCGTCAGGGGTGGTCGTCTCGTCAGTCAGCGGGTAGCCGAGGAAGCTGCGCTCCCAGCCCAGGCTCGACCACTTCCCGCGAATGGCACCGTGCACCTCGCGTGCCCCGGTGGCCGGCGACCAGTAGATGGAGCCACCCTGGAAGTGCCGGTACCGCCCGGTCCCGTCGGGAGCGACGTTCTCTGGAGTGACAGGAGCACCGAGAAAGCCTCCGCCTCCGCCGAGCTGCGCGTACTTCACATCGATATCAGTCATTCACCACGTTCCTCTCGCCGCCGATTCCGCTAGTAGCCGCGACCTCCGCAAGCAAGCAATGCGTCGGTCAAGGTGCCGAAAAGGGACCATACGACCGACGAGCAGCCGGGTCAAGAGTCGTGGGACAGAAGACGCCGATCCTTGGGGTCGCTATCGCTGGGCGCTTGCGAGCAGGAGCGGCGGGACCTCGGTGAACTCGCACGACAGGCGCAGGGCACCGGGCACGAAGGTGGCCGAGGGCCGACAGGGCAGGAGGTCGGTGTCGGGGACCGGCAGGTCGAGCAGGGAGCGGCCGCCGATGCGCAGATGGATCTTCCCCTCGGGGCTGATCATCAGCTTGCCCTCGGTACCCCCCGGGCCGCTGATGACGGCGCGTCCCTGTTCCAGCTGGACCTGGAACTGCTTTGGCAGGCGCGAGTTGAGCTGGTCCTGGCCCAGGTCGGCACGGACGCGACCCTGCTTGATCGAGCGCACCACCGCCCTGCCCTTGCGGGCCTGGTCGAGGTCGAGCTCGACCTCGTCGAGCTCGACGAAGACGTCGGAGAGCGCCAACCCGCCGGGCTCGGCGAGCTGGGCGGTGATGTCCACCTGGGCGACCTTCCCCGAGGTGAGCAGGCGGGCCAGGAACGGAAACGAGCGGATGCGGGCCCGCACGCCCTTGGTGTCCGGCGACTGCGCCATCACCTCGGCCGCCAGCCGGCTCTCGGCCTGGCCCTTCAGCACCACGTCGGCACCGACGGCCGCCACCACGAGGACGGCCACGAGGAGGAGCGCCACCTGCAGCTTGACGATGCGCACGGTGGAGCGGCGATCAGGACTCGAGGACGTCGCCCAGCTGGTCGACCTCCACGCCGATCTCGCGGAGCCACGCCACCGCCCGACGCACCGCGGCCGGGTCGCCTTCCAGGTCGAGGGACATCCAGCCCATGTCCTCTTCGATGCTGGCCCGCCGGATGTTCGGCGTGACGTCGTGGTCGCGCACCAGTCGGGCCATGATCGGCTCGCGGATCAGGCCCTCGGGGAAGATGAGCTTCACCCTCATGCCGGCCCGCCCGCCCGAGCCCCGTCCAGCACCTCGTTGAGGCTGCCGCTGCGGAAGCCGTCGAGGTCGAGAGCCACGTAGGCGTAACCGGCCGAGCGGACCGCGGCGCTCACCTGGGCGCGAAGGCGGAAGGCCTGCTCCAGCTCGGCCGGCTCCACCTCGACCCGGGCCACGTCGCCGTGGTGGCGTACCCGCAGCTGGCGCAGGCCCAGGTCCCGCAGGGCGGCCTCGGCCCGCTGCACCGAGCCCAGGGCGCCGACGGTCACCTCCACACCGTAGGGGATGCGACTGGCCAGACAGGCCCCGGCCGGCTTGTCCCAGGTCGACAGCCCGAGCGCCCGGCTGGCCTGGCGCACCATGGCCTTGGTGAAGCCGGCCTCGACCAGCGGAAAGCGGGCGCCGGCGCCGGCCGCCGCCGCCTGCCCCGGGCGGTGGTCGCCCAGGTCGTCGAGGTTCACCCCGAGCACCACCGTGGCGCCGAGCGCCTCGGCCTGGGGGCCCAGGGCGTCCATCAACGAGGTCTTGCAGTGGGCGCAGCGGTCGGCACCGTTGGTCACGTAGGCCAACCGGTCCAGCTCGTCGGTGGCCACGGTCGACCACGACAGCCCCCAGTCCGAGGCCAGCGACCGGCAGCCCTCCAGCTCGTCGGCGGCCAGGGACGGCGAGACCGCGGTGGTGCAGGGCGCCCGCTCAGGCCCCAGGACATCGGCTGCCACCCAGGCCAGGAACGCCGAGTCGGCGCCCCCCGAGAAGGCGACGACCACCGGGCCGATGTCGGCGAGGACGGTCCGTAGCGGGTCGACGGAAACAGCCATGCCGCACGCGAACCTACCGCCGGGGGTGGCCGGCGGGCTACATTGCGCGCGATTGCAGACGGTCACCAAACGAGGAGGGTTTCGATGAGGAACACGCGCAGGATGAGCCTGGCGTTCGGCTTGCTCGCCGCCACGGGGCTGCTGGCCGCCGGGTGCAGCAGCGACGACGGCGAGGTCAGCACCGGCGGGAGCTCGTCCTCGGCTCCGGCCGGGGCGGGTGCGAACTGCCCGAAGGACGTGAAGATCGGCTTCTTCGGGGCCCTCACCGGCTCGGACGCCGCCCTCGGCCTCAACGAGCGCAACGGCGTGAGGGTGGCCCTCGACCGCTACAAGAAGGAGACGGGCTGCGAGGTGAAGCTGGAGGAGTACGACTCCCAGGGCGAGCCGGCCCAGGCACCGGCCCTGGCCTCCAAGGCCGTGACCGACAAGAACGTCGTCGCCATCATCGGCCCCGCGTTCTCCGGCGAGTCCAAGACGGCCAACCCGATCTTCAACGAGGGGGGCCTGCCCATCATCACCCCGTCGGCGACCAACGCCGCACTGTCCAAGAACGGCTGGAAGATCTTCCACCGGGCCGTGGCCAACGACGACCTGCAGGGCCCTGCGGCCGCCAAGTTCATCCTCGGCAAGGGCGCCAAGAAGGTCGCCGTCATCGACGACGCCTCCGAGTACGGCAAGGGCCTGGCCGACATCGTCCGCACCAAGCTGAAGGAGGGCGGCGCCACCGTTGACGTGAACGAGGCCATCGACCCCAAGGGCTCCGACTACTCCTCCACGGTGAACAAGGTGAAGGCGGCCAACGTCGACGCGGTGTTCTACGGCGGCTACTACGAGTCGGCCGGGCGGCTGATGAAGCAGCTGCGGGACGGCAACGTGGCCGCCACCTTCGTGGCCGGCGACGGGGCGCTGGACATCAAGTTCCTCGACTCGGCCGGCAGCAAGGGCGAGGGCGCCGTGCTGCTCGCTCCCGGCGCCTATACCGCCTCTGACCAGTCCTTCGTCGACGACTACAAGAGGCTGAACAGCGGGGCCGAGCCCGGCCTGTACTCCGTCGAGGGCTTCGACGCCGCCAACCATGTGCTGGCCGCCTTCAAGGCCGGCAAGACCGTCCGGGCCGACATCAACACCTACATCAGCTCCACCCCCTACCAGGGCCTGCTGAAGAACTACCAGTACCAGGCCGACGGCGAGCTGCAGGGCGGCGGCGACATCATCGTCCACGAGGTCAAGAGCGGGAAGATCAACCTGGTCGGCCCGGTCAAGTAGGCCAAGGGGTTAGCCAGGCAGCACATCGAAGGACGGGGGCGCCACCGGCGCCCCCGTCCCCTCTCGGAGGTCCCTTCATCCTCGCCGCCTTTGAACCTGGCGCCGTCCTCACCAGCTTCTGGCCCTCGGTCATCGACGGCCTCGCCCTGGGGTCCCTCTACGCCCTGGTGGCCCTCGGCTACACCCTGGTGTACGGCGTCCTGCGCCTCATCAACTTCGCCAACTCCGAGATCTTCATGATCGGCACCTCGGGGGCCCTGGTCGGCACCTCGCTGCTTGGGATCACCCTGGCCGACCCCACCCAGACCGGTCTCGGGCTGGCGTTCGCCCTCCTGGTGTGCCTGGTCATCTCCATGGCCTTCGGCGGCGCCGGGGCCGTGCTGCTCGAACTGCTGGCCTACCGCCCGCTCCGGCGTCGGGGAGCGCCTCGGCTCGCGTTCCTCATCTCGGCCATCGGCTCATCGCTGTTCCTGGCCGAGCTCTTCGCGCGGCCCCAGCTGCTGGGCAGGGACCGCCGGCCGGTGCCCGAGATCGTCGACCACGCCGCCCTCTTCACCTTCAAGGGAGCGATCGTCAGCCTCGACAAGGTGATCGTCATCGCCGCCGCCTTGATCATGATGGTCCTGATCGACCAGTTCGTGCGCCGCAGCCGCCTTGGACGGGGCATCCGGGCCGTGGCCCAGGACCCTGAGACGGCCACGCTGATGGGGGTCAACATCGACCGTGTCGTCACCCTGACCTTCCTCCTTGGCGGCATCATGGCCGGGGCCGCCGGCCTGCTCTACGAGGTTCGCTTCCCCGGCACCAAGTTCGACATCGGCTTCATCTTCGGCATCAAGTCGTTCACCGCCGCGGTGCTCGGCGGCATCGGCAACCTGCGCGGCGCTCTCGTCGGGGGGCTTGTGCTGGGCCTGCTCGAAGCCTTCGGGGGCGCCATGTTCGGCAGCCAGTGGATCGATGTCATCGGGTTCACCATCCTGGTGGTCATCCTGATGTTCCGCCCCACAGGGCTCCTGGGCGAGTCGCTCGGCAAGGCCCGGGCCTGACCGATGCGAGGCCTCCCCCGCATCGAGATCGTCGCCCCGGTGGCCGAGGCCTGGAACCGCCTGCCCCGGCCGGCCCGGTGGCTGGCCACCCTGGCCCTGGTCGTCTTCCTCTTCCTCCTGCCCACCCTGACGATCCCGATCATCGACACCCCGGGCTCGGACTTCGCCAGCGTGCTGTTCTTCCCCGTCGGCATCTACGTGCTCATCGCCCTGGGCCTGAACGTCGTGGTCGGCGAGGCGGGGCTGCTCGACCTCGGCTACGTGGCCTTCTTCGCCATCGGCGGCTACGCCATGGCGCTGCTCGGCACCGAGACCGGCATCCCGTTCCTCCTCATCCTGCCGCTCGGCATCGTGGCCTCCATGGTTGGCGGGCTGATCCTCGGCACCCCCACCCTGCGGCTGCGGGGCGACTACCTGGCCATCGTCACCCTCGGCTTCGGCGAGATCATCCGCATCATCGCCCGCAACACCGACGCCATCGGCGGGCCGCGGGGCATCAACCAGATCCCCCACCCGCCGTCGGTCGGCGGCTTGAAGTTCGGGGTGATCGACCCCAAGCCCTACTACTGGCTGCTGCTGGTGGTCATCATCGTGGTCACCCTCCTCGTGCGGAACCTCCAGCGCAGCCGGGTGGGGCGGGCGTGGACAGCCATCCGGGAGGACGAGGACGCCGCCGAGCTGATGGGCGTGCCCACCTTCAAGTACAAGCTGTGGGCCTTCGCCATCGGGGCCGGCATCGGCGGGTCGGGCGGGGTGCTGTACGCCAGCAAGGTGATCTCGATCACCCCGGACAACTTCCTGTTCATCCTCTCGATCCTGTTCCTCTCCGCCGTGGTCCTCGGCGGGTCGGGCAACATGCCGGGCGTGATCCTCGGCGCCGTCGTGGTCGCCTACCTGCCCGAGCGCTTCCGAGGCTTCGCCGAGTACCGGGTGCTGGTGTTCGGCGCTGTCCTGGTGGCGATGATGGTCTTCCGGCCCCAGGGCCTGCTGCCCTCCCGGCGCCGGGCCGCCGAGCTCCGCCAGGGCGACCAGTCCCCCGACGACGCCGTCGGCGGCGAGGTGGCGACCACGTGAGCACCGACTCCAGCCGACTCCTCGAGCTCGACCAGGTGACCATGCGCTTCGGTGGGGTCACCGCCCTGCGGGAGGTCGACCTCCACGTCGACGAGGGCGAGATCCTGGGCCTGATCGGCCCGAACGGGGCGGGCAAGACCACCGTGTTCAACGTGGTCACCGGGGTCTTCGTGCCGACGAGCGGGATGATCCGCTTCCAGGGCAGGGACCTGCACACCGAGCCCCGGGCCGGGCTGGGGCTCCTCGAGGGCGTGGCCCCCCGCCTGGGACCGGCGAAGGGTTTGCTCACCCGCCGCCGGTCCCGTAACCGGATCACCCGGCTGGGCATCGCCCGCACGTTCCAGAACATCCGGCTGTTCAGCGAGATGAGCGCCCTCGAGAACGTGCTGGTGGGCACCGACAACCACCACCGCACCTCGGTGCCGGGGGCGGTGCTGCGGCTGCCCCGCCACCGGGCCGAGGAGCACAGCGGGCGGGAGCGGGCACTGGAGCTGCTCGAGCTGGTGGGCATCGCCCACCGGGCCGAGGAGACGGCCCGCAACCTGCCCTACGGCGACCAGCGCCGACTCGAGATCGCCCGGGCGCTGGCCACCGAGCCCAGGCTCCTCCTCCTCGACGAGCCGGCCGCCGGCTTCAACCCCAACGAGAAGCGGGCCCTGTCGGCCCTCATCCGCAAGATTCGCGACACCGGCTACACCATCCTGCTCATCGAGCACGACATGGGCCTGGTCATGCCGCTGTGTGACCGGGTGGCCGTCCTGGACTTCGGCCAGAAGATCGCCGACGGGCTACCCTCCGCCGTGCAGTCAGACGAGAAGGTCATCAACGCCTACCTCGGGGTGCCGGCATGACCGAGGGCGGCGCGGACGGAGCGGCTGCGCTGCTCGAGCTGGTCGACCTGCACGTCTTCTACGGCAAGGTCGAGGCGTTGAAGGGCATCTCATTCACCGTCGCCCAGGGCGAGATCGTCACGCTCATCGGAGCCAACGGCGCCGGCAAGACCACCACCCTCAAGACCATCAGCGGGGTCCGGCCCGTGGCCTCGGGCCAGGTGCTGTTCGAGGGGCGCGACATCCGGTCGATCCCGGCCCACAAGCGCACCGAGCTCGGCATCTGCCAGGCCCCCGAGGGACGGGGCATCTTCCCGGGCATGACCGTGGTCGAGAACCTCGACATGGGCACCTACGCCCTCAGCAAGGCCCACCGGGCCACCAAGACCGCCGACCTCGACCGGGTGTTCGGCCTGTTCCCCCGGCTGGCCGAGCGGCGGGGCCAGGCCGCCGGCACCCTGTCGGGGGGCGAGCAGCAGATGCTGGCCATCGGCCGGGCCCTGATGGCCCATCCCAAGGTGCTCCTGCTCGACGAGCCTTCGATGGGCCTGGCCCCCATGCTGGTGGCCCAGATCTTCGACATCATCACCGAGATCAACACCGCCGGCACCACCATCCTGCTGGTCGAGCAGAACGCGGCGCAGGCGCTGCAGCGGGCCGATCGGGCCTACGTCCTGGAGGTGGGGCGGGTGGTCAAGCAGGCCGCCGCCGCCGATCTGCTCAACGACGAGGCCGTGAAGAACGCCTACCTGGGCGGCAACATCGACTGAGGGCCGCCCCGTCGGCGAGACTGCCGCCCATGGCTGACCGAAACGTCCTGGGTGGCGAGCTGGAGCCGTGCGGCACCGACCCCCTCACCGGCTTCTACCGCGATGGATGCTGCAGCACCGGACCCGAGGACCGGGGCAGCCACACCATCTGCGCGGTGGTGACCGCCGCCTTCCTCGAGCACCAGCGAGGCATCGGGAACGACCTCAGCACCCCGATGCCGCAGTACCGGTTCCCCGGGCTGGTCCCCGGCGACCGGTGGTGCGTGACCGCGGCCAACTGGCTGCGGGCCCACCACGACGGGGCCGCCGCCCTGGTGGTCCTGGCCTCCACCCACGAGCGCGCCCTTGACGTCGTGCCGCTGGAGGCGCTGCGCGAGCACGCCGTCGACGTCCCCGCCAACCCCTCCGCTCTCGGCGACTGACCCTCCCTCCTCAGTCGATGAGGTGGCAGATGTCGCCGGGGGCCACCATGGCCAGCTCGAACTCCTCGCTCGGGACGGCCCTGGCGATCACGAAGCCCTGGATCAGGTCGCAGCCGAGCTCGCGCAGCAGGGCCACCTGGAGGGCCGACTCCACGCCCTCGGCGATCACGAACAGGCCCAGGGTGTGGGCCATGTTGATGACCGCGGCCACGATGGCCGAGTCGTGGGGGTCGACGCCGAGGCCCTGGACGAAGCTGCGGTCGACCTTCAAGAAGTCGGGGGCCAGGCGGGTGAAGTTGGACAGCGACGAGTAGCTGGTGCCGAAGTCGTCGATGCCGAGCAGGACGCCTCTGGTCTTCAGGCGTCGCAGCGTGTCGCCGGCCGGCGAGGCGTACTCGAGCAGCGCCGTCTCGGTGATCTCCAGGCACAGCGGCGCTCCGCCACCGGCGATGGCGACGGCGGCCTCGACGTTGGCGATGAGCCCGGGGTCGGTGAGCTGGCGGGCCGAGACGTTGATCGCCATGGCCACCTCGACCATGTGGGGGTAGGCCCGGCGCCACCGGGCCAGCTGGGCCGCCGCGCCCTGCAGGACCCACGCCCCCACCTCGTTCACCAGACCGGTCTCCTCGGCCACGGCGATGAACTCCGACGGCAGCAGGAGGCCGCGGTCCGGGTGCTCCCAGCGCACCAGAGCCTCGATCCCGGCCAGATGGCCAGTGGCCAGGTCGACCTCGGGCTGGTAGGCCAGGCGCAGCTCGCCGCCCTCGATCGCCCTGCGCAGGCCGCTCTCGGTCTCGAGGCGGCGGACGGCCCGGTGGCGCAGCGCCTCGTCGAAGACCTCGACCCGCCCCCGCCCCCGGCCCTTGGCCAGGTACATGGCGGTGTCGGCGTTGCGGAGAAGGGCATGGGCCTCGACCTCCTCGGCCTGCGCCATGGCCACGCCGACGCTGGCCGAGATGACGACCTCCGAGGCTCCCAGCATCAGCGGGCTGGCGAGGCAGCTGATGAGGCGGCCCGCCACCCCGACGGCATCCTCGACCGAGGCCACGTCACAGCACAGGACGGCGAACTCGTCGCCGGCGAAGCGGGCCAGGGTGTCGCTGGGCCGGATGACCTCGGACAGCCGGTCGGCGGTGGCCCGCAGGAGCAGGTCGCCGGCCTCGTGCCCGAGCGAGTCGTTGATCACCTTGAAGCGGTCGAGGTCGAGGAACAGGATCGCCACCCCGCCGTCGCCCCGTCCGCCGAGGTCGAGGGCCCGTGCGGCCCGGTCGAGGAACAGGGCCCGGTTGGGCAGGTCGGTCAGCGGATCGTGCAGCGCCTGGTGGGCCAGGCGCGCCTCGGCGTCCCTGCGGGCGGTGAGGTCGACGACCTGGGCGACCAGGAGGAACGGCCGGCCCTCCTCGTCGGACACGGCCGAGGCCGTGAGCTGGGCCCACAGCAACGACCCGTCGGCCTGCAGGTAGCGCTGCTCGAGCGCGAACCTGGTTTGCTCCCCGGCGGCGACCCGCTGCACCTCCTGCTCCTGGCGCTCCTGGTCGGCCGGGTGGGCCAACGCCCGCCAGTCGGTGGTCTGCAGCTCGGCCTCGTCCCGGCCCAGGAGCTCACCCAGCGCCCGGTTCACCGACAGGACCCGCCCGGTCTCTAGGTCGCCGAGGAGCATCCCGACGGGGGCCTCGTCGAAGGCGATGCGGAACCGCTCCTCGTGGGCACGGGAACGGCCGCCAGGGTCTGCGCTCGACGGCGGGCGACGGCCCATGTGGTCGGACCCTAGGGGGTGCCGATCACCTCGGCCAGGATCTCCTCGACCGCGCCGACCATGCCGGTGTAGAAGGGCCCGAACTCGCCGAAGCGGGCCGAGGCCTCGTCGAAGCGGAGGGTGTAAACGACCTCCTTCAGGTCGGAGGGGTCGCCGGCGAAGAGGGTGACCCCCCACTCCCAGTCGTCGATGCCGGTGGAGCCGGTGACCAGCTGCAGGACCCGACCCCGGAAGGCCCGCCCGGAGGTGCCGTGCTCGTACATCATCCGCTTGCGGTCCTCGAAGGCCGTGGCGTACCAGTTGGCCTCAGGGTCGCGCCGCTTGGTCATGCCGTAGAAGCAGATGGCCCGCATCCCCTCTGGCGGCAGCTGGGGGTGGAGCCTGGGGGCCACCATCTCGGGCGGGAGGTCCTTGGCGTACTCGCTGGTCTCGGTCAGCGAGACGTAGCTGCTCGTGATCCGCAGGCCGGCCTGCTGGAGGTCGCGCTGGAGGCGGCGCAGCCGCCACAGGTCGGGGCCCAGGGCCAGGAACCCGAGGTCGGCCTTGTGGCCGAGGACGGCGAACGTGACGACCTGATGGTCGGCGGCCTGAGCCGCCTTCACCGCGGCCACGACGGCCTCGGCGTCAACGGTGGGGTCGACGTGGCAGAACAGGTGGAGGACGCCCCAGCCGACGGTGGGGCCCAGTGGTTCCGGCACGACCGCCGACCCTAGGCCGGCGGCGGCGGCGGTGGCGGCCAGGCCGGGGGCGGCGGGGGCGAGCCCCAGCCGCCGGGAGCGGGTGCCGGCGCCGGGGTGGGCGACGGCGGCCACGGCGGGCTCCAGGCACCGTTGCCATGCCCGTTGCCGTTGGGGACGGAGGCGGCCAGGACCAGCTGCGGTGCCGGGTCGCGCCGGGGCAGGCGGATCTCCACCGGCCCCTTGGCCCGCATCTGGTGGACCACCTCGGCGTGGTAGGCCTCGAGCTCGGCCATGAAGACCGGGTCGCGGTACACCCGGCCGTCGACGGTGGGGCCCTGGGTGCCCTCGATGACCGCCTCGACGTCGCTGCCGCTGATGGCCCCCTGCACCTCCAGGGCGTGGGCCAGCCGCAGCAGCTCGGTGCGGTTCTGCTCCATCAGGAGGTAGACCTCGTCGTACAGCCGCTTCAGCGCGGCTTCGACCTTGCCGCCGAAGGGCCGGTCGTGCACGCCCCGGTCGGGCAGGCCCGGCTGGCCCTCGTCGAACACAGCGGCGTGGCTGGCCAGGCCGTCGCCCATGGCCCAGGTGCCCAGCATCCGCATGGCGAGCGAGGTGGCCGAGTGCATGTCGCCGCCGACACCCGAGGAGTTCTCGCCGAAGAACAGGCGCTCGGCGGCCCGGCTGGCCAGCGACACCTTGATGCTGATCTCCAGGTTGTGGGTCCAGTCCTTCTCGCTGTCCTCGAGCGGGGCGGGGGCCACGAAGCCGCCCACCTGACCGCGCTTTTCGATGTTGGCCACGTCGATGACGCTGGTGTAGTCGAGGCGGTAGAAGGCGACGGCGTGACCGGCCTCGTGGATGGCCACGCTGTGGCGGTCGCGGTCGGTGTACTGGTGCTGATCGGGCATCCCGAAGCGGCGGTGGAACTTGGCCAGCGTCAGGTCGTTCCAGGTGATGGTGTCGCGGCCCTCGCGGATGGCGATGATCAGGGCCTCGTTCACGAAGCTCTCGATCTGAGCGCCGCTGGCCTGGCCCGAGGTGAGGGCGAACAGGCGGATCTGGTCCTCGGTGAGCTCGTGGCGCACCTTGCGCAGATAGCCGTTGTAGGTCTGGATGCGGCCGTCGAGCGGAGGGTTGCCTACCTTGAAGATGCGATCGATGCGGCCCGGGCGCAGCAGGGCGGCGTCGAGGGCATCGGGCAGGTTGGTGGCCATGATGGTGAGGATCCGGTAGAGCGGCGGCGGCACCGGGCGCAGGCCGAGGAGCTTGCGGACCTTGTTCACCAGGCCCCGGGGCTTCTCCATGCCCGACATCTCGGTGAGCAGGGGCTGGAGGACCCCCGCGCCGCCGCCCATCCCGCCCATCATGATCGGGGTGGGGGGCTTCAGGCTGCCGAGCGCCGGGTCGCTGCGCAGGATGTTGAGCTGGGCCCGCTCGGAGAGGTAGCCGAACCCGCCGCACTGGTGGAGGCTGTCGGGCGCGTGGCCGCCGCCGCCGCCGAGGCCGCCGAACCCGCCCGAGGGGGCACCGCGGCTGCCGAGGACGTCGGCCTCGTCGAAGAACACGATGACGCCGCCGTAGCGGATGGCCAACTTCCGCAGCTTGCGGTACAGCGCCTTCACCTTCATGGCCCCGATACCGACGAACATCTGGTTGAACGCCGACGGCTCGACGAACACGAAGGGCTTGCCCGTCTCGCCGGCCACGGCCTTGGCCATCAGGGTCTTGCCGGTGCCCGGCGGCCCCCACAGCAGGATGCCCCGGGGCACCTGGCCGCCCTTGGCCTCGACCAGCTCGGGCCTCTCCAGCAGGGCGACGTTCTCCTTGACCCGGTGCAGGACGTTGTCCTGGCCCCAAACGTCGGAGAAGCGGGTCTGGATCTCGTCGGGCATGTAGGTCTCGACCCCGCCCCTGGACAGGTACCAGAAGATGGCGACGAACTGGCCGACGGCCACCATCATGAAGAGGACCACCCGCAGGATGGCCGGCAGGGCCTGGACGGTCATGGCCGGCGCCTTGAACAGGGCGGTGAGGGGCGACTCGCCGGTCAGCTTGCCCAGCACGATCGACACCAGGGCCAGGAGGACGAAGATGCGGGTGAGGCGGGCCAGCCGGTAGCGCAGGAGCGGCGGCAGCTTGCCCCGCACCCCCTCGACCCGCTTCCACTCCTGTTGCCACGAGCGGTGGTAGCCAGCCGACTTCTCGCTCACCCAGTAGTGGGCCTGGCGGATCACCTCCAGGGCGACCAGGACCAGCATCCACCAGTTCGAGCGCATGCCCTGGCGCACGGCGTCGCCCACCGACAGCAGCGGGTTGTCGCCGATGTCGGCGACCACCAGGACGACCCAGGCGACCAGGAACAGCAGCACGAAGCGGATCCGGTCGAAGAAGATCATCGGGCGCCGGGTGGGGCGCTCTGACTCCTTCGGGTTGCCGTGGAAGCCCAGGGGTCCTTCGTGGCTCTGGGGCGACTCCGGCGGCGGCGGCGGGGGGGGCGGCGGGGGGTACATCGGGAGGTTCATGTCAGGGCTTCCTCACGGTGAAGGAGTCGAGGACCTGGGAGAACTGCGCCTCGTTGGCCACAAAGCAGCGACGGTTGCAGTGCATGGTGAGGGTGTAGAGGCGGGTGCGCTCGACGTCGACCAGGCCGATGAAGGCGATGGCGTACAGGCTGTCGTCCTGGGCGTTGCGGGCCTCGAACACCTGGCGGACGCCGAAGAACCCGTCCTGCTTCAGCTGCTCGTCCTCCAGGGGCAGGAAGTCGGCGCTCACCAGCTCGCTGGTGCCGGGGTTGCGCAGCAGCTCCCTGAAGCCCTCGGCGTCGTCTGAGTAGGTGCCGACGGCCATGTTGGCCAGGTACTCGGCCGACATGGCCCGCGACTCCTCCTCGACCAGGTCCCGGACCATGACCCGGGCCACGGGGGCGGCGGCGGAGCCGAGGACGAAGTGGTTGACCGCCGGCTCGGGACTCGAGTCCCACGCCTTCTCCCAGACGATCTGCTTCAGGATCTGGAAGGCCTCGGGCGAGCCCTGCTTGGTGCTCTGCTCGTACAGCGGGAACAGGGCGTCCTGGGGGACCTCCTGCCAGGTCTTGGGCACCTTGAGGTAGACGCCCAGCTTCTTGTTGGAGGCAAAGGCGTACTGCGACGAGGTGCACCCGGCCGCCAGGCACCCCAGCGTGGTGACCAGCGCAGCGAATATCAGGCGACGGCGGCGCATCGGGGAAGGTTGGCACGCCCCGGGGGGCCACTGCACACCAGGCGCGCCGGAGGCGCCCCGAGGGGCGCCTCCGTACCGTTTGTGCCGATCGGGAAGGACTAGAAGTCGTCCATCCCACCGCCGGGCATCGGCGGGGCGTCCTTCTGGGGCTTGTCAACGATGACAGCCTCGGTGGTGAGGAACAGCGCGGCGATGGACGCCGCGTTCTGCAGGGCCGACCGGGTGACCTTCACGGCGTCGATGACGCCGGCCTTCACCAGGTCCTCGTACTCGCCGGTGGCGGCGTTGAGGCCCTTGTTGCCCTTGAGGGCCAGGACCTTCTCGACCACCACGCCGCCTTCGAGCCCGGCGTTGATGGCGATCTGGCGCAACGGCTCGATGACCGAGCGGGCCACGATCCGGGCCCCGGTCGCCTCGTCGCCCACCAGCTTCTCGGCGGCGGTGAGGATGGCGGCCTGGCTGCGGGCCAGGGCCACGCCACCACCGGCGACCACGCCCTCCTCGACGGCGGCCTTGGTGGTGGACACCGCGTCCTCGATGCGGTGCTTCTTCTCCTTGAGCTCGGTCTCGGTGGCGGCGCCGACCTTGATCAGGGCCACACCACCGGACAGCTTGGCCAGGCGCTCGTGCAGCTTCTCCCGGTCGTACTCGGAGTCGGTGGTCTCGATCTCAGCCTTGATCTGGCTGATCCGGCCCTTGATCTCGCTGTCCTCGCCGCCACCCTCGACGATGGTGGTCTCGTCCTTGGTGACCACGACCTTGCGGGCGGTGCCCAGCAGGTCGATGGTGACGCCCTCGAGCTTGAGGCCCACCTCCTCGGTGATGACCTGGCCGCCGGTGAGGATGGCGATGTCCTGCAGCATGGCCTTGCGGCGCTCGCCGAAGCCGGGGGCCTTGACGGCGACCGACTTGAACAGGCCACGGATCTTGTTGACCACCAGGGTGGCCAAGGCCTCGCCCTCGATGTCCTCGGCGATGATGATGAGGGGCCGGCTGGACTGCATGACCTTCTCGAGGAGGGGCAGCAGGTCGCGCACCGAGCTGATCTTCGAGCCGACGAACAGCAGGTAGGGGTCTTCGAGGACCGCTTCCATGCGCTCGGGGTCGGTGACGAAGTAGGGCGAGATGTAGCCCTTGTCGAAGCGCATGCCCTCGACGAAGTCGAGCTCCATGCCGAAGGTGTTCGACTCCTCGACGGTGATGACGCCGTCCTTGCCTACCTTGTCGATGGCCTCGGCGATCTTCTCGCCGATCTCCTGGTCG
>JBBSKY010000014.1:0-50051 GCA_038255915.1 Acidimicrobiales bacterium | reverse complement strand
TTCGGACGCAGCAAGGCGGATCCGCAGACCTCAAGGGGAGCTCCCGTGACCAGGGCCAGACGACTCGGCGCAGGCTTCGGCGTGGTGCTGCTGCTCGGCACCACCCTCCACACCAGGCCGGCGGGGGCGGTTCCGGCCGCGCTCACCTGCGGGTCCATCATCACCAGGAACATCACGCTCACCGCCGACGTCGGCCCGTGCGGCAACGGCGGCATCGTCGTCCGGGGCGACGGGGTCATCCTCGACCTCGGGGGCTTCGCCGTACGGGGCCAGCCCAACCAGACCGGCGACGGGGTGGGCATCCGCATCCGCAACCGCACCGGCGTCACGGTGAAGAACGGCCGGGTCACCGACTTCAGCGCCGGGGTGGTGCTGGAGAACGGGGGTGGCCACGTCATCAAGGACCTGTTGGTGAAGGACAACATCGGCCGGGGCTCCAACGACTTCGGTGACGGCATCGCCATCTCGTCCTCGAGCGGCAACACCATCCGGGACAACGACGTCATCCACAACGGGCCTTTCGACGGGATCGGCCTTTTCGGCCCGTCGAGCGGCAACCTCATCGTCAACAACGTGGTGGGCGAGAACAACGTCCCGTTCACCGGTGAGGACGGCATCCGCATCGAGGGTCCGGGGGCCAAGAACAACACGGTGCGGTCCAACACCGTGACCGGCAGCACGCTCGACGGCATCGCCATCTTCTCCGACCAGGCCACCGGCAACCTCAACACCGGGAACCTGATCGTGGACAACACCGTCACGGCCAACGGCTACGGCTTCCTCGGGGCCCGGCCCGGCGACGGGATCCGGACCTTCCTCCGGGCCAACGACAACGTGATCAAGAACAACCACGTCCACGACAACGCCGGCAGCGGCATCCTCATCGGCAACGGCTCGCTGGACAACGAGATCCTCGGCAACACCGCCACGGGCAACGCCCGTCAGGCCGCCGCCGCCAGCCCGAGGTTCGACTTGCACGACCTCAACCCCGACTGCGACAACAACCTGTGGCAGGGCAACACCTACGGGACAGCCTTCCCCGCCTGCGTCACCGGCTGACGCCCGGCTCCGGCCGCGCACCAGTAGGGGAGCCGGCGGGCTCCCCTACTGGATGCGCAGCTCGGGGCGGAAGACCTTGGTGGGCTTGGGGGGCGGGGTGGCGTCGATCTGCTTGGCGATCTCCTCGAAGATGCGGGCCACCTCGCCGCTGGGATCGGTGATGGTGACGGGGACGCCCGAGTCGCCGCCCTCGCGCAGGGCCGGGATGAGGGGGACCTGGCCGACCAGGGGCACGCCCAGCTCGTCGGCCAGCTCCTGGCCGCCGCCCTGGCCGAACAGGGGGTAGCGGGTGCCGTCGTCGCCGGTGAACCAGCTCATGTTCTCGATGACACCCATGACCGGCTGGTTGATCTTGTCGTTGCGGGCCATCAGGGCTGAGCGCTGGGCCACCCGCTGGGCCGCCGGCTGCGGGGTGGTGACCACGTAGACCTCGGCGCCGGGCAGGTACTGGGCCACCGACAGGGCGATGTCGCCGGTGCCGGGGGGCATGTCGACCACCAGGTAGTCGGGGTCGCCCCACCAGACCCGGGTCAGGAACTCGCGCAGCATCTGGTGGAGCATCGGACCCCGCCAGATCATGGCCTGGTCGTCGGGGATGAAGTTGCCGGCCGAGATGATGCGCAGGCCGTGGGCCGCCACCGGCAGCAGCATCTTGTCCTCCTCGTCGAGGACGGTGGGCTGCACGTCGGCGCCCAGCATCTTCGGGATGGAGAAGCCGTAGATGTCGGCATCGAGGACGGCGACGTCGTGGCCCAGGTTGGCCAGGGCCACGGCCAGGTTGACGGTGACCGACGACTTGCCCACCCCGCCCTTGCCCGAGGTGATGGCCAGGATGCGGGTCTTGGAGCCGGCCCGGTTGAAGCTGATGTCCGGCGCCTCGCCACCCTTGCCCTGGGCGAAGGTGTGACCGCCGCCGCCTCCGTGGTCGTGGCCGCCGGCGCCCATCTTGGCCTTCAGGGCGTCGAGCTCGTCCCGTGACATGACGGTGAGGTCGACCTTGACCTGGTCGACCCCGGCCAGGGGGGCGACGGCGCCTTGGACCCGGCTCTCGATCTCGGCCTTCATCGGGCAGCCGGCCACGGTGAGGGCGATGAGGACGGTGACCAGGCCGCCGTCGACGGTGACCGAGCGGACCATCTCGAGCTCGACGATGCTCTTGCCGATCTCGGGGTCCTGCACGGGACGCAGCGCCTCGATGACCTGCGACTCCGAAACGGCCATGGGCCTTTACACTATCGGTTCGTGGTCCGTTCCCAGCCGGGCCCTCCCGGAGTCGAGCACGACGAGCACCGGGCCTTCGGGGCCGATGTCGCCGCCATCAGCAACGCCTTTGGCGATCCGACGCGGCGAGCGGCCTGGCTCTTCGCCCGTGACGCGGCGGTGGCCGGGGTGACCGCCGCCGAGGTGGCCGATCACCTGGGGCTTCACCCGAACGTGGCCCGCCACCATCTCGACAAGCTGGCCACCTCCACCTACCTCGAGGTGTTCGTCGAGCGCGCCTCGGCCCGGGCCGCGGGCCGGCCGGCCAAGCGCTACCGGGTCCCGGCCGAAGTGGCCGCCGCCGCCTCAGCCGGCACCACCGGCTTCCCGGCCCGCCGCGACGACCTGATCGTCACCCTCCTGGGTCGGGCCCTGGCCCTCCTGCCCCGCGAGCAGGCCGAGGCCATGGCCGAAAAGGTGGGCGAGGAGCACGGGCGGATGCTGGCGGCGTCCATGCCCGGGGCCGCCTTGCAGGCTGGGGAACCCGGCGCTGAGGCTGTGCGCGACGTGCGCACCGCGCTGCACGCCGTGGCCGACGCCCTCACCGCCCACGGCTTCGCCGCCCACGCCGAGAGCCGCGACGGGCTCCTCGCCGTCATCGCCGACAACTGCCCGTTCGGCACCACTGCGTCGCAGCACCCGGTGCTGTGCGCCGTCGACCGGGGCATGGTGCGGGGCATGCTGGCCGGCCTCGGCGTCGACCGCTCCCCCGAGCAGGAGACCAGCCGGGCCCGCGGCGACGCCACCTGCGTCACCCTTGTGTGAGCCGTCGCCACTACCTCGATCACGCCTCCACCTCGCCGCTCCTCCCCGGGGTGGCCGAGGCCATGGCTCCGTGGGTCAGTGCTGCCGATCCGGGGCGGGTGCACACCGAGGGGCGGATGGCCCGGGCCGCGCTGGAGGACGCCCGGGAGCGGATCGCCGCCGCCCTGGGGTGCCGGGCCAGTCGCGAGGTGGTGCTGACCGGCGGGGCCACCGAGGCGGTGGCCATGGCCAGCTGGGGTGCCATCCGCCGGGTGCCGGGGGGCGTGGTGGTGGCCGCCGCGGTGGAGCACTCGTCGGTGCGCGAGTGGGCGGTCCGGGCCGGGGGCGGCGTGGTGGAGCCGCCGGTCGACGCCACCGGCCGCCTGTCGCTCGGCGACCTCGACCTGGGCGGGGTGGCGCTGGTCAACGTCCAGTGGGGGAACCACGAGGTCGGAACCCTGCAGCCCGTGGCCGAGGTGGTGGCCGCCGCCCGCGCGGCCGGGGCCCTCGTGCACGTCGACGCCAGCCAGGCCGCCGGCCGGGTCCGGATCGACTTCGCCGCCCTCGACGCCGACCTTCTCTCGATCAGCGGCCACCGCCTGGGCGGCCCCCGCGGGACGGGCGCCCTCCTGGTCCGCCGGGGCCTGCGGCTCGAGCCGCTCCTGGTCGGCGGGGCCCAGGAGCGGGCCCGCCGGGCGGGGCTCGAGAACGTGGCCGGCGCCGTCGGCCTGGCCGCCGCCCTGGAGCATCACGGCCCGGCGGTCGAGGGGGCCCGCCAGCACGCCCTGACCGAGCGCCTCCTGATCGGGGCCGCCGCCCTGGCCGGGGTCCGCCGCTACACGCCCCAGGCCCGACTCCCCCACATCGCCTGCCTCGGCCTGGACGGCATCGAGGCCGAACCGGTCCTCCTCGGACTCGACCAGGCCGGCGTGGCCGTGCACTCGGGGTCCTCGTGCTCGTCCGAGCTGCTCGAGCCGTCGGCCGTTCTGGCCGCCATGGGCGTGGACAGCGAGCGCAGCCTCCGGGCCAGCGTCGGCTGGAGCACCACCGGGGAAGACGTCAATGCGTTTCTCCTCGCCCTCCCCCAGGTGCTCGACTCCCTCCGGGCGCTGGGCGCCGGACGGTGACCAGAGG
Source organism: Acidimicrobiales bacterium (assembly GCA_038255915.1). Classification (GTDB taxonomy): domain Bacteria; phylum Actinomycetota; class Acidimicrobiia; order Acidimicrobiales; family JAUJNH01; genus JAUJNH01. Next base: position 45,854 of record JBBSKY010000014.1, on the reverse strand, counting down.
GCCCGAGACCGTGGAAACGAGGAGCGCATGACCGAACAGCTGTGGACCCTCGTTGACCGCCACATCACCGACCGGCTCGTCGCCGCCGACCCGGCGCTGGAGGCGGCGCTGGCCGCCAGCGCCGCCGCCGGCCTGCCCGGGATCCATGTCGCCGCCAACCAGGGGAAGCTCCTGGCCCTCCTGGCCCAGCTCCAGGGCGCCCGCGCCATCCTCGAGATCGGCACGCTCGGCGGCTACAGCACCATCTGGCTGGCCCGGGCCCTGCCGACCGACGGCCAGCTCGTCACCCTGGAGGCCGACCCGCGCCACGCCGAGGTGGCCCGGGCCAACCTCGCCGCCGCCGGGCTGGCCGAGGTGGTCGAAGTGCTCGTGGGCCCGGCCCTCGACACCCTGCCCCAGATGGTCGCCGAGGGCCGGGGCCCCTTCGACCTGGTCTTCATCGACGCCGACAAGGCGAACAACCCGGAGTACGTCACCTGGGCGCTGGAGCTGGCCCGGGTCGGGACGGTGATCATCGTTGACAACGTGGTGCGGGCCGGCGCCATCCTCGACGCCGCCAGCGAGGACCCCGATGTGCAGGGCACCCGGCGCCTCTACGACCTGCTGGGGGCGCACCCCCGCCTGAGCGCCACGGCGATCCAGACCGTGGGCAGCAAGGGCCACGACGGCCTCGTCGTGGCCCTGGTCACCGCCCCCTGAGCCGGACGGACCGAACGTCGGTTCGTCCGCTACTCGGCCCTCTTCTCGGCGGCGGCGTAGGCCAGCTGCAGGTAGTCGCTGGCCGTCACCGCACAGAAGACCGACGCGACCTGGCGGGTGGCCCGGGGGGCCAGGAGCAGGCCGAAGGCGAACCCGGTGGCCACCCACTGGGCCAGGCAGAACGGGCAGGTGAGCAGCTCCCCCACGGCGTGGCGCAGGCCCCGGCCCCGCACCGACTCGTTCACCTCTCCCGAGCCCGACGACTCCTCGAAGCGGGTGAAGGGCATGCGGACCGTGGCCAGGACCGAGTCCTTCGACAGCATCCGGGAGATCTTGTGGGTGGCCACGGCGGCCAGGGCCAGGTCGGCCGCCGCCGGCCGCACCGGCAGGGTGCGCCGCCGCCGCACCACCAGCCCGAGGCCGACCACGGCGGCGAAGTAGCTGGACAGCAGCACGGCGTAGCCGCCCAGGGGACGCTCGGCCCCGCCGGTGTGCTCCCGCTGCTCGTGACCGACCCGTTCGGCGAGCGACCTCGCCACCCCAGTCAGCTCGCCGTCTTGTCCATCCACCGTTGCGCTCGTCACCTCCAGCGCCTACCCCGGGCGAGTGACCACCACACCGCTACGAGCCGGTCCTCCTCAGGGGATCGTGGTGGCCGGAGCGACGGGCACGGGGACGGGGGGCTTGGGGCAGTCGGCGAGGGCGCCACCGGCCTGGGTGATGGCCTCGTCGAGCACCCCCTCGATCTGGGGGCGGAGCGGGTCGGTGATGGGGGCGATGGCCAGCCACAGCCGGAACTCACAGCCCGCTTCGGCCGGGCGGCGCAGGGCTCCGAGCACCAGGCCCTTGAAGGCGTGGGCGTCGGCGAAGCTGGGGTCGAGCCTGGTGGCCCGTTCGAGGTAGCCGAGGCCGGCCTGCAGGAGCTCAGGATCGCCGGCCTGGCGGCCCGTGCGGCCCACGACCCAGCCCCGCCGGCTGAGGGCGAGGACGTTCTCGGGCTCCTCGGCCAGTACGGCGTCGTACTGCTTGGCCGCCTCGACCAGGCGACCGGCGTTGTCGAGGTCGATGGCCGTCTGCAGCAGGCTGCGGGGGGTGCTGTCCGGACCCCCGGACACGCCCTGGTCGGGCCGCCGCTCCCCCGAGGACTGGGTGACCAGGTAGCCGGAGCCGGCGGCCAGGGCGACGGTGGCGGCGACGCCGGCCACCATCGGCCAACGTCGCCGGGCCGTGCGCCCGGGGAGATGCGACGCAGAGCGCCCCTGGTCTTGCGCCGGGCCGGAGCCGACCGGGCTCTCGGCCGCCTCGGCCTCCGGTTCAGCCGCGGCCGGGGTGGGCGACTCGTCAAGGTGCTGGAGGCGGCGCAGCACCGCCGCGGCCCGGGCGGTGTAGTCCTCCACCAGCGCCCGGTGGTCGTCGTCGTCGAGGTCGCCGCGGGCGTGCTCGGACTCCAGGTCGTCGAGCGATCGCAGCAGGAAGTCGCGCTCCTCCTCCAGCTCGGTGCGCAGCTCGTCGGTCCTCACGCCCGCCTCGCCCGCTCCACCAGCACGACGTCCTCGTCGCTGGCCTGCTGGAGCCCCCGGGCCCGCCACCGCCAGAAGGCAAAGCCCAGCCCGCCGCCGGCCAGCACGAGGGCGCCGACCGGGATGGCCCACACCAGCCCGCTGACCCCCGACGCCGGCGGCCGCAGCAGGATGCTGACCCCGAACCGATCGGCCAGCTCGGCCTTGATCTCGTCGGCGCCCACCCCCTGGCGCAGCCGGTCGCGGATGAAGACCTTCACCGCGGTGGCCGCCTCGGCGTCGGACTCGGCGGCCGACAGGCCCCGACACGTGGGGCATTTCACCTCCCGGGCGATCCGCTCGACCCGGGCCCCTTCGCTGTTGTCGACCTGGGGTCGGGCGGCCACGGCCAGCGCCACGACCAGGAGGCCGCCGAGGAGGGCCAGGGGCAGCCAGCGTCGCACTAGGGACGGCCCTGCTTGGCCCGGGTCAGCAGGTCCTCGAGGCCGGTCTGGTCGATGGCCGCCTTCACGCTGGTCAGGACGTAGCCCTGCGGGTCGATGAGGAACGAGGTGGGCGGCCCGGTCACGCCGTAGTCGAGGGCGAACTGGCCCTCCTCGTCGATCAGCACCGGCCAGCCGCCGTCGCCCTGCTTCTTGAAGAAGTCGCGGGCCGGGCCCGGCTTGTCGCTGTAGAGGACCTGCACCACGGTGGCGTCGCCGAGGGCGGCGTGCTGCTCCTGGAACCGCACCAGCTCGGGGTGCTCGACCAGGCACGGCGTGCACCACGAGGCGAAGAAGTTGAGCACCACGTACCGGCCGGCGAAGTCGGTGAGGCGCACCTGGTCACCGCCGGCGATGGTGGTGAAGGCCCGGTCGGCCGCCGGCGCCGGCTTGCCCACCACCGTGCTCCGGCTGTCCGGAGCCTTGGCCCCCACCAGCACCACCACGAACGCTCCAAGCACCACTGCGGCCAGCACCACGGCGATGAACACCGAGCGCCTCCCTCGTGTGGGCCGGGGGTCATCCTCCGGCCCCGGGGCGGGTGCTTCCGCCGGTGACGCGACCTCCTGCGTGGTGCTCACGAGGTGGCCTTCGGAGTGGTGGCCTTGCGGTTGCGGGCGCCGACGGGGACCTTGTCGAGCTGGCGCTTGGCGCCGCCGGCCCGCTGGCGGTCGAGGTGGCGGCGCGCCGCGGGCGGTGGCGGGCGCCGCTTCGGGGCCGGCGGGAGGGGGCGGCCGGCCCGGATGGCGGCGAGCAGGGTGCCGACGGCCATCAGGCCGGCGCCGATCCACAGCCAGATGGTGAGCGGGTGGATCAGCACGCCCACCGTCGCCTTGCCACCAGGCTCGGAGGGGGCCTCGACCAGGGTGGTGTACACGTCCTCGTACAGTCCGGTGCGCACCGAGGGGGTGCCGATGCCCTGGGTCTGGTTGCGGTACTGGGTGATGGCCGGCTCATAGACCTGGCCCCCGTCGACCCGGAGGCGGGCGGTGACCACCGCCGCCTTGGGGTGGCCGTCGGGGAAGCCTCGGCGCTCGATGCCGAGGTAGGTGACCTGGTGGCCGCCGACGGTGGCGCTCTCGCCCTCGGCCAGGCTGACGTCGGCCCGGGTGGCGTAGGCGGCGCTGCCGGCGAAGGCCACGGCGATGAGGATGACCCCGAGGTGCACGATCATGCCGCCGTTGGTGCGCCCCACCAGGCCCCGCCAGCCGGTGCGGCGGGTGGCCAGGAGCAGCTGGCGCACGGCCGAGCCGCCGCCCAGGCCGCCGAGGAAGAAGGCCAGGAGGGCCAGCCAGCCCCGCAGGCCCGACACCACCAGCACCAACGTGACGGCCACGGCGAAGGTGGCCGGCCACTGCATGCGGTCTCGGATGGTCTCGGCCGACGCCTTGCGCCACGGCAGCACCGGCGCCACCGCCATCAGGAACAGCAGCGACACCGCGATCGGCGCCGACATCCGGTCGAAGTAGGGGCGGCCGACGGTGATGCGGTCGCCCTTCAACGCCTCGGTGACGAGGGGGAACACCGTGCCCAGAAGCACGACGAAGGCAAAGGCGGCGAACAGCAGGTTGTTGACCAGGAAGGCGCCCTCCCGGCTGATCGGGCTGTCGATCGACCCGGGCGAGCGCAGGCGGTCGCCCCGCCAGCCGATCAGGCCGATCACCACCACCACGATGAGGGCGAAGAAGCCCAGGATCCAGCCGCCGATGCTGCTGTTGGAGAAGGCGTGGACGCTCTCCAGCACCCCGGACCGGGTGAGGAACGTGCCCAGGATGGTGAGGCAGAACGTGGCGCACAGCAGCGACAGGTTCCAAACCCGCAGCATGCCCCGGCGCTCCTGCACCATGACCGAGTGGAGGTACGCGGTGGCGGTGAGCCAGGGCAGGAACGAGGCGTTCTCCACCGGGTCCCAGGCCCAGAAGCCGCCCCAGCCCAGCACCTCGTAGCTCCACCACGCGCCCATGGCGATGCCGACGGTGAGACAGCCCCACGCCAGCAGCGTCCAGCGCCGCGTCTCGACCAGCCACCCCTCGCCCAGCCGGCCGGTGGCCAGGGCGGCGATGGCGAAGGCGAACGGCACGGTGAACCCGACGTAGCCGAGGTACAGGATCGGCGGGTGGATGAGCATCAGAGGGTGGTTCTGCAGCAGCGGGTTGGGGCCGGGCCCGTCGAGCGGCACCGGGCTGACCGTGGCGAACGGGTCGGCCGGCCCCGCCAGCAGGGCGAAGAAGAACACCGAGACGGCCAGCACCACCAGGGTGGCCCAGGCCACGATCGGGTCGTGGCGGCGGGCCCGGAAGCGCCAGGCCATGGCCGCCCCGAACCCGGCCAGGATCAGGGCCCACAGCAGGAGCGACCCCTCCAGGCGGCTCCACAGCGAGGCGAAGGTGTACATCGCCGGGGTCGAGCGGCTGTGGTTCTCGGCCACGTAGAGCAGGGAGAAGTCGTGGGTGAGCAGGGCCCGCTCCATGGCCGCGAAGGCGACGACGGCGCCGCCCAGCACCATCCAGGCGTACACCGTGCCGCTGCGCAGCAGCGCCTCCCGCCGGGTGATCAGCCCGCCGGCCAGGGCGGCCATGCCGGCGACGCCGGCGGCCAGGCCGAGCAGCACCCCCATCGACCCGAGGGTGGCGTTCACGACCCGGTGGGCTTGTCGGTGGGCTGGTAGTCGTCGACGCGGGCAGGGTTTTCGACCCGGTAGGTCTCGGAGTGCTTCACGATGATCTTGTCGGAGGCGTAGGCCGGCCCGTCACCGGCCCAGCGGCCCTCCAGGACCACCGGGATCGAGTCCTTGAACAGGCCGGTGGGCTGGCCGCCCACGTGGACCACCGGCACCAGGGCCCCCTGCTCACCCAGGATGCTGAACAGCAGCCGGCCCTGGTCCTGGCGGATGGTGCCGGGCTGCACGGAGCCCTGGATGCGGAAGCGGCGGTTGCCCAGGTCCTGACGCTCGGCCACGGCCTCATCGGCGGTCTTGAAGTAGACCGTGGCGCTGCCCAGGCCCTTGCTGACCAGGAAGCCGATGGCGGCCAGGGCCACCACCGACGAGACGATGATCCGCCCCTTGTTGGTCTGCCGGGGCCGGCGGGTGGTGACGATCGGGGGCAGGTCCTCGTCGTCGAGGGTGGGCAAGCTGCTGCTCACCGGGCCCGCTCACGGGTGAGCTGTCGGGTCCGGCGGGTGAGCCAGGCCGCGTAGGCGCCCAGGCCTCCGAGGGTGACGAGGTAGCCGGCGGCGACGTAGGCCATCAGGCGGGCACCTCGGTCGTCGGACGGGCCTCGGCCCGGCGGTCGGTGATGGCCCGGTCGAGGATCACCTCGTCGTAGGCCTCCTCCAGCGCCTCGAGGCGGACCCGCTGCACCACCAGCCAGGCGAAGGCGACGGTGAAGGCGACGAACCCGAGGAGCATGGCCACGATGTAGGGGTTGTCGGCGTTGCTGGCCGGGTCGGGGGACAGCAGCGTGCCCACCTGATGCTGGGAGCGCCACCACTGCACCGAGAAGTGCACGACCGGCAGCAGGCCGACGGTGGCGAGAGCGGCCACCGAGGTGATGACGGCCCGGCCCCGCCCAGGGGCCAGCGACCGGCGCAGGGCGACGGCACCGAGGAGCACGGCGAGCAGCAGGGCCTCCGTGGTGAGGCGGGCGTCCCACTCCCACCACACGCCCCAGGTGGGCCGCCCCCAGATCGAGCCGGTGGCCAGGGTGATGGCGGTGAACACCGCGCCCACCTCGAGGCTGGCGATGGTGACCCGGTCCCAGGAGGCCCGGCGGGTGACGAGGTGGCCGATGGCGGCGATGGCGGCCACCCCGACGGCCACGTAGGAGGCCCAGGCCGCGGGCGGGTGCACGGCGATGAGGCGGCTGTACTCGGCCTGCTCCTGGGTCTTGGGCAGCACCAGGCCGAGGCCGACGGTGGCGCCGACCAGGATCAGGGACGCCCAGCCGAGCAGGCTCGACGCTCGGCGGGCCGTCGAGGTGGACGTAGTGGTGGTTGTCACGACTCCTCCAGGAGGGGACCGAAGCCGAAGAGGCCGACGACGGCGTAGAGGGCGGCGAAGGCGGCGAGCAGGCCCAGCCAGCCGAAGGTCTCACGGGGGGCGCCCCCGAGGGCGGCTTCGAAGCTGCGGGTGGCGGCCAGGAGGACCGGGGCCAGCACGGGCAGCACGAGCAGGGGCAGCAGCGTCTCGCGCACCCGCAGCCCGAAGGACATGGCCCCGTAGACGGTGCCGGCGCCGGCCAGCCCGAGGGTGGCCAGCAGGCAGGTGAGGGCCAGGAGCCCGAACGAGCGGAGGGCGATGCCGTAGAGGAAGGAGACGCCGACGAGGAGCAGGGCCTCGAGGAGCAGAAGCTGGGCCGCCACCGCGCCGGCCTTGCCGAGGAAGAGCCCGGCCGGGTCCAGGCCCGACATGCGCAGGCCGTCACGGTTGCCGTCGGCCGCCTCGACGGCGAACGAGCGCTGGGTGGCCAGCAGCGAGGTGAGCAGCACCGCCACCCAGAACAGCCCCGGCGCGGCCCGCTCGAGGATGCCCCGGTCCGGGTCGAGAGCAAAGGCGAACAGCACCAGAACCACGAAGGAGAACGGGAGCACCTGGTTCAGGGCCACCCGGCTCCGAAACTCGATGCGCAGGTCCTTGCCGGCCACCAGGCCGGCGTCAGCCCACACCGGAGGCCTCCGACGTGACGGGTGCGGCCTGCGCCGGGCCGCGTTGGGCGGTGCCGGCCTCGATGGTCACCTGGCGGGAGGCGACGGCGCTGGCCCGGTCGAGGTCATGGCTGGCCATGATGACCGTCCGCCCCCGGTCCCGGGCGTCGCCCACCAGCTGGTCGACCAGGTCGCGACCCTCGGCGTCGAGGCCGGCGTGGGGCTCGTCCAGCAGCCACAGCTCGGCGTCGCAGGCCACCAGCCCGGCCAGGGTGCAGCGCCGCCGCTGACCGGCGCTGAGCCGGGACACCGGGACGTGGCGCAGGCGCCCAGCCAGGCCGAGCCGCTCGAGGGCGGGCTCGACTGAACCGACAGAGCCACCGCGGGCGCGTACGGTGAAGCGGACGTTGTCGAGGACCGACAGGTCGTCATAGAGGGAGGTGGCGTGGCCGACGAGACCGAGATGACGGCGAACCGACCTCCGGTCCACCCGCAGATCATGCCCGAGGACGACGGCCGTGCCTTCGACGAGTGGTACCAGTCCGGCGCAGGCGCGCAGCAGGGTGGATTTCCCGGCACCATTTGGCCCCGCCAGGAGCACGACCTCGCCGACCCGGACGTCGAGGTCGACGCCCGCAAGGGCTGGGAAGCGTCCGAGCAGGCAGACGGCGGAGCGAAGGTGGACAGCGAGGGTCATGCCGGCCCACCCAGGCTACCGGTGCCGCCGCCGGTTCCACCAAGGCGGCCCGACCCCCCTCGCCGACGCCCGGGTCTGCCCGCCGTCCTGTCGTTCATCGGCCGCACCCTCATCATCCTGGGCCTGCTGATCCTGGGCTTCGTCGGCTTCGAGCTGCTGGGCACCAACGTGGCCGAGGCCCGCGACCAGAGCACCCTGAAGGACCAGCTCGTCGCCCCCCCGCCCGCCGCCGACCTGCCGGTCAGCGCCCCCCTCCTCGACCAGCCGGCACCCCCGCCCCCTCCCGTCGGCTCGGCCGTGGCCCAGATCCGGATCCCCCGCATCGGGGTCGACAAGGCCGTGGTCGAGGGTGTCGACCTGGCCGACCTGCGCAAGGGCCCGGGCCACTACGCCAACACCCCCCTCCCGGGCCAGCCCGGCAACTCCGCCATCGCCGGGCACCGCACCACCTACGGCGCCCCTTTCTTCCGCCTCGACGAGATGGAGCCGGGCGACCCGATCCTGGTCAGCACGGTGCAGGGCGCCTTCCGTTACGAGGTCAGCAAGGTCGTCGTGGTCAAGCCCAGCCAGGTCGAGGTGCTCGAGACGACCGCCGGCAACCAGCTCACCCTGACCACCTGCAACCCCCGCTTCTCCGCCGCCCAGCGCCTCGTCGTGGTGGCCGACCTCAAGGGGCCGGCGGCAGCCGCCGCGCCCCCCGACCCCACCGTTGCCCCGCTCCCCCCCGAGACCACCGCCAACCCCGACGTGCTCGCCGCGGAGCCCGTCGCGATCTCGGCCGAGGTCGTCGGGGCCAGCGGCGACCCGGCCGAGCGGGTCCCCGCCGCCCTATGGGCCACGGTGCTCCTCACCCTCGGCATCGCGGGCGCCGTGCTGGGCCGCCTGTGGCGGCGCTGGCCGGCCCGGCTGGTGACCGCCCTCCCCCTCCTGGTCGCCCTGTGGAGCTTCTACACCCACCTGGCCAAAGCCGTCCCCTCGTAGCGGGGAGTGCCCTCAAAGGCTGTTGGCCAGGGCTTCGAGGCCGAGGGAGCGCATCACATCCTGGAGCCAGCGGACGACGTCGGTGACGGCGCCGGTCAGCAGGAGCACCCCGAAGGCGGCCAGCAGGAGGCCGCTGACCAGGTTGATCACCCCGAAGTGGCGCTTGACCCAGGAGAAGGCGCCGGTGAGGCGGCCGAAGGCCAGGCCGGAGGCGACGAACGGGACGCCGAGGCCGGCGGAGTAAGCGAGGAGGAGCAGCACGCCCCGGCCCAGGCTGGCCGACTGGGCGGCCAGGCCCAGGATGGCCCCGAGCACCGGGCCGATGCAGGGCGACCAGCCGAAGGCGAAGGCGGCCCCCATCACCGGCGGGGCGTAGGAGCCGAGGGCGGCGGGCGACACGTGGAACCGGCGCTCCCGGTCGAAGAAGGCCGGGCGGACCAGGCCGGCCAGGGCCAGCCCCATCACCACGATGAGCACGCCCGACACCCGCCGCAGGCCGATCTGGTGGTCGAACAGGAACGACCCCACGGCCGAAGCGGCGGCCCCGAGGGCCACGAACACCGCCGAGTAGCCGGCCACGAACAAAAGGGTCGAGCGCAGGAGGCGACGCTGGTCGACCTTGGTGGCCACAGCCAGGTCGGACGCCCCCACCCCGGACATCAGCGACAGGTAGCTCGGCACCAGCGGCAGCACGCACGGCGACAGGAACGACACCGCCCCGGCCAGGAACGCCACGGCCAGACCCGGGGCCAGGCCCGACGGCAGGCTGACGGCGAGCAGGGCGGACATCGCCGTCCAGTGAAGCGCAGCCGGCGGCCGGGCACGAGGCGGGTGCCGGGCGGGCGGTCACCGAACGATACGTTCCATCGCCCGTGGGGACCGTGGCTGTGGTCTCTTACCGCCTCGGGGGGCCGGACGGGGTGAGCGTGGTCGCTGGGCAGTGGGGGCGGGCGCTGGCGCAGCTCGGGTGGTCGGTGCGGACCGTGGCTGGGCGGGGACCCGTCGACGTTCTGGTCCCCGGGCTGGCCTGGCCTGCCGTGAGCGACCCGGTGATCGGCGAGGTCGCCGCCGCCTTGGAGGGGTGCGACGTGGTGATCGTCGAGAACCTGTGCTCGCTGCCCCTCCACACGGCCGCCTCGGCTGCGGTCGCCTCGGTCCTGGCCGGTCGACCGGCCGTCCTGCACCACTACGACCTGCCGTGGCAGCGGGCGCGGTTCCGCTCCAGCGGCTGGGCGCCGCCGGACGACCCGGGCTGGGCCCACGTGGTGATCAACGAGCGTTCCCGGGGAGAGCTGGCCGAGCGGGGGGTGGTGGCGATGGTCGAGCCGCTGCGAATCGAAGCGGCGTGGGCGGCCGGCGGGCGGCGCCGGCCCACCCGCGACCGCCTCGGGGTGGCCGAGGGCGAGCGGCTCGTCCTCCAGCCGACCCGGGCCATCGCCCGCAAGGGGGTGGCCGACGGGGTGGCGCTGGCCGCTGCCGCCGGGGCGACCTACTGGCTGACGGGGCCGGCGGAGGAGGGCTTCGAGGCCGAGCTCGAGGTGGTCCTGGGCCGCAGCCCTGGACGGGTGCTGCGGGGGGCCGACGAGCGGGGCCTGACCATGGCCGACGCCTACGCCGCCGCCGACGCGGTGGTACTGCCCTCGACCTGGGAGGGCTTCGGCCTGCCCCTCCTCGAGGCGGCCGTGGCCCGTCGGCCCCTGGCCGTGCGCCGCTACCCGGTGGCCGCCGACCTGGAGCGGGCTCACCGCTTCGCCTGGCTCGCCGTCGACGACGCCGTCGGCCTCCGCTCGGCCCTCGAGCGCCCGGATGAGGAGGCGCTGAATCGCAACGAGGCCATCGTGCTCGACTGCTTCAACGTGTCCGACCTGCCGACCCGCCTGACCTCGATCCTCGAACGAGTCCTGTGAACGCGCCGAACGAGCCGCCTGGGCCATTCGATGCAAGGACCGGACGCCAGGTGAGCGCAGCGAACGAGCCGGCTGGCCCTAACGACGCATCGGCGGGGAACAGCGATCCAGTGCTGGTGCAGCGGGAGCGGATGCGCAAGCTGGCGTCGCTCGGGTCGAGGGTGGGCTACCTGGCGCTGCTCGTGGCCATCGTGGCGTTCCTGGTGGGGGTGCTGAACGACCTGCCGGGCTGGTCGGTCGGCCTCGTGGTCGGCGGCTTCGCCGTGGCCACGGCCTGCCTGGTCCCCTCGATCATCCTCGGCTACGCCGTGAAGGCCGCCGCCCGGGAGGACCGCCAGCGCAGCCTCGGGTAGTCGCGTCTACGGCAGGTAGGGCCGGCGGCGCTGGCGGCGCCGGGCCTGGATGGCGAGCAGCGAGAGGGCCGCCCGTTGCGCCTGCTCGGGGCGGGGCGGCTCGGGGGGCCGGGTCGTGAGCCGGCGGGGGGTCTGGTGCTTCGGTCTCACCCTGCAGGAGTTCGCCGGGCCACCCCGGGTGGCCTCCCTGCTCGGGCAAACGCCGCAAAGCGGACACGTCGTGGGGGAAACGGCGGGGGGAACCGGCGGGGCCTCAGTGGGGGCCGACGCCCCGGAGGCCGGCCCAGGCCAGCTCGGCCAGCTGATCTGCCAGCTGGTCGGCCGAGGCGGTGGTCTCCCCGGCGGCGCGGGCCCGCAGCCAGTGGCGGCAGGTGGCCTCGGCCATGCCGACGATGCCGTGGGCCAGGGTGAGGTTCTGGGCGGCCGGCAGCTCGGCGGCGATGAATGTGGCGATCAGCTCGGCGATGGCGCCCTCGACGAGCCGGACCTGCTCGGCGAAGCCTGCGTCGCGCTTGGTCCCCCCGCCGAACAGCAGCCCGAAGGCGCCCTCGTGGTGCTCGACGTGGCGGAAGTAGGCCCGGAAGCCGGCCTCGACCTGGCGGTGGGGCCCGTCGGCCTCGACGGCGGCCTTGGCGATGACGCCCATGAGCTGGCCGCCGACGACGTCGAGCAGCTCGACGTACAGCGCCCGCTTCGACCCGAAGTGCTGGTACAGCACGGGCTTGGTGACCCCGGCGGCGGCGGCGATGTCGTCCATCGACGTGCCGTGGAACCCGCCGGCCGAGAAGGCGTCGAGCGCCACCTCGAGCAGCTGGCGGCGCCGCTCGGTGGCCGGCAGGCGCAGCGGGGCTTCGGGGGCGGACATGGCGCTACCGCAGAGTAACCACGGCGCCCGCGGCGGGCTACGGAAGCGAGACGAGCGTCAGGGTCGAGGTGGACCCGGCGGCGACGCCGGTGCCGGAGAGGGCCTCGGTCTTGGCCACAGGCACCCCGAGCGACGGCGCCAGCTGCTCGGTGCCGATCGAGCGCACCGTGAACACTCCGAAGATGGTGGTGAGGATGGTGGTCTCGTCGACGGCCAGGGTCCAGGTGGCCAGGCGCCGGCCGGCGACCTCGACCGTCTGGCTCCCCGTGACCCGGCGGTTGCCCCGGCGTTCGATCGTGGCCTGCACGGGCATCGTCACCGTGCAGCGGGTGTCATAGCTCCACGCCTTGCCCACGGTGAGGCCGCCCTCGTACTGCGGCCACGGCGGCTGCCACCCGCAGTCGCCGCCAAGGGCCTGGCTGCGGCGGACGATGGCCCCGGCCGGACCCCAGGCCACCCGGCTGCGGATGGAGGTGCGCTGGCCCAGCTGATCGGAGGGGATGGTGATGTCCTGCAGGGTGTTCGACCCCTCGGTGCCGGCCGCCTCGACGGTGACGGTGACTCGCGAGCTGCCGGCCGATCCGGTGGCGTCGTAGCCGTAGCTGCCCACCTTCGGCGCCACCAACGGCCCCGGAGCGACGGCGGCACCCGGCCGGGCGGCCGTGGTGGTGGTGGCCCGGCCGGCCCTCGTGGTGGCGGTGCTGCTCGGCCCAGGAGGGACCGCGGCGGGTGGGTCGGTCGTCGGGCCGGGGGCGGCCGGCGGCGCGTCGGACCCGATCACCGGGAGGTCGACGACCGGCTCGGCGACCGACGTGGTGTCCTCGGGCCCCGGCGCGTCGACCGCACCCACCGAGGAGGCAGTCTCCTCCTCGTCCACGGTGACGGCGGCCACGACCCCGCCCAGCAGCAGGAGCCCGGTCGCCCCGGCCAGGACCAACCGAAACGGCAGCGCGGGCGTGATCATGACCCGCCGCAGCCTACGAACCTCCGTCGCCTTCCACCGGTCGGCTAGAGCAGGGCGCGGACGGCATCGATGGGGTCGGCGTCGGCGGGGGTCTTGTCGGGGCGGTAGCGGCGGACGCGGGCGAAGCGGAGGGCGACGCCGCCGGGGTAGCGGGTGGAGCGCTGGGCGCCGTCGAGGGCGATCTCCACCACCAGCTCGGGCCGCACGATCACGACGTGCCCGTCCCGGCCGACCTCCCGTTCGAGGAGGGCGGCGGTCTGCCAGCGGAGGAGCTCGTCGGTCATGCCCTTGAACGTCTTGCCCACCATTATCGGAGGCCCGCCGTCGGCGTCGCGGGCGCCGAGGTGGAGGTTGGAGAGCCAGCCCCGGCGTCGGCCGCTCCCCCACTCGACGGCGAGGACGATCAGGTCGAGGGTGCGGACGGGCTTGACCTTGCGCCAGGACCCGCCCCGGCAGCCGGCCTCGTAGGGCGAGGCCAGGTCCTTCACCACCACACCCTCGTGGCCAGCGGCCAGGGAGGCGGCCAGGAACGCCTCGGCCACGGCCGGGTCGTCGGTTTGGATCGAGGGCACCAGCCACCCGGCGGCCACCTCGGCCAGCGCCTGGCCCCGGGTGCTGAGGGGCTCGTCGAGCAGGTCGATGCCGTCGCGGTGGAGGCAGTCGAAGAATCGCACGGTCAGGGCCCGGGCGGCTCCCCCGGGCGCCGAGGGCTCCGGAGCGGCTGGATCAGGCGAGACGGCCTCGTCGAGAGGTGAGGACAGGCCCACCTCGGGGTCGGCAACCGGGACGGACGATCTGGCGCCTGATGCGGGGGTTCGGCGGCCGAAGCGGGACATGGTGTCCTGGAAGACCTGCGGGCGGTCGTCGTCGCCCAGGCCGATGACCTCGCCGTCGAGGACCACCGAGGTGCAGGGCAGGGCCCGCACCACTTCGGCCACCGACGCCAGCCGGGCGGTGACGTCGTTGCCGTTGCGGGTGAACAGCCAGACGTCCTGTCCCGAGCGGTGGGCCTGGAGGCGGGCGCCGTCCAGCTTGTGCTCCACCGAGGCCGGGGCGACCGAGGCGGGGAGGGCGGCGACCACGGTGTCGCCGGGGGCGGCCAGCATGGGCTGCACGAACCGGCCCACCTGCAGGCCCACCTCGGCCAGCCCGGCGGCGCCTTCGGCCAGGGCGAGGGCGGCCACCGTCGGCAGGTCGCCGGCCAGCATGGCCGCCCGGCGCACCAGGGCCAGCGGCACCCCGGCGGCCTTGGCCACCGCGTCGGCCACCACGCCGGCCAGGGCGCCCTGACGCAGCTCGCCCAGCAGCAGGCGGCCGAGGAAGGTCTGCTCGGCGGCCGTGGCCGCCCGCAGGAGAGCGTCGAGGCGGGCGGCCCGCACGGCCTGGGAGCCCGGCCCGACCAGGGCGGCCAGGTCGTCGAGGGCCCGGTCGACGTCGGCGACCGTCAGCGATGCGACGGCCGCCGGGGCCACGTCGAGGCCTCTCAGGGTGGCCCAGCCCACCCCGATCCGGCCCTGGCGCACCTCGCCGGTGAGGGCGGCGACGACCACCGCCACCTCGTCGGCGTCGAGGCGGCGCAGGAGCTCGGCCAGCGCCGCCACCTTGGCCGAACGGCTGGAGGTGGCGGTGACCACCGCAGAGGTGGCCACGACCTCGCAGAGCTGCACGGCCGCATTCGTAGCGGACCGAGGCCGGCCGAGGTTCCCTGCCGACGCGTCCGGGTACTGCTCGCCTCATGGGTGAGACCGCAGGACACATCAAAAAGGTGCTCGGCAACATCACCGAGGACCGCGAGGTCGAGGCCGAGGGCCGGGCCGAGGAGCAGCAGGGCCACAAGCCCAGCCACGAGTCGGTCGACGAGATGGAGGACGACGTCCAGGAGGCCCGGGGCGAGAAGCACCAGGGCTCGAGCGGGCACGCCCCGACCTGACCCCCCGCTTCTGCCGGGAGCTCGTGTCGCTCAGCGGAGACATGGTCCCGGCAGAACCCGGGCTGGCGTAGCAAGGTGGGCGGGTGGAACGAAGCGTCCTGGTGGGCGCGGCCTGGCTGCGGTGGGTGGTGCTGGGCTTCGCCGTGGCCGTCACCATCGGCAACCGGGACCGGGTCGCCCACCCCGCGCTCGCCTTCGGGCTGCTGGGCGCGGTGGCGGTGTGGGCCGGGATCGCCCACGGGCTGGCCCTCGGGGCCCGGTGGCGCCAGGCCCTTCGTTTCGAGGCCGTCGCCGCCGAGCTGGTCCTGGTCGCCGCCCTCGTCGCCGCCGACGGGATCGTGCTGCAGAGCCGGGCCACGGGCCAGCACCTGTCGGGCGCCGTGCCCATCGCGGTGCTGCTGGTGGCCGGGGCCGCCCTCGGCCCGTGGTGGGCCGCCGGGGTCGGCCTGGTGCTCGGCCTGGCCCGCCTCAGCGCCCCGCTGATCGCCGGCCTGCCCGACGGGCGCCAGGGGCGGGAGCTGCTGGCCGCGCTGTCGGCGGTCGTGGTGTGGACCCTTGTGGGGGCGGTGACGGGCGGCACCTGCCGGCTGCTGCGCCAGGCCCAGGACGACCTGGCCGAGGCCCGGGCCCGGGAACGGGTGGCCGCCGACCTCCACGACACCGTGCTGCAGGCCCTTGCCGTGGTCGAGCGGCGCACCACCGACGCCGAGGTGGCCAAGGTGACCCGCTCGGCCGAGCGCGACCTGCGCCTCTACCTCTTCGGCGACGACCGGGACCCGGGCACCCTGCCTGCCGCCCTGCGGGCCGCGGCGGTGGCCGTCGAGGAGCGCTGGGGCGACCTGCAGGTGTCGGTGAGCGTCACCCCCGACGCCGAGGCCGGCCCCCACACCATCCGAGCCGTGGCCGCAGCGGTCGGCGAGGCCCTCACCAACGCGGCCAAGCACGGCGGCGCCCGCAGCGCGGTGGTGCTGGCCGACCTCGACGATGCCACCGACGGCCTCCTCGTCACCGTCCGCGACGACGGCTGCGGGTTCGACCCCGCCCTGGTGCCGGCCGGCCACGGCCTCACCGGCAGCGTGCACGGGCGAGCGCGCGAGCTGGGCGGGGTGGCCGAGGTCGTCACCGCCGTGGGCGACGGCTGCGAGGTGCGCGTCTGCATCCCCCACCCCGCCAACCTCCGCTGAGACCTGGGAGGGTCGCACCATGACCGAGATCGTGCACACCACCACCGTGGTCATCGCGGATGACCACCCCACGGTGCGGGCCGGGGTGCGGGCCGACCTGGGCGACCCGCTGCGGGTGGTGGCCGAGGCGGGCGATGCGGCCGAGGCCATCGCCGCCATCGAGCAGCACCGCCCCAAGCTGGTGGTGTGCGACCTGCGTATGCCCGAGGGCGGTGGCCTGCGGGTGGTGAAGGAGGTGGCGGCCCGCTTCGCCGAGGAGGTGAAGGTGGTGATGTTCACCGTCTCCGAGGACGAGGCCGACCTCCTCGAGGCTCTGGCCTCGGGGGCCTTCGGCTACCTGACCAAGGACACCCCGGGGCCCGAGCTGCGGCGCCGCCTGCTACTGGCCGCCGAGGGCGAGCCGCCCTTCTCCCCCAAGCTGGCCGCCCTGCTCCTGGGCGAGTTCCGCCGCGTGGCTCGCAAGGAGACCGGCCGCAACCCCCTGTCCGAGCGCGAGCGCGAGGTGCTGCAGCAGGTGGCCCGAGGCTGCACCTACAAGCAGGTCGGCGCCCAGCTGTTCATCTCGGAGAAGACGGTGGAGAACCACGTCCGCAACATCCTGAACAAGCTCCACCTCTCCCGCCGAGCCGAGCTGATCCGCTGGGCCGCCGACCACGGCATCTGAGGAATCCGGCATCTGAGGAGGACTGGTGAACAACGACTACGAGTTCCTGACCGAGTGGCGGGTGGCCGGCACCGTCGCCGAGGTCAGGGACGTGCTGGGGGACGCCGAGTCGCTGCCCCGCTGGTGGCCGGCGGTGTATCTGGCGGTCGCCGAGGTCTCCGAGGGCGACGCCGACGGCGTCGGCCGCGAGGTCGATCTGCACACCAAGGGTTGGCTGCCCTACACCCTGCAGTGGCGGCTGCGCATCACTGCGCCGATGACCGACGACGGGTTCGCCCTGTCCGCCGACGGCGACCTCATCGGGCGGGGGATCTGGACCTTCCAACAGGACGGTCCCGAAGTGGTCATCCTCTACGACTGGCGGGTGCGGGCGGCCAAGCCCCTCCTCCAACGGCTCTCCTGGCTGCTGAAGCCGGGCTTCTCGGCCAACCACGTGTGGGCCATGGGCAAGGGCGAGGAGAGCCTCCGCCTGGAGGTGCGCCGGCGCCGGGCCACCACCGACGCCGACCGGGCCGCGGTCCCGCCCCCGCCCCGCACCACCTTCGCCTGGTTGGCCCGCCGGACCCGATGAGCGTCGGCGCCTGACCAGCCCGTCGTCCGCTCGGACAGAACAGAACAGGCTTGTTAGGAACTGAATCTGTTGTGTATCATCACCGTTGTAGAAAATTCGGAGATCGAGGGCGATGACTGGCAGACGTGGCCCGTCCAAGAGATCATGGCCAACCCCGGGGCCACCGTGGCCCCCCAGGATGTGGTGGGCCGAACGTCGCTGGTGGCCGAGGTGGTCGATGCCGCCTCTGGGCGGGGCGCCCTGCTCTTCGGGGACCGACGCCTCGGCAAGACGTCCGTGCTTGGCCCTGTCATGGTCAACCTGGAGGGCGGCCCGTTTGTCGTCCTGCAGGTCGGCGGCGAGACCGGGCGGCCGGAGGTCCTGGAGGCGCGCCTCGCTGACGCCCTCCGTCGCCACGCCCGGTTCCGCTCGGAGCTGGCGCACTGGGACGTCGAGGTCGACCTGACGAAGGGCCCCTTCAAGCTCAGGCGCTCCCCCAAGAAGGGAGAGGCGACCCAGGACGACCTCTTCCGGTGGGCGGCCAAGGCGAGCGAGCCCGACCGCCTGGTCCTCGTCATGGACGAGGTCACCGAGGCGGCCAAGGCGTTCGCAGGCACACCGGGCGGATCGTCCGGGTTCCTCCACGAGCTGCGCAACGCTCGCGAGACGCTGCCCAACGTCTCCATGATCTTCTCCGGCTCGGTGGGCCTGCACCACGTCGTGCGGGACATGGGGCCGGTGAACGACCTCCTTGCCGTCCGGGTCGGGCCGCTCGCCTTCGACGACGCCTGCTACCTGGCCCGTTGTCTGCTGGCCGGCACGCCCGGCGTGTCGGTTGATCCCCAGGTCGAGCGCCACGTCTGTGAGGCGCTCGCCACAGCGACGGATGGGATCGCCTTCTACCTCCATCACCTCGTGCACGACATCGGTCGGCATGCAAGTTCGGCCACGCCGGCCACCGTGGCCGAGCTCGTCACCGCCGGGATCGAGAGCCGGGAGGACCGGTGGCAGCTCGGCCACTATCGGGACCGCCTCGAGAGCTACTACGGCGAGGACGCCCCGCTCGTCGAGCTCATCCTGGACGAGTACGCCGCGAGCTGGTGCGCCTGGTCGAGCTGCTGGAGCGGGACTACTACCTCCGGCGCAACGCCGACGGCACCGACGAGTTCGAGTCGAGCCTGATCCGCCGGTACTGGCGCCATCTCCGCCGGCTCGACGGGGACGGGTAGGCGGCCGGTGCGCGCCACACCGAAGCCGTACACCCCCCACCGGGAGCACGGTGGCGACCTCGATGCCCGAACGGTGGGCCGGGAGCCCGTCCTCGCCAGCCTGCTCCACCGCTTCCAGGTCGCCGGCACGGTGGGAACGCTGCAGCACACCCTCCTGGTTGGTCCAAGAGGTTCGGGGAAGTCGCACGTCATCGAGGTCGCCCTGCACCGGCTGGCCCAAGACGCAGACCTGGCTGGGCGACTCCGCATCGCCCGGCTGCCTGAGGACGTGATCGGCATCACCTCGTTCTCCGACATGTTGCTGAGCATCGTCGAACGGCTGGGCCTGGATGACGGGGTTGTCGCCAACGCCCGTGAGCACCGCCGGCGCAAGGAGGAGACCGTCCTCGAGGGGCTGATCGTCGATGCGCTGGGCGATTCCCTCCTCGTCATCGTCATCGAGAACCTGGACCGGCTGTTCGGCGGCATCGGCGAGCATGGGCAGCGGTCGTTCCGGTCCTGGGTCGAGACCTCGCGCCGGATCCTGGTGGTGGCCACCTCACCGCTCCTCATCGAGGCTGTCCGGTCACGGGACGAGCCGTGGTACGGGTCCTTCGTCGTCGACTCGCTCCCGGGCCTGTCCACCGACGAGGCCACGACCCTCGTCGCCCACCTCGCCCGCCAGCGGGGGGGCGACGACGTGGCCGAGTACGTCGAAGGCCCAGAGGGACGCCGCCGCCTGGCCACCATCCAGCAGCTCGCGTCCGGGTCGCCCCGCCTGTGGACGATCTTCGCCGACGTCGTGACCGTCCCGAGCCTGGAACTGGTCATCCCCGCCGTCGAGGACCTCCTGGAAGGGCTCGTCCCCTACTACCAGCAGCGGCTGTGGGAGCTTCCGCCCAACGAGCAGAAGGTCGTCATGGCCCTGGCCACGGCCGGGTCGGCCCACGCTCCGGCCCGCGAGGTCGCCGAGCGGGCCGGGCTCGAGGAAGGCAGCGCCGGGGTGACTCTGCGACGCCTGGAGGAGTCCGGCTGGGTGAGCAGCCAGAAGATGCCCGAGACCGACCAGCGATCGACCTGGTACGAGCTGCGCGAACCCCTCTTCCGCTACTACCTCCAGTACCGACAGGGTGACACCCGGACGATCCGCCTGATTCTCGAGCTGCTGCAGGCCTGGTTTGACCCGGCGATCCGAACCGGACGCCTCCTCCGAGCCGAGCCCTTCTCGGTGGACGAGCAGTACCTCGCCCTAAGCCTCCAGCTGGAGCGGCCGTACCGGTCCGACCACGCCTACGCCCATCATGATCCGCACGATCTGGTGACGACAGGCCGCCTATGGATCCACGAGCCGGGTAAGGCTCTCGGAACCTACGAAGCGGCGGTCGTCCTCGAGTACATCGGGATCATCGCGACGGAGGGTATCAAGCCCGCAAGGCGATCCCTACATGCCCGGACTCTCGATGATGAAGTCATCGAGCGGCTACGAATGACAGTCGGCGAGATTGGTGGCAGCGAGGGCCTCGGCGGAATCGGCCGGGCGCTCCATGGCGCGGCTGCGCTCCTCAGCGGCACGACCTCCTTCGTGCTCAGGTTCATTGCTACGTGCTGGGATGGCTACGACGATCCCGGAACAGCAGTTCACGGTCTCAGTGACCTCCTCTCTTCGCTTCCAAAGGGATCGCCGGCTCGGCTCAGGCTCTGCGTTTCCGCCGAGTTGGGGTTCTTCAGGGGCAAGGCGGGGCAACACACCGAGGCGATCAGCACCCTGGAGGAAGTGGTGGAGCGGGCGGAAGCGTTCCTCGGCCGCGACGACGTCGACACCCTGGTTTTCCGCCAAACTCTCGGCGAACTCTACCGAGCGGTCGACCGGATCAATGACGCAATCAACCTTCTCGAGTTCCTCCTCGACGACCAGCGCCGGATACTGGGCCCCGACCACCTCAACACGCTGAGCACCCAACACAGCCTGGGTGATACCAATCACCGGGGAGGCCGTCACTTCACAGCCATCGACCTCCTCCAAACGGTCATCGACGAACGAGCCCGACTGCTCGGTTCTGACCATCCCCAAACCCTAGCCAGCCGTCTTAGCCTTGGGTCCGCCTACAGCAACGTGCGCCGTCACCACGAGGCCATCAGCCTCGTCCAATCGGTCGTCAACGACCAGGTTCGGCTGCTGGGGACTGACGACCTCGACACGCTGATCAGCCGCCTCAGCCTAGGGCTGGCCTACGTCGAAGCGGGCCGCCACGAGGATGCCACTATTACTCTGCGAGCCGTAAGCAGCGACCTCGCACGAGTCTTAGGGCCTGACCATCACGTGACCCTGAGCAGCCGCGACATACTCGGCTTCGCCTTGGATGAGGCTGGGCTTCACGATGATGCCATCTCCCTCCTCGACACCATTATCAACGACCGTATCCGGGTGCTAGGGCCTGACGACCCCGACACCCTTCACAGCCGCCACAGGCTCGGTGCTTACTACAGCGCAGCCGGCCGCCACGACGACGCGATCACCCTCCTGCAAAGCGTCATCAACGACCGCACCCGGCTTCTAGGGCCTGAGGCCCCGGATACCATGACCAGCCGGCGGATTCTGGCCCTTGCCTACAACCGTGGCGGGCACTACGACGCCGCTATCGATGAACTCCGCTCGATCTTTCCCCGAGGCGCTAGCACCATGCAGGAGACCGCTCTCCTGTTCTTAGCCAGAGACCGAGTTCACCAAGGACTCCAGCGTTCCCGCCAAACGGTCGCCGCCGGTGACGATGACCGTGAGCTGCTCATCGCCGTCGTTCGCCAACGGGATGCAGAGGCCTTTGCTCGGCTTCCGTCTGAGATCCGACAGATCCTGACCATGTGATGATCATCCCTGTCGTGGGAGTGAGGTCAAGGGGCAGGACCAACTCGGTGTCACTCCAGGCAGACGATTCGTCCGGTCAGCGCAACGCAGCCTCGGCGGCTTGGATGGCGCTGAGGTTGACGTAGGCGGCCAGGAGGTAGAGGCCGACGCCGGTCCAGACCAGGACCAGGCGGGTGGCGGTGGCGGGGCGCTTGGCGAAGGACCAGGCCAGGCCGGCGAGGATGGCCACCTTGCAGGCGGCGGCGGCCCACGAGCGGACAGCCATGGCCATGAGGGGGTTGCCCTCCTCGAGGCCGAGGGCCAGGAACCGGCGGGTCAGGGCGATGTCGATCACGTTGAGGGCGATGAGCAGGGCCAGGCCGACGTGCGAGGCCCGGTCGGCGCCCTGCTGGGTGATCCCCACCGCCGACGGCCGGTCGAGCTCGATGCGCTCGACGATCGTGATGTCACCGGCGGCGCCGGCCGCCGTCCTGGTCTTCGTGCCTGCCAGCTTCTGCCCCATCCGGACATTCCACCACGTCCGGCCGGGCTTGTCCGGTCAGGGGACGGCGGTCCGGGTGACGTTGGTCACCTTGCAGGTGAGCGGGCCATTGGCGCTGGAGATCCCCTCGAGGTCCCACGTGGCCGTGCCGCCGGCGTCGACCTTGGCCACGGCGTCGGTCCCCTGGCTCGCCTCGTTCCCAGTGGGGCCGAGGAACTGGACCCGGAAGGTGTAGCCGCTGTCCTTGGAGGTGGCGTTGCTGATGGTGCCGGTCGCCTTGGGCTTGCCACCCGCCGGGTCGGCGGTGCAGGCCGTGACCACCACGTCGTCGCTCTCGCTGTTCGAGCTCTCGCCGCCACAGCCCAGGAGGCCGATGCCTCCCAGGGCGGCAACAGCGGTCAGGCGCAGGATCTTCGGCATGTGGGTTCCCCCTGTTGTGTTCCTTCCCCTGCTCCCAGGCTTCCCCGAACGCCCCTCCGCCGAACCGACCGCTCAGCGCCCGGCGGTCTCTTCGACCTCGATCAGGCCGGCGGCGGCGGCCACCGCCGTGGCCACCTGGGCCGCCTTCTCGTAGACGGCGAGCAGCTGGGCCGCCGCCAGCTTCTCCTGCACGGTGAGGGGGATGGGGCCGAGCGAGCGCAGCAGGGCGGTCGGGTCCAGCGACGGGCGGATGAACGGGGCGATCGGCTCGTCCACCTCGGCGCCCCAGAACTTGACGACGTCGGCCGCCGCCACCGCCGCCGGCTTCTTCCTCCGCCTCCCGCTCATGGTGCGGACCTCACGCTGCTTCCTCCTCGTCGGTGGGGCCGTCCTCGTCGGCCACCAGCTGGTCCGACCGCAGGCCGAGGGCGGTGCGCAGCTGGTCGGCAGTCAGGTCGCCCAGAGACGACGAGGCGGGCAGCACCAGGTCGGCGACGCGGCGCTTGCCGGCCACGACCTCCTCGACCCGTTCGTCGATGGTGCCAGGGCACACGAAGCGGCGGGAGACGACGGTGCGCTCCTGGCCGATGCGCCAGGCCCGATCGCGGGCCTGGTCCTCGACCGCCGGGTTCCACCACCGGTCGTAGAGCACCACGTGGCTGGCCTCGGTGAGGTTGAGGCCGGTGCCACCGGCCTTCAGCGACAGCACCAGGATCCCCCCGCCGGGGCGGGCCTTCCAGTCCTCGATCAGCTTGTCGCGGGCGCCCCGGGCCAGGCCGCCGTGGTAGCAGCCCACCGGCTCGCCGTAGCGGTCGGCCAGGTGACCGGCCAGGCGCTCGCCCCACGAGGCGAAGTGGGTGAAGACCAGCAGCTTCTCGCCGGCGGCCCGCACGGCGTCGGCCACCTGCTCGAGGCGGGTGAGCTTGCCCGAGCGGCCGGCGAGGGGCCGGTCGTCGCGGGTGTAGGCGGCCGGGTGGTCGCAGATCTGCTTGAGGGCGGTGATGGCCGCCAGCACCTGGCCGTTGCGCACCTTGGTGTCGCCGGTTGGCGACTGAGCTATGCCTCCGGAGCCGGCGGGCTCGGCCACGAGCTTGTCGAGGACGGCCTGGTAGAGGCCGATCTGCTCGGTGGTCATGGCGCAGCGCTCGAGCTCGTCGATCTTGTCGGGCAGCTCGGCGCCGATCTCCGGCTCGGACTTGGTGCGCCGGAACACCAGCAGCCCGTTGAGGGCCCGCAGCGCCGCCTCGGCCCCCTGGCCGCCCAGGGTCTTGCCCGACAGCCCGCCGACAAAGGCGTCGCGGGCGCCGACCAGGCCCGGGTTGGTGAAGTCGAGGATGGCCCACAGGTCGCCCAGCCCGTTCTCGACCGGGGTGCCGGTGAGGGCCAGGCGCGACCGGGACGGGAGGCGGCGCAGGCACTTGGCCGTCTCCGAAGCCGGGTTCTTGATGTTCTGGGCCTCGTCGACCACCACCCGGTCCCACTGCACCGCTGCGAGGGCGTCGATGTCGCGCACGGCGGTGCCGAAGGTGGTGACCACCAGGTCGTAGCTGGCGGCCATGCGGGCCAGGTCGTCGCTGCGGGCCGAGCCGTGGTGGATCGCCACCCGCAGGCGGGGGGTGAAGCGGTTGGCCTCCGACGCCCAGTTGCTCAGCACGGCCTGGGGCACCACGACCAGCGTGGGGCCCTGGTCGCAGGTGGAGACGATGCGGGCCAGCACGGTGGCCGTCTTGCCCAGGCCCATGTCGAGGGCCAGGCAGCCGCCGAGGCCGGCCCGGTCGAGGAAGGTGAGCCAGCCCAGTGCCTCGGCCTGGTAGGAGCGGAGGGTGCCCCGGAACGACTCGGGCGGCTCGACCGGCGGCGGCGGGAAGGCCCCGGCCTCGCGCAGCAGGTCGGCGGCCCAGCCCTCGCCATCCACCCGGATCCCACCGGACGGGCCCGAGCCCTCCAGGCCCAGCGCCTCGCGCAGGACGGCCCCGCCGGTCATCTGGGTGACCCGGGACCGCTCGGCCAGGGCGGCGGCCGCCTCGGCCAGGTCGGCCCGCTCGAGGGCCACCCAGCGACCGCCGGTGCGCACCAGCGGGGTGGCCTGGGCGGCCAGCCGGGCGATGTCGGCGGCGCTCAGCTCGAGGTCGCCGATCAGCACCGACCAGCGCACGTCGACCAGCTGGTTGGCGCCGACGTGGGAGGAGCCGCCCTCCTTGGTGAACAGGCGCAGCACCGGTGAGGGGCTGCGGCGCTGGAGGCGGGGCACCTGCACCGAGAAGCCGGCGGCCTCGAGGGCGGGGCCCGTCTCGGTCAGCAGCGCCCACGCCTCGGCGTCGGACAGCGCCACCTCGCCCCGGCGGGCCCGGCCGGGCCGGGAGATGACCGGCACCAGCCGCTCGAGCCGGCCGTAGGCCACCTCGACCGCCCGGCGCTCGTCCCCTCGCGAGGTGCCCATGGCCACCTCGACCGGCACCTCGCCGGCACCGCCAGCAGTGCCCCCGCGAGGCCGCTCGGGCCCGGGGACGTGCACCGAGAGGAGCCACACGCCTTCGGAGTCCGGTTCGGATAGGCGTACCAGCAGCGGGGGGCCGACCTCGACGGTGACGGCGCGGGCCCAGCGGTTCAGGCGGTGCTCGACCATCCCCGCCACCCGTTCCGCCGCCTCGAAGCGGTCACCGGCCAGCCCGGCCAGGATCGCCTCACCCACCTCGGCGGCAGTGGTGGTCGACGGCGGCGCCGGGATGCTGGGCGCCCGGGTGGCGGCCAGGCGGAACAGGGTGTCGACCACTGCGCCCAGGACCGAGCGGGCGGTGACCGCCGCGTCCTCGGACAGTGCGGTGATGGCGACGGCACCAGGCCGGCGGGCGGCGGCGGCATCGAGGCGGCCCTTGTCGACCAGCGCTGGGCTCCAGCGCACCCGGCAGCGCGACGTCGAGCCGCCCCCGGTGGCCCGCCGCATCACCGGAACGGCCTGGCCCTTCGCCGCCAGCTCGACCGCCCAGGCGGCGACCTCGCCCAGCCACCGAAGGCTCGGGGCCACGATCTCGCCCGGCGGGGTGGTGGCGACCGACACCAGCCAGCCCAGCACCCGTTCGAGGGGGACGGCCCAGGCCTCGGCCTGCTCGCCGCCGGGGATGACCACGGGCTTGCGGCGGGTCCAGCCGCCAGTGTCAGCTCCGATCGAGCCGCCGAGGGCAACCACCTCGTCGGCGGGCAGCGGCTTGGCCCCCGCCCCGCCGGCCCACAGGACGAGTCCGCCGTCGACCCACGAGCCCTGGAGCCGGGGTGGCCCGGTGGGCACGCTCACCGGAGCGCCGGCGCCGGCGGTGGCGGGGTTGCTGCCGTTGACGGCGGGGCGAGGGGCGGCAGGGGCCTGCCACAGCATGCCCAGGCCGGCGGCGACGGCGATGCGGGTGACCGCCGCCTCCAGCTGGCGCAGCTCTCCTTCGAGGTCGGCCGTGACCTGGGCCCGGATGGCCGGATCGGTCAGCTCGCTGGCGTCGTCGAGGGCGTCCTCGGTGTCGCGCAGCAGCGCCTGGGCCACGCGCAGCCACCGCAGCCGGTCGCCCTCGAGCTCAGCCACGTCCCCGGCCGCGGCGTCACCCGCTGCCTCGCTCTCCACCATCGAGATCCAGTGCGGATCGTCGACGCGGGTGCCCACCTCGGCCAGTGCTCTTCCTCCGATGCTTCGTCGCGGCGGGAGTGCTCCGAAGCCCATCGACCCCTCGGGGGGACAGGTCCTCGGCACCGCTGCCGAGGGGAACGATACCCGCTGTGGCCCCGGTACCACCACATTGCCCCCGAGGCCGGTCCGACAGTCACACCAGGGCGATCTCGTGGTGGAAGGGCCGGCCGTCGAACGAGCGGCGGCTCGGGCGGTCCGCCAGGGAGGCGACGCACACCCAGATGTCCAGCGTCTGGGCGAAGAGAGAGGCCACCCAGGGCCTTCGCCAGAGGGTCGGCGGCGTCGAGGCCGACGTTGAGGAACGAGCCGACACCCCGGCTGGCGTTGTAGGCGTCGACGACGAGGGCCCGCAGGACCGCCGGCTCGTCCGGCGGCACGCAGAGATGGACGGCGGTGACGTTCTCCAAGGCGCCGCCCGGGGGCGGTAGGCGGGTGGCCCGAACGAGCGGGGCGAACGCGTTGAACCCGGCCCGCACCCCGGCCAGCTTGCGGGTGTAGCCGGTGACTCGCAGCTTCTTGAAGCCCGACTGGTCCCAGGGGGCCAGGAACCCGACGATGCGCCCGCCCCGGCGGGCCAGGCGGTATGAGGCCACCTCGAGGTCGGGCGCGGCCTCGATCCAGGCCCCGAGGTCGTCGACCGAGTGGGTCGGGGCCAGGTGGCGGCGGGGGGCCACGACCGCCCACAGCTCGGCCATCTCCTCGAGGTCCGACGGGCTCGCGGCGGTGACGGTGCAGCCCTGGGGAACGGCCCGCCGCCACAGGAGCGGAAGGGTGTGGGTGCGGTAGGTGGCCACCCGCTCCAGGTGCGGAAGTCCACGAGGCCCGGCCATGCGCCGGGCCATCGACCGGTTGTCGCCCAGGACGGTGAGGAACGCCAGCCCGTCCTCGCCCCAGGCGGCGATGCCGATCTCGCCGGCCCAGCCGGTGAGCAGGTCGGCCACCCCGCCGCCGCGGTGGGCGGGGTGGACCTTCAGGTCGCTCACGTACATGGCCCCGGTCGGCTCGCCGTTCACGTAGACGGTCCGCTGGGCCACGGCGATGCACCCGACGGGGCGGCCGTCCGGGCCGTCGACCACGCCCACCTGCCACGACGCCCCCTCGAGGCGGTTCAGGGCGAAGAAGTCGGGGGCGCGGTCGACGGCCAGGCCGATCTCGCCCTCCATCGGGCAGGCCACCGAGAGGGCGACCAGGGCATCGTTGTCGGCGGGCGTCGCCGCCCGAACCGCGCTCACGGGCCGATCCGGCAGACGGCGATGCGGCGCTGCACGGCGCTTCGGTCACGCTTGATGAGGGCCTCGCCGGCGGTTCGGTCCTCGACGATCACGTCCCGCCACCGCTCGGGCACCTCGGTCCACCCCACGAAGTTGCGGAACACCAGCCGGGCGCCGGGGGCGGCCACCCGCACCGCCTCGGCGAACAGCTCGTCGACCAGCTCGGGGGTGAACCACTCCAGGATGTTGGAGAGGGCGAACCCGTGGACGCTGGCGTCGGGCAGGGTGCGCAGGTAGGTGGTGTAGCCCCCGTCGACCAGGACGAGGTGGTCGCGGCCGGAGGCGACGGTCGCGGCGCCCTCGGGGGTGAGGTAGGGAGGGAGCCCGCCGGCCGTGCCCGCCGGGTAGCGGCCGGTCAGCATGTCGTGGGCGAAGTAGTTGGTGGCGATGGGCACCTCGGTGAGGGCGTGGTCAGCCAGGCTCTGGAAGTGGCGGGCGAAGCTCGGGTTCTCCACGTGCTGGAAGAACGCCGGGGTGTAGGTCTTGCGGAACACCGCCCGGTTCAGCAGGACGGTGAACAGGAGGCGCCAGCGCCAGGTGTCCCACTCGTCGCGGTGGAAGCGGCGTTGCTCGTCCAGCGTCCGGCAGGCCAGGAGGCGCCGGATGCGGGCCGGGCCGTGGATGCCGAGGCGCAGGGCGGTGGTGACCCCGACGATGAACCGCTCGGTGACGCCCACGTGCAGGACCCCCCGGCCGACCCACTTCGGGTGGGCGTCCCAGTAGGCCAGGGCCCGGGGGCCGAGGCCGGGCTTCACCCGCTGGTAGGCGGCCAGCCGGTTGGCCGCCGTCTGGGGGGCACCGCCCAGGAAGGCGACGGCTCCGGCCGACCCCAGCTCGGCCACCGCCACCGCCTTCAGGTCGGTGAGCAGGTTCTGCACCCGGTTGAGGTCGACGGCCGCCACCCGTCCGGCCCCGGCGGCCAGCAGGGACAGGGCGGTGCACCCGCCTGAGCCCACCACCAACGAGCGTCTGGCCCGGCTGGGGCTCCAGCGCCTCGATCTCGAGGAGGGGATCCTCCCGGACCTGGGCGAAGAAGAGGCGGTCCTCCCGGGCGTCGGCCAGGGTGATCCGCTCCACCACCCCGGCCTACCATGGCGCCACGACCCATCGTCGCTCCGAGCGGCAGCCGTACACTCGACCCATGGCGGCCCGGGGTCGGAGCGAGCCGATGGGGGCTGCCCGAGCGGGGCTGGGGGGTTCCCCGGGTGCCGGCCCGCACGGTGCCGGCTCAGGCTGAGCGACATGCCCACCTCGACACCGAGCACCTCGGAACGCAGCGACCTGCGACGCAGTGATCGCACCGCGACGGGGAGCCCGGGCGACCTGCTCGACCGCTGGCTGCATGCCGGTGAGGGGGCCGTAGCGGAGCGGGTCGCCGTGGCCGCCCACACCGCCGAGGGCTGGTCCGGGCCGACCTACGCCGAGCTCGACCAGCGGTCCCGGGCCGTGGCGGCCTGGCTCGCCGGCTCCGGGGTGGGCCAGGGCGATCCGGTGGCGTTGCTCGGCGAGGCGGGGGGTGACTGGGTGGCAGGATTCCTCGGGATCCTGCGCCGGGGCGCCGTGGCCGTGCTTCTCGACGCCAAGGCGACCGCCGAGGAGCTGGGGCCCTTGGGTGAGCGGTCCGAGCTGAGGGCGGCCATCGTGTCCCCGACGCTGCTCCGAAGGTGGCGACCGGCCGTCCCGGTCCTGGCCGGCACCGACACCCTGCCGGGCCACCCCGCCTCCGGGGCAGGGTCCACCCTGGGCGATCTCACGTCGCCACGCACCGGCGCGACCCAGGTGCCTCGCGACGCGGACGATCCGGCCGTGCTGGTCTGGACATCGGGCACCACGGGGGAGCCGAAGGGCGTCACCCTCAGCCTGGCCAACCTGGCCTATGTGGTGGACCGGCTCGGCGCCCTCCAGCAGGCGGGCCCGCAGGCCCGGCTGCTGTCGGTGCTCCCGCCCAGCCACCTCCTCGAGCTCTGCGGCGGGCTGCTGCCCGCCCTGGCCGCGGGGGCGACCACCTTCGTCGCCGGCACCGTGGTGCCGCACGAGCTGGTGGCCCTGATCGAGGGGTGCGCCATCGACCGGATGGTCGTCGTCCCCCTCGTCCTGCAGCTGCTGAAGCGCCACCTCGAGGTCAGCGGCGCCACCCTGGGATCGCTGCCGGCCTTCTACTGCGGCGGCGCCCCGCTCGACCCCGAGGTCATCACCTTCTTCGAGCGGCGGGGGACCCGGGTCTTCCAGGGGTACGGGCTCACCGAGGCGGCGCCGGCGGTGGCCATGAACAGCGCCGCCCACCACCGGCTGGGCTCGGTCGGCCGACCCCTCCAGGGCACCACGGTGCGGATCGCCGGGGACGGCGAGATCCTGGTGCAGGGCCCCGGGATCATGCTCGGGTACTGGCCGCTTGGGACCGGCCCCGGCCATGACGAGCGCGGGACCGGGGCCACGGTCGACGCCGACGGCTGGCTGCACACCGGCGACCTCGGTCACCTGGACGAGGACGGCTTCCTGTACGTCACCGGTCGGGCCAAGGCCATGATCGTCCTCGACAGCGGCAAGAAGGTGCAGCCCGAGGAGGTGGAGGCGGCGCTGGCCCGTGGGCCCCTGTTCGTCGAGGCGGCCGTCGTCGGCCTCCGGGGCCCGAGCGGCCCGGCAGAGCGGGAGGCACAGCGCCCGGCCCGCCACGGCGAGCAGGTGTGCGCCGTGGTCGTGCCGGCCCGGCCCATCGCCGCGGCGGCGGCCGAGGAGGAGGTGGCCCGGCTCACCGCCGGGCTGAGCGGCTACAAGCGGCCCACCCTGGTCCGGGTCCACCAGTGCGAGCTGCCCAGGACAGCCAAGCGCTCGCTGCGGCGGGCCGACATCATCCGCCTGCTGGAGCGGGCCGAGGCAACCGGGGCGGCGAGGTGACCGACGTCTACGTCGACCACCTCGGCTACGCCCTCGGGAGCCACAGGCACGGCGTGGAGGCGAGCGCGGCGGCGGGTCGGATGCACAACGCCGCCGCCGACTTCCTGGCCTCCGGCTTCGCCTGGCACCACGTGTGCGCCGAGGCCGAGACGGCCTACGACCTGGCCCGCGCCGCGGTGTCCTCGATCGGCGACGGACTCGGTTCCCCCGACGCCATCGTCTACGCCACCTGCATCCCGGCCAACGCCAACCTGGGCGACCCGGCCCGCTTCGCCGAGACCTCCGACGTCAAGCACTCATGGACTTTCCGGTCAGCCGCCTGCAGGCCGACCTCGGGCTGGAAGGTGCCTTTGTCGTCGGCCTCGGCCAGCAGGCCTGCACGAGCATGCTGGGCTCGCTGCGCATCGCCCACGGGCTCATAGCCACCGACCCCGGCGTCGACCGGGTCCTGTGCGTGAGCGCCGACCGCTTCCCGCCGGGCGCCAGCTACGAGCAGGCTTACAGCCTGGTCTCCGACGGTGCTGCGGCGTGCGTGGTGTCCCGTGCCCCCGCCGCCTACCGCCTCGTCGCCGCCCACCACCTCACCAACGGGGCCATGGTGGCCGCCGATGACGACGAGACCGTCGGGTCCTACTTCGCCTACACCCACCGGCTGGTCACCGAGCTTTTGGCCAAGGCGGGGCGCACCACCGACGACCTCGACTGGGTCATGCCCCAGAACACCGACGCCAAGGCTTGGCAGATCCTGGGCCGCCTCCTGCGGATCGACCCGGCGAAGGTCAGCTGCCGCTCGCTCCCCGACGTCGCCCACGTGATCAGCGGCGACAACATCATCAACCTGGCCGCCCTCCAGGACCACGGCGGGATCGAGCCCGGCCACCTGCTCCTGCTGACGATGGCCGGCTACGGGATGAACTGGCAGGCCGTCCTGCTGGAGCGGCAGTGACCGGCGATCTGGCCGAGACCGTCGCCCGCCTCAGCGCCACGTCGCGGCGCGCCTACCAGAACCCCTACGAGGCCATCGCCTGGCCCGAGGCCCTCGACCGCCGCCAGTGGTTCACCCTCCCGAGGTTCGTCTCGCTCTACGGGACGCCGACGTGGGAGGCCATGACCGAGGACGAGCAGAAGGTGCTGAGCTTCTGGGAGGCGGTGAACTTCTACAGCCTCAACATCCACGGCGAGAAGGCGCTGATGGCCGGCCTCGCCGCCCGCCTGTACCGGCCGGGGATGGAGGCGGTGGCCAGGTACCTCCACCACTTCCTCGACGAGGAGAACAAGCACAGCGTGTGGTTCGGCACCTTCTGCACCCGCTACGGGGGCAAGGTCTACCCCGACCGCAAGGTCGCCTTCCCCCAAGAGCACGCCGAGGGCGAGGAGGACTTCCTGTTCTTCGCCAAGGTGTCGATCTTCGAGGAGATCGTCGACCGCTACAACCTGGCCATGGCCCGTGACGAGCGGCTGGTGCCGGTCGCCCGCCAGATCAACGCCAACCACCACGCCGAGGAGGTGCGCCACCTGGTGTTCGGCCGGCGCATCGTGGAGGAGCTGTGGCGCCAAGGGGTGGAGCGCTGGCCGGACGAGGTGGTCGACGGCATCCGGGCCCACCTGGCGGCCTATGTCACCGCCACCTGGCGGGAGTACTACAACCCCGACGTGTACCGCGACGCCGGCCTGGCCGAGCCGTGGGCCGTGGCCCGAGACGCCTGGGCCCACGAGTCCACCCAGGCCCACCGCGACGAGATCACCCGGTTCGCGCTCCGGCCGCTGGCTGCCGCGGGCATGGTGGTGCCGTGACCCCGCCCGAGGTGCGTGACGCCCTGCGCAGCTGGATCCGGGCCCACAACCCCGAGGTCCCCGAGGACGAGCCGGCCGACGACACCCCGATCATCGATCGCCGCTACCTCACCTCGCTGCAGGTGGCCGACCTCCTGCTGTTCGTCGAGGAGCTGCGCCAGGCCCCCCTCGACCCGTCCGGCCTGCGGCCCGGCACATTCCGCACCATCGACGCCATCCACGACGCCTTCTTCCCATCGTGATCGAGGCCCCGGGGCTGCGGTGGAAGGCCAACGGCCAGGCCGCGCTGTCAGGCCCTCTGCTCGCCCTGGCCCACCGGCTGGACGACCGCTTCGTGGCCCTGGCCGCCGGCTGGCAGGCCGAGGACCACCGCTTCCCCACGTTCCTGGCCGCCTCGGTGCTGGAGCAGAACGACTGGTTCCGCTCGTTCCCCCAACACGCCACCTTCCCCGCCTGCCTCGACCCGGCCGAGGCCAACCTGGCCACCTTCACCGACGGCCAGCCCGTGGACGGCAGCGGCCAGGTCCACCCGAGCGCCCTGGCCCCGATCCGCGACGTCCTCACCCCGGCCGCCTGCTACCACCTCTACGACCACCACCAGGGCCTCGCCTTCGACCGGCCCCGGTACTTCACGACCAGCAACACCTGCTTCCGGCGGGAGGAGCGCTACGTCCCCCTCGAACGGCAGTGGAGCTTCACCATGCGCGAGATCGTCTGCATGGGAACCGCCGAGGAGGCCGGCGCCTTCCTGGCCGACGCCACGGCCGAGGTCGACCGCCTCACCACCGCCATCGACCTCCCCCTCAGCTGGGCGCTGGCCAGCGATCCCTTCTTCCGCCCGTCGAAGAACCCCCAGTACCTCATGCAGCAGATCGACCCCACCAAGTACGAGCTGATGTTCGAGGACCGGCTGGCCATCGCCTCGACCAACCTCCACCACGACCACTTCGGCCGCGCCTTCTCCATCCAGCGCGACGGCGAGCCGGTGCGCACGGCCTGCATCGCCTTCGGCATCGAGCGCTGGCTGGCCGCCTTCATCCACCGCTACGGCCCCACCGGCCCCTTCCCTCAGCTGTGACGGTCCTGGTCACGGGGGGCAACGGCTACCTGGGGGGCCTCGTGGCAGGCCGGTACGGCCAGATGGGCCACGAGGTCCTCGCCCCCGGGCGGGCCCAGGTCGACCTGACCGCCCCCGACCCCTTCGCCAGCATGAGCGACGCTGAACGGGGCCGCATCATCCACCTGGTTCACGCCGCCGCCGTCACCCGCTTCGACGTCGACCGGGACACCGCGCAGGCCGTCAACGTCGAGGGCACGGCCAAGGTCGTGACCTTCGCCCGCCGCTGCCCCCGCCTGGAGAGCCTCGGCCTTCTCAGCACGGTCTACGCCACCGGCCTTCGGGGCGGCGCCATCACCGAGCGGCTCTATGACGGCGACGCCGGCTTCGCCAACGACTACGAGTGGTCGAAGGGACAGGCCGAGCAGCGGGTGGCCGAGGTGGCCGGCGATCTGCCCTGGAGGATCCTCCGGGTGGCCACCGTCGTGGCCGACGACCCGTCGGGCGCCGTCACCCAGCACAACGCCTTCCATGACACCCTGAAGCTGTGGTTCCACGGACTGCTCCCCCTGGTGCCCGGTGACGCGCGCACCCTCCTGTACCTGGTCACCGGCGACTTCGTGGTCGACGCCGTCGTGCGCCTGATGGCGTCGGCCGAGGCGGGCGGCGTCTATCACCTCGCCCACGCGGCCTCCGAGTCGCTCACGCTGGAGGCGGCGCTCGACGTCGTCGCCGACTGCTTTGAGTCGGTCGAGGGCTTCCGACGGCGCGGCGTGCTGCGGCCGCTGCTGGGCGACGAGGAGTCGTTCGAGCTTCTGGCCGCCGGGGTGAGCACCTTCGGCGGCGGGATGGTGCGTCGGTCGCTCCAGTCGGTGGTGCCCTTCGCCCGCCAGCTCTTCGTGGGCAAGGAGCTGGACAACGTGCGGCTGCGCCAGGTGCTCGGCCCGTCCTACCGGGCCCCCGTTGCCGCCCAGCTGGTGCGTCGCACCTGCGACACCCTGGTGGCCACCAGGTGGGGGCGCCATGCCGTGGCCTGACACTGAAGCCCTGCCGGCGCAGCCGGGTGATGCAGTCGGTCAGGGCTGCCAGCTCGAAGGTGACGCCGTGGTCGAGGCCGGCCGGCCACTCAACGGCGCTCGACCTGCTCCGCCGGGGGACGAAGCGGCGACGCGGCCTCGACGGCGACCTCAACCTCGACCTGGCCCTCCGATTCGGTGGCCCGACCTCGCCGCGGCCGAGCGGGCCGTGGCGGCGGGGCTGGTGGTGCCCGTGCTGCTGCGCGGCGCCACCGTGCCGGTAGACATCGACGACCTCACGGCTGCGGAGCGCCGCCAGCTGCCCGACGCCGGCAGCCGCCGCCGACAGGACTGGCTGCTGGGCCGGGCCGCCCTCAAGCAGGTGGTCGAGGGGGGCGACACCTCCCTGGTGCGCTTCCCCCACCGCTGCCTGTCGCTGACCCATGCCGCCGGCGTCGCCGTGGCCGCCCGGGCCGACGGGGGCCAAGCCGGGGTGGGCGTCGACTACGAGGGCCCGCACGACACCGATCCCCGCATCGCCCGCCTCTTCCTGGTCGAGCGGGAGCGGGACGCCGCCGCCGGCCCCGACGACCTGCTCCGGCTGTGGACCGTGAAGGAGGCGCTGTTCAAGGCCACCCCGGACAACCTCGGTGCCACCTTCCTCGACTACGAGGTGGCCGACCCGGCGGCGCTGATCGGCGAGGCCGAGAACCGGACCGGTCGGCGCCTCCGCTACGTGAGCGGCGGGTTCGGCGGCGGGTGGCTGAGCGTGGCGGTCGGCGATGCTGCTGTCTGACGACGAGCTGTGGGCGCTCAGCTACTACCGCACCTCGGAGATCAACGGCTCCTTGTTCTTCGGCCGCCTGGCCCGCACCCTCAAGCCGAGCCCGATCCAGCACGACCTCACCAAGCACTTCGCCGACGAGGCCCAGCACGCCTGGTACTGGACCGACTGCCTCGACCGCCTCGGCACCCGCCCCATCAAGATGTCGGACGCCTACCAGGACCAGTACCTGGAGGCGGCCGGGCTGCCCGTGAACCTGATGGAGATCATGGCCATCACCCTGGTGTTCGAGCGGCGGGTCATCAACCAGTACGCCCGCCACCTGGCCGTGCCCAACGTCCGCGTCGAGGTGAAGGAGACGATCGAGCGCATCATGGAGGATGAGCGCTGGCACGTGCAGTGGGTGCGTGACGCCCTGACCGGCATGGAGGACCGGTTCGGCAAGGACACCATCGCCGACACCCTGCGGCGCTACCGACAAGCCGACCGCGAGGTCTACACCCACACCCTGGCCGAGCACGAGGCCCGCCTGGGCTTCCTGCTCGACGCCCACCCCCAAGCCTGCGAGGACTGAAGGTGCCGACCCCGTCGAACGACGAGATCACCGAACGCATCGCAGAGGTGCTGGGCGTGGCCCCGTCCCGGGTCCGGCCCGAGGTGGTGCTGAGCGAGCTGGTCTCGGACAGCTACCGCCTGGTGGAGATGGCCATCGAGCTGCAGGACGACTACGACGTGATCTTCTCCCAGGCCGACCTGTCGAGCGTGACGACGGTGGGTGATCTCGCCGACCTGGTCCGGACCCGGGCCCCGTGAGGTTCACCGCGGCCCTCGAGCGCCGCACGGGGTACGCCGCCTGGTCCGTCGTCGGCTCGGTCAGCGGCCTCGTCCTGCTCGGCATCGCCATGGTCGGCCTGTACTGGGACGTGGCCTGGCACATCGACCTCGGCCGGGACAAGGAGGTGCTGTCCCCTCCGCACCTGCTGATCCTCACCGCCCTCACCGGGCTGATCGGCGTGGCCCTCCTCACCATCGCCACGGCCACAGCCACCGGGGCCGACGTGCGCCTGCGCCTCGGCCGGTGGCGGCTGCCGTGGTCGGCCCTGCTGCTCCTGGCCTTCCGGGTCGGCGGCCTGGTGGCGTTCGTCCTCGACTCCCTCTGGCACGACGCCTACGGCGTGGACGTCACCCTCCTCAGCCCTCCCCACCTCGGCCTCCTGGCCAGCGGCTCACTCTCGGCCGTCGCCCTGTGGCTCATGCTCGCCGAGGGCCGCCCCCGCCCCAACGCGGCGCCCCCCGCTCCCCAGGGCCGCTCGGGCGCCGTCCCTCCCGCTCCCCAGGGCCGCTCGGGCCTCAGGCCGCTCGGGCGGGCGCTGCACGTGATGACCCTCGCCTCGGTGCTGATCGGCCTCTCCACCTACCAGGCCGAGTACGACTACGGCGTCCCCCTGTTCCCGGTGGTCCTGCTCCCCGTGCTGGTCCTGGCGGCCGCCGGCCTGGGCCTCACCACCGCCCGGCTCGCCCTCGGGCCGGGCGGCGCACTGGCTGCAGCCGTCGGGTTCCTGGTGCTCCGGGGAGCTCTGGCGCCGGTGATCGGGGGGCTGGGCCACGTGATGCCCCGCACCGCTGCGTACCTGCCCGCAGCGGTGGCGATCGAGCTGGTGGCCTGGAGGTTCGGCACCCGGAACCGGCTGCGGTTCGCCCTGGCCTCAGGCGCCCTGCTGGCGACGGTGGGCCTGGCCGGGGAGTGGGCGTGGGCGGCCACCGCCGGCGGCCATCACCTCGCCGCCGCCAGCTGGCCCCTGGCCGCGACCCTGGCCGCGGGCGCGGCGTTCGGCGCCGCCGTGCTCGGCACCGCCCTGGCCGGCAGCCGGCTCCCTCGGGGGGCCCTGGTGGCTGCAGGCGCCCTGCTGGTCGTGGCCGTCGCCGTCCCCACCCAACGCCAGGTGGGACGGGTCGAGGCGATCGTGGCGATCGACCGGCTCGACGGTGACGCCGTGGTCGACGTCGAGGTCCGGCCTCGGGACGCGGCTCGGAGCGCGGACCTGTTCGAGGTGTGGTCGGCCCAGGGCGGCGGCCGCATCCAGGCCACCCTGCGCGAGGTTGGCCCCGGGCGCTACCGGGCCTCCCGGCCGGTCCCCGTCGGCGGTGACTGGAAGACCCTGGTCGCCCTGTACCGGGGCCGCGAGGTGATGGCGACACCGATCCACCTCCCCGCCGACCCCGACATCGGCGCCGACGAGGTGCCCGCCCAGCCCTTGCGCCAGGCCGACTTCAGGTCAATGAGCAGCGTCCTGCTGCGCGAGGCCCACGACGGCCCGGCGGTGACAGCGATCGCGGCCTATGCCACTCTCGCCATCCTGCTGGCGGTGTGGCTGTACCTGATGACCCGCTCCCGAACCCTGTTCGGCCCCCGCCCCACCCGGACCACTGACCGGGCAGAACCTCGCGCCCTCACGCCACCTCCTGACCGGGCACCCACCCCGCACAGCTGACCGGGCAGAATCCGGCGTCCTCACGCCACCTTCGGTCCGGGCGCCCGCCTCGCGCCAACCCCTGGTCCATGATCCACCGCAGAGTCATGAGCACCCCGCCCGGGGTCACTGGGGGCGCAGCGCCTCGAGGGCCAGGCGGGCCTGCCAGACCGCCAGCAGGCCGCCCGGGCCGTGCTCGGGTGGCGGCGGCCAGGTTCGGGCGGTGACAGGCAGGCCGGCGCGGCCGTAGAACCCGGCCAGGCGGGCCGCGCCGTGGGCGCCGAGGACCAGCGTGGCCACGTCCACGTGAGCGGCCCGGAAGAGGCCGCGGTGGCCGGCGCCGGCGGGGGCGACGAGGTGAGCAAGCTCGTGGGACAGCACGTGGGCCTGGTCCATGCCCGGCCCGATGCGCACCTCGGTCCGGTCCTCCGCCACCACCGTGGTCGAGCGGGCGCTGTCGGAGCGGGCCGCCCGCAGCATCGGCGGGGGGCCGGCCGCGGCCGCCCACCACGGCAGGGCCACCAGGTGGTCGAACAGCCACCGGCAGCCCCGCTCCCCCAGCCGCTCGGCGTAGCTGGTCTCCAGGAAGGCGGCGTCCTCGGCGTCGTAGACCCGCTGGCGATCCCCGTCCCGGCCCCCGGCGCCCATCGCCGCCGCCCCCCGGACCCCGATCTTCGCCGCCCGTGGGCCCACCCCGGCCCCCGCCGCCTCCGGTACCCCCGTCACCGCCTGCACCCTCGGCACAGCCGCCTCCGTCACCGCCTGCACCCTCGGCACAGCCGCCTCCGTCACCCCGGGCGCCGCCTCGTTCGCTTGGCCGGGCCACGGCACCGCCATCGCCGGCCTCCCCGGCCTGGCCGCCACGACCCTCAGCGCCGCAGGGCCCGGCGGCCGGCCCCCACGGCGCGGCTGCCCAGGTCGGCCCGGTCGGCCGAGGAGCGGCCGGCGGCGAGGCCGCCGTGGCCGGTGAAGCCGGCAGCCGGGGCCAGCGACCGCAGCCGGGGGTGGGCCCGGGCCAGCCAGGCGTCGACCCGGTCGGCCCGGTCAGCCAGCACCAGGGCCACCGAACCGCCGGCGGACCCGTCGTCCGGGCGGGCGGCCTCCTCGGACAGGGCGGCCAGGCGCTCTCCCACCCGGGCCCCGAAGCCGAACAGGAACTCCCGCTTCCAGGCCACCTGGTTGCCGGCGGGGCGGCGGCGCCGGCCCAGCCCGCCGGCCGTGGCCTCGACGGACCGGGCGGCCCAGGCGGCGGCGGCCAGGCGGGTGGCCTGCAGCAGCAGGCTGGTGTAGAGCAGCTCGACCCGGCCGCAGTCGTCGGCTACCCCCACCACCGTGGCCACCCGGCCGTCGCGGGTGGTGTGGGTGAGAAGGCGGCAGCCGTGGTTGGTGGCGATGTGGTGGATGAGCTGGAGGCGGGCCCGCACGTACTGGCCCGAGCCCAGGTCGACGGGCCGCTCCTCGACCGGGCTGCGCTCGGCGGGGGCACGGCTGGCCTCGAGCAGCGCAGCGTCGATCCGGTGCTTGGCCATCAGCTCGGCCGCCTTGTCGTACAGGGCGTCGGCCTCCGGCCCGAAGCTGGTGGAGCCGGCCTTGTCGAGCAGCCCCCGGATGCGCCGCAGCGCCCGCTCCTGCTCGTCGGCGTCCATCGCCGGCGACGGTACCGGGGCGGCGTGACGAGGAGGTGGTTTCCTAGGTCGAGATCGACCGCTTGTAGGCCCGGATGGCGAGGGGAGCGCAGACGACGAAGATGCCCACGATCCACAGCAGCGAGTAGGCCATCGGGTGCTGGATCGGCCAGGGGTCGCCGGGCTCGATCGGGGTGTTGGGGTTGGCGAACTGGACGCGCGCAGCGTTGGCCACCGCCGTCACCGGGTTCCACTCGGCCAGCACCCGCACCACCCCGGGCATCGTTGCGGTGGGAGCGAAGGTGCTGGCCATGAACGTGACCGGGAACAGCACCCCGAAGGCCACGCCCTGCACGCCCTCGGGCGTGGCCACCAGGCTGCCCAGCAGCACGCCCACCCAGATCATGGCGAAGGCGAAGGCCAGCAGCAGGGCGTAGCCGAGGACGGCGTCGACCAGGCCGCCCCGGATCCGCCACCCGATGATCAGCCCGCACAGCGACATGAGCACGATGGGCAGCATCGACTTCAGCAGGTTGGTGACGGCGTGGCCGCCCAGCACCGCACCGGTGGAGATGGGCAGCGACCGGAACCGGTCGACCACCTGGTTCTTGCGGTCGTTGGCCAGCCCGAGGGCCACACCGAAGGCGGTGAAGACGATGGTCTGGGCGAAGATGCCGCCCATCAGGAACTCCCGGTAGCTGCCGCCGCCGGGGATGTCGATGGCACCGCCGAACACGTAGGCGAAGAGCACCACGAACATGATCGGCTGGATGGTGGCGTCGCTCAGGGCCTCGGGCTGGCGCTTGAGGTGGGTGAGGCCACGGCGGGTGATGACGAGGGTGTCGTGGACGAAGCCCCGGGGCGGCTGCAGCTGGTGGTCGTCCGCCTCGGCGGGCGGGAGGATCGTGGTGGCGGTCATGGGATCGTCTCCGGGAGGTGGTGGGCGGGGACCTGCTCATCGGCGGATGCCTGGGGGGCCGAGCCGGTCAGGGTGAGGAACACCTCGTCGAGGGTGGGCTGGCGCAGGCTGAGGTCGTCGACGGCGACCCGGGCCTCCGACAGCGCGCCAGCCACCGCCATCAGGGTCTCGACGTTGCCGCTGGCGGGAGCGGTGACCGAGCGGGCCGGGACGTCGACCGACGGCTGGGCGCCGGTGACCCGGGCCAGGATGCGGGTGGCCTGGTCGAGGTGGGCGGGGTCGACCACAACGACCTGCACCTGGTCGCTGCCCACCTCGCGCTTGAGCGTGCGGGCGTCGCCCCGGGCGATGACCCGGCCGTGGTCGATGACCACGATGTCCTCGGCGAGCCGCTCGGCCTCGTCGAGGTATTGCGTGGTGAGGACGACGGTGGTGCCCCGCTCCACCAGGGTGTCGAGCACCGTCCACAGCTCGGCCCGGGCCCGGGGGTCGAGGCCGGTGGTGGGCTCGTCGAGGAACAGCACCTGGG
Source organism: Acidimicrobiales bacterium (assembly GCA_038255915.1). Lineage (GTDB taxonomy): Bacteria > Actinomycetota > Acidimicrobiia > Acidimicrobiales > JAUJNH01 > JAUJNH01. Next base: position 5,411 of record JBBSKY010000014.1, on the reverse strand, counting down.
GCCGGGCCACCAGGGTGGCGGCCAGGTCGAGGCGGCGGCGCATCCCGCCCGAGTAGCCCGAGACGACGCGGTCGGCGGCGTCGTCGAGGGAGAACTCGGCGAGCAGCTCGCCGGCCCGATGGCGGGCCGCCTTGCGGCTGGCCTGGTGCAGCTCGCTCAGCATCACCAGGTTCTCCCGACCGGTGAGCAGCGGGTCGACCGTGGCGTCCTGGGCGGCCAGGCCGATCCGCCGCCGCACCTCGTTGGGCTGGCGCCGCACGTCGAAGCCGGCCACCGTCGCCTCCCCCTCGTCGGCCACCGCCAGGGTGGCCAGGATCCGCACGGCCGTGGTCTTGCCGGCGCCGTTGGGCCCCAGCACGGCGGTGACCGTGCCCGTCGGGACAGCGAGATCGATGCCGGCCAGCGCGACGTTGTCGCCGTAGCGCTTGACCAGGCCGTGGGCCTCGACTGCGTAGGTGTTGCTCATCTCGTCCTCCTGGTGACGCAGTCTGGCGGGCCTTTATGACAGCGATCTGCGCCACGCGCGACCGCGGTCGATCACAACGCAGGTGGAGACGCCACCATGCCCGAGAAGTCATCGCTCTCCCCACCCGATTTCTCGTCGGCCGGCCCCCACCCCTCCCGCCGGACCGTTCCGGGAGTGCCCGGTTCTGGCTCCTGGGATGACCGGAAGTGGGCACTCCCAGGGCGGAAGGGCTCGAGACCACCGTCGAGAGGCATGCTTGGGCGGTGACCCTCGATGCCATCAGTGGCCACGACCCCGGCTTCGACCAGACCGCCTTCCTCTCCCGGGCCGAGGCCGTGCTGGCCCTGGTGCTCCGGGCGCGGGCCGAGGGCCATCCCGAGCAGGCCCGGGCCGTCGTCGGCGACGACATGGCCCTGCGCCTCTCGGCCGAGCTCGACGGGCTGCGGGCGGCCGGGCGGCGCCAGGTCCACGAGGGCGTGCGGGTGCGCTCGGCGTCCGTCGTGCAGGCCGGCAGCGACGGGAACTGGGACACCATCGCTGTGCGCTTCGCACTCCAGGGCGTGGCCTATGAGGCCACCACCGACGGCAAGCCGGTGCCCGGGGCCGACAACGGCAAGCGCACCTGGTCGGAGGTGTGGTGGTTCCAGCGCCAGGCCGACGCCACCACCACGACCGGCCCGGCGGCGCCCCTCGACCGCTGCCCCGGCTGCGGGGCGCCGATCGCGGCCACCGCCGACGGCGGCTGCGCCTACTGCCACCGTCGGCTGGCCAACCCCCGCACGTGGGTGCTGACCCGGGTCACCGAGTCCGACCCCACTCCGCAGGAGATCGTCGCCACCTTCGACGCCACCGGTGCGGCCCGAACCGCCGGCAGGGTGATCAGTCTCTTCGTCCTCCTGTTCGTCATCGGTGGTGTGATCACCGCCGCGGTGTTCATCTCCCGCACCACCACGACCGTCAAGGAGGCCTTCACCCAGCCCGAGATCACCCTGCCGCCGGGGATCACCCTGCCGCCCGGGGTCACGCTGCCCCGGCCCGGCACGCCAAGCCCCACGACCTCGATCGGCTTCCTCACCCCGGTGGCCAACCCCCGGGTGCAGGCCCCGGTCAACGACGTGGGCGCAGCGGTCACTGCGGTGACCGCCAAGGTGGGCCGGCCGCTGATGGCCAGCCAGATCCACCTCTACCCGGATGGCCGGATCCTGTTCGAGATCCAGGCGGTTGATGATCCCAGGGGCGTCGACAACTGGGTGTGGAAGGCCGGCACCGTCACCGGTCCCGAGCAGGGGCCGATCGGCGTCGACCCCGCCCGCCTCTACCCGGTCGCCGGCCTCGACGTCTCGGACCTCGCTCGCCTGTGCGACGCCGCCCTCGGCGCCACCGGGATCGCCGACGGCGTCATCGACAGCCCGTATCTGCTGAAGATCGGCACCGGTCTCCGCTGGTACATCCCGGTCCAGAGCTCCTCCCGCTCCAGCACCCGCAAGACCTACCGCGTCGCCCCCGACGCCACCAAGCCCGAGGTCTTCTGACCATCACGGTCTCCACGTTGGCCATCGCTTGGGCGGGGTCCACGACAATACAGAGCCTGTCGATCCAGCAGCGCTCGCGCAAGTTCATGAGCAACTTAAGATCCGCCTCCAGATCTCATCGCTGTCGAGGCAGGGGCGGGTCCCGTCGACCCGGTGGCGAAGAACTCTTCTTTGAACCAACCCTGAACCTTTAGGCGCAACTCGTTCTTACCGAAACGGCTGTCCCAGCGCTTTCTGCGGAACGCTCGGTACCGAACGTCCGAAACCACCAACTTCCGTGAGAGGCACAACACCACAACGTCGAAGGACAATAAGAGACCGACGTCCATGATTGCGCTTGGTACGAGACCCTCCCAACGACCACGCTATTCGGCTAAAAGCGGAAGGGTAGACGCTATTATCCCTCCTGCGAAGAGCCCGAGCGCCCAGGTGCGGCGAATCTTTGGACCGAGGACGAGGCCGACCCGAGCATGAGCACTCTTGATCCTGGAAGCGCTACAACCCCAAAGATCGGCAAGTCGATCCGCGATCTCCTCAGAGAGCGGCTCGTTCGCCCACTCGATGCGATGGTAGGTCTTCTCCGTTTGGCTCTTCCGATGTGAACCCGGCCAGGAGGAAGGCCTCCCAGGCGATGAAGGCATTCTTCCAGAACGACAGCTTCTGGGGGTCCGGTCATTCGACCTGTACCATGCGAGGGAGGCTACTCCACCGCCGAGCGAGCGTGGCTCGTCGGTGATGCCGAAACCCTGCCTTCAACCGCATGCACGCCAACACCGACATCTTCAGGCCATCAACGACGACAAGGCCTTCGCCGAGGACCTCAAGACCAGCTGTGGCAAGGACCTCTACGACGAGCTTCGGGCCGCCTGATCCGCCGCTTCGCGCCTTCTCGAGCGTTAGGCTCCGAACGTGTGTTCGGCTGACCGAGCTACGTGCCACGGCTCCTTCGCAGCGCGGACCATCACGCCGTGAGCGGCATGCGTGTCCGTCAGGAAGCGCTCCCCGATGACGAACTTGTCGTGGTGCGTGGTGGGTTGCTCGACAAGCGCAGGCTCCGGCGTGACGCCGGCCTGGCGTTCCGTCGGTTCGGCGAGCACGGGATCTCGGTCCTGGCCGTCGCTGACGAGACGGCTCTCGACCTGGTTGCCCGTACGATCCTCGTCCGAGAATCGGTCTTGACTCTGATGCGGGTCGGGGCCATCCGGGGCGCTGGCCTCGAGGTGCGCCCGACGTTCCGCCGCCCCCACTTCACGGTCATGCTGCCCGATCTCGACGCGGACCTGGATCGTCTCCTGACGTGCGACACTGTGGTGCAGGACAACCCGCACGCCAAGGCGCCCGAGGCTCAAGCATGAACGACGCCATCGACATCTACGTTGACTGGAACGCCCAGGATGAGACCGGCCTGCCGTGGACGTTCATCGATGAGGCCCGCGACCCATCGCTCATCGCGATCGGGAGCTATGTGATCGCCGGCCATGGAGACGCCGTCGCCGTGGCCGAGATCGTCGCCATCGCCGACGATGGTGTCGTCCACCTCCGCCAAGTCCCTGGACCGATCTCCGCCAACGCGCACCTCATCCACCAGCGAGCGAGCTGACAGACCCGTCTGTCCACCGCGTCCCTCGGTCTGGCTATGGCCCGGCATCCTCGGCCGGAGAGGTGCCCCTCATGGGTACGCTTCCTGGTATGACCATGGTCGACAAGGTCACGGTTTGCCTCCCAATCGAGTTGTCAGCCGCCGTCGACCGGCGCCGGGCCGAGAGCGGGGAGAGCCGGTCCCGGGTCGTCGTCGATCTGTGCCGGCGGGGGTGGTGGCAGTGGGACGAGGAACGGCGCACCCGCCAGTCCGAGGCGGCGTACGCCACCGTGCCCGAGACTGTCGGCCCGCAGGGGTGGGCGGGGGCAGCGGCCGACAGCATGGCCGGGTGGGACGCCTGGGATGGGCCCGAGGGTGGTGCGGTGATCGAGGAGGAGCGGGCCGAGATCCTCGAGAAGGTCAGGCGCCTGGCCGCAGAGCCGGGGTCGGACGCCTTCGTCTCGGCGCTGCGCCAGACCCTCGAGCAGCCGCCCGCCCGTGTAACGGGCTGAGTACGGGGGACGGCCGGGTATTCACCGTGGCCCCGCACGTTCAGAGGAAGACTGCGTGCTCGTGCAACGCCTTCAGTCGGGCAGGGAAGTCACCGTCACGAACCGCGCCTCGCAGGTCGTGGCCGCATACCGGTACGATGAGGAGGTGGCCTTCGCTGCTCCGCAACATCTCCTTATCTATCGTTCCAGCAAAGCCGTTCCATGACACCAAGAAGCCGCACGTGACGCGACCGACTCGATTGCGAAGCTTGTTCTTGAAGATGACGAACTCATCTTTCCCGGACTTGCCGGACCAGTTCTTGCATTCAGCAAGAAGCAGGAGCTCTCCCGGCGCCAATAGGCGTCATCGCTGGAGTTCTGAATACGGATGTCGATCTCCTCGGTCTCTGTGACGACGTGGCCGGTTGCGGCGAAGCCCGAAACGGTGTTGAACAGCCGACTCACCAACTCTTCAAGCACACGACCCTTATCATTCGGTGTACCCTGTCGCATCTTGTCAATGAGTTGACCTAGCGGATCAGTACCCCAACCGTTCAAGCGCTTTGCTGTAATCGTCACGAGATCATCAATTCCGATGCGAACAGCTTCTGCCGCCTCAACTACCTCAGAGCGAACGTGCACTGCATGATCAAGAGCCCGTCTCAGGTCCCCTGTCGGAAGCGCAACGTCATAGGTAAACCCATAGAGCACGTCCTCATTCACGAGTTCTTGAACCAGGACATCGCCCTGCGACCTCGCCCGCGCCTCGACTGAGGCCCGAATGAGGTCGTGATACTCCTCTACGCCCAAGGATCCGGTCCAGTACTTCCGCCAACCGTGCTCCTCGACCCGGGCCATGAAGGTGACCTCATCAACCCTGGTCAGTACACCGCTGAAGGCCAGATGCATGACGCCCGCATCCATCTTCTCGAGAACCAAAATACTAACCCCGAGTGGCAGGTCGTCAAAGTTGAGCTTCCCCAAGTCCGCCCTGAGCACGCTGACCGGTTCCTGGAGGACGCCCTGGCCTTCGATGTCGAGGGCCTCATCGGCAGCTGCTGCCAAGTCAGCGAGAAGCTCCTCGCGGCTGGCCATAGCGAGACGATAGGACACGCCTCGCGCAACCCACGGGAGCCGTCCTCCGCGGCGCTGCCTCTTGCGGCGCCTGCCAGCCAAAGAGGCTGACATCGTGTGACTAGCTGCGGCGGCCCAGGGTGACGGCGGCTTCGCGGTGCATGCGGCCGAAGTTGTAGTAGGCGGCGCAGGCGCCCTCGCTGGACACCATGCAGGTGCCGATGGGGGTCTCGGGGGTGCAGGCGGTGCCGAAGACCTTGCACTCCCAG
>JBBSKY010000013.1:0-52431 GCA_038255915.1 Acidimicrobiales bacterium | reverse complement strand
GTCCCTCAGAGCACCGGCCACCTCATTGACGAGGAACCCAACCGCCCTCAGGATCTGAGCCGCACCCTGAGCCAGCTGGGCGAACACGTCCCTCAGAGCACCGGCCACCTCGTTGGCGAGGAACCCAACCGCCCTCAGGATCTGAGCCGCACCCTGAGCCAGCTGCACAAAGACATCCTTGAGAGCACCGGCCACCTCGTTGGCGTTGAAGGACAGCTCCTTGAGGAGAGCGGCCGACTCGAGCGCCGACAACGAGAACACCTCGATGAGCGCGGTGGCGATCGGCGTGGCGGCGAAGCCCACCGCCTTCAGCACGACGGCTGCCTCGGGCGCGCTCTGGCCGAACCCGGACGCCAGCAGACCGGCGATCTCGCTCACCCCGTACTGGGCGTCCTTCATCACCTGGGCCGCCACCTGAGAGGAGGGCGTGCCGACGTCGCAGGCGTCGCGTATGGACTTGTTCACGGCGCCGGCATTGCGGGCACCGGGCGTAGTGGAGGCCAGCCTGCTCGGGGTGTACGAGGAACGGGCCAGCACGCTGTCCACCGCCCCGTCGCAGCTGCTGTCCTGCGTGGCGACCGCCATCCCGATCGACATGCCCCATCGACCGCCGCCACCGGCCAGGCCCGCCCGTGGCGCCAGACCTGTCGTGATGTCGAGCTCACCACGGCCAGGTGCCGTGGTCGCCCCCGCGTTGAGGACCCATGGGCGGAGCGAGCGGAGGGCATCAGGCGCCGGTACGAGGGGCTCAGCTCCCCTCCCGTCGCCGGAGAGTCGAACGACGTTGATGAGCTCGCTGATGCGTTCTGCGTCCAGTCGAGCCGCAGCCCCGCGGTCCTGTCGACTGTCAGGCCGCAGGTGCGGGAGCTGGGCGGCCATCACCGAGACCAGCGCGAAGACAGCGATCGCTGGCAGCGCGGCGCGCCAGATCCGTCCCCCACCTCCGCCTCCCCCCAACAGAAAGGCCTCGTCGACGCTCATCTCACGCCGGCTCTCGTCGGGACACCGTTGCTCTGCCATCATCCTCAGCCTCGTTCCTCAGCCATCGGTCGAAATGCCGTACAGGACGAGGGTGCTCCTGCTCGGGGTCCCACCGCCAGGGGACAGTTGTCCCTCGTGTCCCGGGATCTTCCGGTCACGACCCGGGACATCTGTCCCGTGGATCCGGGACATCTGCCCTATGCCGCGGCGGCAAGCTTGTCTGCGGTGATCTTCGGATGGGGACGAGCCTTCGCGCCGGCGCCTACCCTCGCGACCGTGCGGGGGGCCCTGGTCCGGTATGGATCGGTCGCCGGCGCGCTGCTGGTCATCTACGGCGTCACCGTCGTGACGCTGTGGTCCGGAAAGGACTTCAACGACCAGGGCCCGCTCAGCCGCTTCGCCCCCCCAGTCACCGAGTCGGTGCCCGGCGATCTGCCCCTCTCCGGGATCGCCAACCGGTGCTTTCCAAAGAGCAAGCGCCTGACGCCTGGGCCCGACTTGAAGCTGGTGCGCGCCGTGGAGCAGGGCCGCTCGTACTACGCCTGCTACACGCTCCGCGACGGCAGGTCGGTCGATGAGGCGGCGGTCGTGGACGGCGCCGGCTATGCGGCCGACCCCGGAACGGTCAAGCGCCTCGGGGCTTGGGCCTGGATCGGGACGGTGACGTCGCTCTCCGACCTGATCCTGGGGGGGTTCGCCCTGGCGGCGCTGGCCGGCCTGGTGCTGCTGTTCTCGTTAGCCGGCCGGCACCGGGCACCGCCGAAGGGGCGGTGGTTCCAGCACGGGGTCTTCCTCGGGCTCCTGGCCACGATCTGGTGCCCCGGCGTGCTCGCCCTCGCCGCTGTGCCGGGTGTGCCCCAGGGCCGCAAGATCCGCTTCGGCGTCGGCGGCCTCCTCGGCTGGATCGCCTTCTTCCTGGCCTTCGGACTGGCCTTCGGAGGCCAGCAGAAGGGCGACACCTGGGCGCTGGTCGTTGGTGTCGAGCTGACGGCCGCCATCAGCATCCTGTCGGTGCTCGGCCGGCCGCTGACGCCGCGGATCGAACCGGAGGGAGCGGCCCCCGCCAACAGCACTGCTGAACCGGCAGGCCTCGGCCCGCCTCCCGGTTCCTGGCCCGCCTCCCCATCCCCCCCGCCGAGGCCCGGCCAGCCGTCGCCTCGGGCCTCGCAGCAGGAGCCGCCGGCCCTGCCCGCAACCGCAACCGGCGCCGGCGCAAAGGCGACGAAGGACGCCGAGGGGGCCGACCTCCAGGTGAAGCGGCCCAACGATCTGCCGTGCTTCGCAGACGTGGGAGGCATGACCGACCTCAAGGTCGAGCTGAAGCGCACCGTCGGCCGCATGCTGGCCTACAGCGGAACGGCCGAGACGTTTCGCATCCGGTGGAACGGGATCCTCCTCCACGGCCCACCTGGCGCCGGCAAGACCTTCATGGCCCGGGCCGTGGCCGGGGAGTACGGGCTCAACTTCCTCCACGTGACCACAGCCGACCTGCAGTCGAGCTATCGGGGCGAATCGGCCAAGAACATCAGGCGGGCCTTTCGGTTTGCCCGGGCCAACCTTCCCTGTGTTCTGTTCTTCGACGAGTTCGACTCGGTGGCTCAGCGACGAGAGGACTCGCTCGACCAGGAGTCACGCCGCACGGTGAACGAGGTGCTGCGCTGCGTCGAGGAGTGCAGGGACCGGTACGACCTGATCGTGATGGCCGCCACCAACCATCTCAGCCAGCTCGACCCCGCCGTCATCCGGGCCGGTCGCTTCGACCGCCACATCCGTGTCGACCTCCCTGACCAGGAGGGTCGCATCGCCGTCCTGCGCGCCGCCCTGGCCGGTAGGCCCACCGCCCCCGACATCGACCTCGAACGCCTCGCCGCCCGCACCACCGGCCTCGTCCCTGCGGTCTTGGTGCGGGTCGTCGACGCCGCCAGCCTCCACGCCTTTGAGGAGTCGACCAGACCAACCGCCGGCGGCGTCGTCGCCGTCACCCAGGCTCACCTCGAGCGGGCGATCAGCGAGCGCGGTGGTCAGGACCGCCCACAGATCGAGAGCTGGTCGTGGGACCGGCTGGTCCTGCCCCAGGGCGCTCTCGACGAGCTTCACCAGATCGTGGCCCTGCTGCGCGACCCCGACCTGGCCGCCGCCTTTGGCGTCGACCCGCCGTCGGGGGTCCTGCTCACCGGACCACCCGGAACGGGCAAGACCACCGTGGCCCGCGTGCTCGCGGCCCAGGGCGGTTGCTCGTTCTACCCGGTGACCGTGGCGGACCTGACGTCGAAGTGGGTCGGCGAGGGCGAGGAACAGATCCGGCGGCTGTTCGAGAGGGCCCGGGAGAACGCTCCCAGCATCGTGTTCATCGACGAGATCGACGCCGTGGCTCCGGCTCGCGGCTCGGGGTACTCCTACCAGGACTCCGGCCTCAACCAGCTGCTGGCGGAGATCGACGGCATGGGCAGCCGTGCCGGCGTCCTGGTGGTCGCCGCCACCAACCGCGGCGACATGCTCGACCCCGCCCTCACCCGAGGAGGGCGCCTCTCCCGCACCATCGAGATCGGGCTGCCCGACCTCGTGGCGCGCCGCAAGCTCCTGGGCCTCTTCGCCGCCCGGATGCCTCTGGGCCCGGACGCCTCCCTCGAGGACCTGGCTCGGCGGAGCCAGGGCATGAGCGGTGCCGACCTCGAAGCCGCCTGCCAGCACGCCGCGGTGGCGGCGCTCACCCGCGTCGGCAAGGAGGGCGGCGACAGGGTGGTCACCCCGGCCGACCTCATGGCTGGCCTGAACGCCGTCAGGGAGAAGGCAAGCGGGTCGACATCGCGCTCGCAGGGGTCCCTGAAGGTCGCCCTCGACGAGGGCTACCTGTGATCCGTCCCGCAAAGGTGAGAACCTGAACCGTGCCCTGCATCTTCTGCCTCGCCGTCCTCGCCCTTCTGGCGGGTTCGGTCACCGCCTCGTGGCTCGACCTCTCTGAGGAGCGGTTGCAGGGACGGGCGTCCAGCCCGGTGATCCGCAGCCGACAGACCGAGAGCGTGTGCGTCTGGGACTTCACTGCGACCGTCGACGACAAGGCGACAGCGGTCACCGTGACCGTCTACACCGAGGAGAAGCGAGTCCGCATCCAGATCCACTCCCACGACCTCGACGACGAGCAGGTCAAGCGCCTGGAGGATGAGCTGGCCCTCCTCCTCCAGGCGGAGATCACCGAGCGAGCCGACCAGGAGGGCCTGGACCACAGCCACGAGGAGGAGGAAGCGGCGGAGGAGGAGGAGGCGGAGCTGGAGCCCCAGCCGGTGGCAGAACCCGAGCGCATCCAACGCCGCTGACGGCCGCAGCGAGCGCCCGAGGACCGGTCGGACTCGACAGCTGCACACCTCCAGAGCCCACGTCTATCCGCAGCATCAGTTCCGCCGGTAGATGAGGCGGAGGCCGGCAAGGGTCAGCCAAGGCTCGACGTGCACCTGGCGGTGGACGACCGGCGCGATCAGCTCAGCGATCGAACCGGTGAAGACGATGGTGGCCTCCGACCCGGTGGCCTCGTCGAACCGGTCACACATGCCGTCGACGACGCTGGCGAAGCCGAGCACCACGCCCGACTGGATCGATTCGGTGACGCTGCGGCCGATGACGTGGCGGGGCGGGGCCAGCTCGACCCGGCGCAGCGCCGCCGCCCGGCCGAACAGGGCGTCCAGGCTGACCTCGAGGCCGGGGAAGATGGCGCCGCCGAGGTACTCGCCGGCGCCGGAGACGGCGTCGAAGATAGTGGCGGTGCCAAAGTCGACCACCGTGGTGGGCCCGCCGTAGAGGTCGTGGGCGGCGACGGCGTTGGCGATCCGGTCGGGCCCGACCTCGCGCGGGTTGTCGTAGCGGATGGGCATCCCCGTGCGCACCCCGGCCTCGACCACCACCAGGGTGGCCCGGCCCAGCCGGCGCTGGCACATCTCCTTCAGGGTGGCGGTGAGGGCGGGGGCGGTGGAGGCGAGGGCGATGCCCTGGATGTTGCCGAGGCCGAGGTCGTGGAGCCCGAGAAGCTGATCGAGGAGCAGGACGTGCTCGTCCGCGGTGCGCTCGGCGTTGGTGGCGATCCGCCACTGGTCGACCAGCTCGCCCCCGCCGTCGGCGCCGTCGTACATCCCGATGGTGGTCTGGGTATTGCCGCAGTCGATGCAGAGCAGCACGGTCAGCAGGCCGGATCGGTGGCGACGAGGTCGAGGCCGATGTCGAGGGCGGGGGCGGACTGGGTGATGGCGCTGGTCGAGATCAGGTCGGCCCCGGCCTCGGCATAGGCGCCGACGTTCTCCAGGGTCACCCCGCCGGACACCTCGACCGGGATGCGGCCGCCCACCAGGGCGACGCAGGCAGTCACCTCGGCCGGCGTCATGTTGTCGAGCAGGACCATGGTGGCCCCGGCCGCCACCGCCTCGCCCACCTGGTCGGGGCGGTCGCACTCGACCTCGACGGTGCGGGCCGGCCAGGCCAGGCGGGCCCGGCGCACCGCCTCGGTGATGCCGAGGCCGGCCAGGTGGTTGTCCTTCACCAGCACCATCTCGCTCAGGTTGCCCCGGTGGTTGCGGCCGCCACCGGCCCGCACCGCCGCCTTCTCCAGAGCCCGCAGGCCGGGCAGGGTCTTGCGGGTGTCCCAGATCGTGGTCCGGCCCTGGGCGGCGTCGACGAAGCGGCGGGTGAGGGTGGCGACCCCCGACAGGTGGCACAGGAAGTTGAGGGCCGTGCGCTCGGCGGTGAGGATCGTCGCCAGCGACCCCTCAACCGAGCCAAGCTCGGTGCCGGCGGCCACGGCCGTGCCGTCCCCGCTGCGCCAGTCGAGGGTGAGCGTCGGATCGAGCTGGGCCAGCACCTCGCGCACGCACGCAGAGCCGGCCACCACCCCGTCCTGGCGGGCCACGAAGTCGGCGCGGCCGGTAGCGCCGGCCGGCAGCAGGGCGGCGGTGAGGTCGCCGAGGGGGAGCAGGTCCTCGGCCAGGGCGAGCGCCACCACGGCCCGCACAGCGACCAGCGGCGGGTCGAAGAGGTTCACGGCCGTCGGAACAGGTCGGATTTGCAGCCATCCAGGTCCACATCGGCCCAGCACGCCTTCTTGAGCTCGTGACCCTGGTCCGGCCAGGCCACGTTTATGACCTTGATCCCTCGCCCCTGGAGGTGACGCGTGGCAGGTGCGAAGTCGGCATCGCTGCTCACGAGGAGCGCCACATCGAAGGCACCTTCATATCCAAGCGCCAGGAGATCCGTGACCAACGCCGTATCGACGCCCTTCTCGACGCTCCGAGCGAAGGCCGCGCCGCAGTTCGAGGTCTCGACTCCACATCCACGACAGTGCACGGCGAAGGGCCTGGACCGCCGCTCGTGGATCGTGACCTTGAAGCTCGGGAGCCGGTCGAGGAAGTTCGATAGCCACCCTCGCAGCTTCACCTCATTGGGGTTCGCCGGGTCGACCGAGGCGTAGACGAGCGTCTCCTCAAGCGAGCAGGCGTCATCGATGCCGACCGACGCCAGCACCGCTCCAGTCTCGCTGAGCAACACCCTCGGCAGCCTGGTCCAATCGCACTGCACGGCCGACTTGCCTTCTCCCCCCCGGCCCAGTCGTGCGTTCCAGCCTGTCTGGAAGTTCCAGAAGTCGATGAAGATCCTGACCCTGGTCACGCTCGTCCCCTTGCTCGCTCCGGTGAGGTCCCGAACGAATGCAGGGAGCCGCGAGCGGCTCCCTGGGGACGAAATGACCGGGTCGCAAGCGACCCGGGGGACCTAATGCCTACATTCTCGGCCAACGAGATCCCTTCGTCAAGCCGAGCTGCTCGTCACCCGAGGACCAGCCGGTGGCGCTGGGCCGGGTCGCGGTCGGGGAAGTCGGTGCGGGCGTGGTTGCCCCTGGTCTCCCGGCGGGCCATCGCCGCGGCCAGGAGGGCCTGGCCGACCGTCAACAGGTTCCGCACCTCCTCCACCTTCGGGTCGGTGCTGGCGGGCTCCAGGCCGGCAGCGAGGGCGGTCAGCTCGTGCTCGGTGGTGGCGAGGGAGGTGGCGCTGCGCAGCACCCCGGCGCCCCGGGTCATGGCCCGCTGGAGGCCCTCGCGCAGCTTGGCCGGGTCGGCCCGAGGTCCCGTCCCGGCGGGGAAGGGCTCTGGGGCGCCGGCGATGGTGCCGCCCACCACCTCGGGGCGCTGCTCGGGGTCGCCGAGGTGGGCCCGCATGGCCCCGGTCGGTTGGGCGGCCTGTCGTCCCGCCACCACCGCCTCGACCACCCGGGGGGCGAAGACCATGCCCTCCAGCAACGAGTTGGAGGCCAGACGGTTGGCGCCGTGCACGCCGGTGCAGGCCGCCTCACCGCAGGCCCACAGGCCGGGCAGCGACGTGGCGCCGTCAAGGTCGGTGAGCACGCCGCCGGACAGGAAGTGGGCGGCGGGGGCGATGGGCAGGAGGTCGGTGGCCGGGTCGAGGCCGGCGGCGGCCAGCGAGGCGGCGATGGTGGGGAAGCGCACGGCAAAGTCCTCGAGGCCCGTGGCGTCGAGCCACACGTGGTCCCCGCCCTCCTCCAGCACCTTGGCGGTGATGGCCCGGGTGACGACGTCGCGGGGCAGCAGCTCGTCGACGAACTGGCGGCCCCGACCGTCCCGGATCTTGGCGCCGTGGCCCCGCAGCGCCTCGCTGAGCAGCGGGCGGGGCACGCCCGGGTGGTGCAGGGCGGTGGGGTGGAACTGCATGAACTCGAGGTCGGCTACCGCCGCCCCGGCCCGCAGGCCCATGGCCATCCCGTCGCCGGTGGCCTGCTCGGGGTTGGTGGTGACCGAGAAGAGCTGGCCGACGCCGCCGGTGGCCAGCAGCGTGTGGCGGGCCGTCACCTGTTTTCTGCTCCCCTGCGGGTCGAGGGCGGTCACCCCGACGCACCGGCCCCCCTCGACCAGCAGGTCGAGGGCGAACCAGCCCTCGTGCAGCACCGTGGCCGTACGCTGCACGGCGTCGACCAGGGCCCGCTCGATCTCGGCACCGGTGGCGGCCCCGCCGGCGTGCACGACGCGGGCATGCGAGTGGCCGCCCTCGCGGGCCAGCTCGAGGAGGCCGTCGGCGTCACGGTCGAACACCGCCCCGGTGGCGATGAGCTCGTGCACCCGGGCCGGCCCCTCGGCCACCAGGAGGCTGACGGCGTCCACGTCGCACAGCCCGGCGCCGGCGGCCAGGGTGTCGGCCCGGTGGGCGTCGGGGCTGTCGCCGTCGTCGGAGGCGAGCACCGCCGCCACCCCGCCCTGGGCCCAGCGGGTGGCCGACTGGTGCAGCTCGCCCTTGGTCAGCACACCAACCCGCAGGCCGGCCGAGGCGGCCCGCACCGCCGCCGACAGCCCGGCCACCCCGGACCCGAGCACGAGCAGGTCGACGTCCACGCTCCCCTTGCTAGCCCATGCTGGTGCGGTGAGCAGCGCGAACGAGCCGGCGAGGAGTGAGCGACGATGCACCGGCGCGGCCTGGCTGCCGGCGAGCGCTGGGTCATCGAGGGCGGCTACCCCGAGGTGGTGGAGGTGGCCCTGCCGCTGGCCCAGCTGGCGGTGCTCCTCGACCTTCCCCGTCGGGTCACCCTCCCCCGCCTCCTGCTCCGCCCCCTGCGGCGCCGCGACCGCGACCGGGGCGACCTCCCCCGAGGCCTTCGTCACGTCGTCGACCGGGACAACCTGAGCTGGGCGTGGCACTGGCCCGTGCGGGAGCGGTCGGGGGCACTGGAGGCCCTGGCCGCCCATGCGGCGGAAGGCGGCGAGACTGCGGTCCTCAGGAGCGCCGCCGAGGTGCGGAGATGGCTCGCGGCCGCAGCACGTGGAGGTGAACGATCCTGAACGTCCCCGAGCAGCCCCCGAACCGACGCGTCCCGCTCCTCTCGGCATCGATATCGGATCCAGCCGCAGCAAGGTGCTGGTGGACTCCTCCTGCCCTCGTGCCCGTCGACTCGTGACCCTCCGGCCCGGGGCCGCAGATCGTCCGGCGAGCCCAGGCCACGCCCGTGCTCGCCCCTGGGATCCAGCGCCGCTCAGGGGCGCGACCCGGGCACCGCCCCGTCCGAGGCGGCCTCCTCCCGCGTGATCGCCCGGTTCCGGTCGTCGACGTGGACAACGACCGGGGCGTGGCCGTCGAGATCGGCATCGTCGTAGTCGGCGTAGGTGATGACGATGACCCTGTGGCCGGGGTCGACCAGGCGGGCGGCGGCGCCGTTCAGGCAGCACTCGCCCTGGCCGGGCTGGCCCAGGATGACGTAGGTTTCGAGGCGGGCCCCGTTGTCGACGTCGACCACGGCCACCTGCTCCCACTCGCGGATGTCGGCCAGGGCCAGCAGGTCGGGGTCGAGGGTGATCGACCCGACGTAGTCGATGTTGGCGTCGGTCACCGTCAGCCGGTGGATCTTCGACTTCATCATGCGGCGGTGCATCTAAAGGTCGATCCCGAGGTTGTCGATGAGGCGGACCCGCCCGAGGAAGGCCGCGGCCAGGATCCGCAGCCTGACGGTGGGCCCGCCCGGAGCCTCCAGGGTGTCGGCGTCGACGACGTCGACCCGGTCAGGTCGCCAGGCGGGCTCGGTCCCTAAGGCGGCGGTGACGGCGGCGGCGATCACCGCCGGGTCCCGCTCACCGGCCGCCACCTGGGCGACGCCCAGGCGCAGGGCCCGGTGCAGGCCGGGGGCGGCGGCCCGCTGCTGCGGGGTGAGGAGGGCGTTGCGCGACGACAGGGCCAGGCCGTCGCCGTCGCGCACGGTGGGGCAGGCCACGACCTCGACCGGCAGGTCGAGGTCGTGCACCAGGCGGCGGACCACGGCCACCTGCTGGAAGTCCTTCTCGCCGAAGTAGGCCCGGCACGGGCCGGCGATGCCGAACAGCTTGGTGCACACCGTGGCCACGCCGTCGAAGTGGCCGGGTCGGGCGGCCCCCTCCAGCCGGTCGGCCAGGCCGGCGACGTGGACCCGGGCCTGGGCGCCGGCCCCGTACATCTCGGTGCCGGTGGGGGCGAAGACCAGGCGGGCACCGGCGGCGGCGGCCACGGCCAGGTCGCCGTCCAGGTCCCTCGGATAGGCGGCTAGGTCGTCGGGTTGGTCGAACTGCAGCGGGTTGACGAAGACGGTGACGGCCACCAGGTCGCACTCGGTGGCGGCCCGGCGGATCAGGGCGGCGTGGCCGTCGTGGAGGGCGCCCATGGTGGGCACCAGGCCAACGGTGCGGCCGGCGGCCCGGGCCTGGTCGAGGGCGCGGCGGAGGGCGGCCTTCTCGGTGACGACCCCGACGCCGGGGCGCGCCGGCTCCGACCGGCTGGCGCGCCTGGCACTCACGACCCGCAGGGCCACCATGGTCACCTCGCTCTCCCCGATCCAGCCCCGAGGTGGGTGCCGGTCGACGAGGCGACGATACCGCTGCGGGGAGCGTTCCCCGACACCGACCCCTTCGCCACGAGAGCGCTTTCGAAGCCGATCAGGCCGCAGGGCGGGCCGTGGTGGTGGAGGCCAGCGGAGGGCTGGCGACGCTGCAGTGCAGGCAGGGTTCGCGGTGGTCGTGGGGCGGGCCGCCGTCGGTAGCGGGGCCGGCCAGGGCGTCGGAGCTGATGGTGAGCAGGGCGATGACCCCACCGAGGGCGACCAGCACCGCCGCCGCCACCACGACCCGGTGGAAGCCGGCCACCAGCGGTCCCGGCTCGAGGCCGGCGCCGGGGTCGAGGCGGGCCACCAGCGGCACGGCGGCGACGGCCACAAGCTGGGCGGTGCGGGCCACGGCGTTGTTCACCCCGGACGCCACGCCGGCGTGGGCCTCGTCGGCCGAGGCCAGGACGGTGGCGGTGAGGGGGGCCACGGTGAGGGACAGGCCGAGGCCGAAGACCACGACCGCCGGCAGCACCGCAGCTGCGTAGGCGGCGCCGGGTTGGACCCGTAGGTAGAGCAGCAGCCCGCAGGCCACCACCAGCGGCCCGACCGTCATGGGCCATCGCGGCCCGATGCGCTGGGCCAGACGGCCGGCCCGGGCCGACAGCACCAGCATCAGCCCGGTGATCGGCAGGGTGGCCGCCCCGGCAGCCAGCGGCGAGTACCCGAGGGCGGTCTGCAGCACCAGGCCGAGGAGGAAGAAGGCCACGCCCAGCCCGGCGTACACCACGAGGGTGGTGAGGTTGGCCCCGACAAAGGCCCGGCTGGAGAACACCCCGAGGGGCAGCATCGGCGAGGGCGTCCGCCGCTCGACCACGACGAAGGCGGCGAGCACGGCCAGGCCGGCCAGGGCGATCGGGAGGCTCCGCTCGGCCAGCCCATAGGTGGTCAGGGCGAGCCCCGCGGCGCCCAGCACGGCGCCGGGCAGGTCGAGGGGCCCCGTCGCCCCGGGATCGCGCGACTCGGGGACGTGGCGTAGCGCCACCACGACCACGGCCGCCGCCACGGGCAGGTTGACCAGGAAGGCCCACCGCCAGGACAGCTCCACCAGCCAGCCGCCGGCGAACGGCCCGATCGCGGTGGCCACCCCGCCCAGCCCCGACCACATCCCGATGGCCGCGCCCCGGTCCTGGCGCACGAAGGCGGCGTCGATGATGGCCAGGGAGCCGGGGGTCAGCAGGGCACCGCCGATGCCCTGGAGGAGCCGGCCGGCCACCAGCCAGCCCACGCTCGGGGCGGCGCCGCACAGCAGGGAGGCGGCGGCGAACCAGACGACACCGACGAGGAAGACCCGGCGCCGGCCGTAGCGGTCGCCGAGGGCGCCGCCGAGCAGGATGAGCGAGGCGAGCGAGAGGAGGTACCCGTTCGACACCCACTGCACGCCGGCGAGGTCGGCGTCGAGGTCGCCGGCGATCCTCGGCAGGGCGATGGTGACGACGGTGGCGTCGAGGGCGGCGACGCTCGATCCGAGGACGGTGGCCAGCAGCACCCAGCGGCCGGCCGGGGTGGCCAGGCGGAGGCCGGGGCCGGGGGCCGGTCGGTCGCTCAGGTCTGCTCGTCGCCGGAGGTGGCCTGCACAACCAGCCGACCCTCGGCCCCCATGGGCCGGCCGACGACCCGTTCGACGAAGCCGATGACCTGGGCGTGGGAGCCGGGGAACCCGGCGTGGAGCAGGTAGGCGGCCATGATGCCCATGACCTGGTCGGACAGCTCCTCCATGTGGACGAGCACCTTCTCGCCGGCGCCGATCCAGGCGTCGAGGGCGGCGAACAGCTCGGGCACCACCTCGCGGGGGTCGGTGGCCGGCGGGTAGGGGACCTGCGAGGCGATCAGCCCCAGCTGTTCGTAGGCGTTGAGGTTGTGGGGCGAGGTCAGCAGGCTCACCACTCGGGTGAAGCCCTCCTCACGCAGCCAGATGATCTCCTCCTGGCGCCGCACGGGGCGGTGGTTGCGGGCGTAGCCGCCCGGCCGCTCGGAGACGGCCAGCTTCTGGTCGATTACCCAGTGGAAGTAGCGGGGCATGATGCCCCGGGCCCACTTGTTCTTGATCACGCTGCCTCCAAGGCCACGAGGTGAAGGGCCTGGACGGTCTCGGCCACATCGTGGGCCCGCACCACCGCAGCACCGCAGGAGAAGGCCCAGGTGGCCACGGCCACTGACGCCTCGAGCCGGTCGAGGGGGGCGGCGCCGCCGGTGAGGGCGCCGAGGAAGCCCTTGCGGCTGGCCCCGACGACTACGGGAAAGCCGGCGTCGACCAGGTCGGGCAGAGCGGCCAGCAGGGCCACGTTGTGCTCGCCGGTCTTGCCGAACCCGATGCCCGGGTCGACCCACACCTGGCGGCAGCCGGCCCGGCGGGCCCGCTCGGCGGCGGCGGCGAGGAAGGCGTGGACCTCGCCGACCACGTCGTCGTAGCGCGGGTCGAGCTGCATGGTGGCCGGCGGGCCCTGGGCGTGCATGGCCACGTACCCGGCGCCGCCGGCGGCGGCCACGGCCATCAGGTCGTCGTCGGCCGAGACGTCGTTCACGATGGTGGCGCCGGCGGCCACCGCGGCCTCGGCCACCCCGGCGTGGCGGGTGTCGATGCTCACGCGGACGCCGTCGGCGGCCAGCGCCGAGACCACCGGCAGCACCCGCCGCAGCTCCTCGGAAGGCTCGACCGGATCCGCCCCCGGCCGGGTGCTCTCCCCCCCGACATCGACGATCCCGGCCCCGACAGCAGCCAGCCGCCGCCCCTGCGCCACCGCCCCCTCGACGCTGAAGAACCGCCCCCCGTCACTGAACGAGTCAGGTGTCACATTGAGAACACCCATCACAAGAGAGGCCATGAAGGCACCATCCTACCCGCCCAAATCCACCCCCCTCCCCTGGATCAAGCCCCCGCAGGGCGAGAAACCATGCCACTTCGCCTCTCAGCCGCCGGCCCTCGGGGGAGCTTGAGGGGGCGGAGCTTGCGGAGCCCCCTCATCAGGCGGCGACAGGCGAGCTTGCTCGCCCGCCGTTACAAGCAGTCAGCCGGCCGAAGGCCGACGAGCAACCCGCCCGAGCGGAGGGAGCGCAGCGACCGAGAGCGGCGGCACAAGACCGCCCGAGCGGAGGGAGCGCAGCGACCGAGAGAGCGGCGGCTTCAATCAGCGGTGTAGGAGACGAAGAGCGTGAACTCGAAGGTGTTGCTGTCGCCGCTACATTTCGCCTTCCGCTTGATCAGCATGGGGTGGGTGCCGAGCTTCAGGTCCGTGCCGCTGATGACACCGGTGCCCGCGTCGTCGGGCGAGTCCTCCTCGATGAAGGGGTTGAACAGACCGTAGGGGCCGCAGTCGACCCGGGTCTGTCCGCCCTCGGCGTGCTCGGCCACGAACCCGTCCAGCTTCAGCTCCTCGAACTGCTTGTCGGTGGTCGAGATCCCGCCCAGGTCCAGGGTTCGGTTGATGCCGACGGAGTTGCCGCTGTCCATCTCGATCTGCTCGCGGTTGTCCTGGTTGCGGCACGGCCGCGGGCTGGAGCTGTCGACGCAGTTGGGGATGGTGAGGTGCCCGGGTACGCTGGGCACGGGGTTGCTGTCGGCCGCCACGAGGCGGCGGCCGTCGGGGTGGAGGACCCCCAGGGAGAACGTCACGTCGCCCGAGCTGTCGACGTCGCCGTCCTCGGAGACCAGGAGCCGGGAGAAGTTCACCTTGACCCGCAGGTCCTCGACCAGCGGGCGCCGGCCTCTGGTGACCTCCTCGTAGTCCGAACGGTTGTCGCCGTCGGTGTTGAAGTTTTTGGGGTCGGTTCCCGCCGCCGCCTCCTCACCGTCGACCAGGCGGTCGAAGTCCGGGTCGGCCACCACGGGGTTGCTGAAGGCCTGGTAGGGCGCTTCGCCGGCCACCCGCACGATGATCTTCGGGCCGAGGTTGGCCTCGTCGCCGTCGATGCGCTTGTCGTTGTCGGTGTCGGCGTCGGTGGGGTCGGTGACCAGGATCCCGAGGTCGGGGAGGCTGAAGCCCCGCAGCTCCTGGAAGTCGGTGAGCCCGTCGCCGTCGGTGTCGCGGTTCTTGGGGTCGGTCTTCGCCAGGAACTCCTCGGAGTCCGAGAGCCCGTCGCCATCGGAGTCGAAGACGTTGTCATAGGAAGTCACCCACCGTGGCGTTTTGTCGCCCTCGGCGCACACCGAGTCGCAGAGGCCGGCGGGCGGACCTAGCAGCGGTCGCGTGCTCACACCGGTGACGTGGATGAGGATGCTGGTCTGCTCCTGGATGTTGACCAGGCCGTCGCCGTCCTTGTCGCCAAAGCTGTCCAGGTCGGGATCCCGTGGGTTGCCACCGACCCGCTCCTCGAGCCCGTCCGAGGCGGTGTCGTCGTCGCTGTCCAACCGTTCCGGGCTGGTGATCAACAAGGGTGTGAGATTCGGAACCTCCTCGGTGTGGCCCAGGAGCTCCACCTGACGGAGCTCCAGCTCGTAGCCGTCGGGGAGCCCGTCGAGGTCGGTGTCGGCGCTGGCCGGGTTGGTGATCGGGTCCGACAGGGTGACCTCGAGGTCGTCGTCGACGTCGGGGTCGCTGACCGTCGGGTCGCGTGTCGGCTCCAGACCGGTCTTGAACAGGATCAGGCCCTCGGGGTCGCGGTTGATCAGCGACGGGGCTTCGGCGTCGTCGGTGAGGCCGTCGTTGTCGGTGTCCGGCGAGGAGCAGCGGGAGCGGACCTGGCGGGAGCCCCGCTCGGTGTCCACCGACCAGCCGACCAGCAGCTCGAAGCGGTCGTCGAGTCCGTCGCCGTCGGTGTCGGCGCTGTCGAAGCCGAACGGGTCGTTCGGCTTGAGGCGGGCGGTGCTGTCGACGCAGCGGTTCAGCGACTCGATGACGGCCGGGAGGCCGTCCTCGTCCTTGTCCTGGACGAAGGCCAGGATGAAGCTGCTCCCCGGCTCGAGGATGAGGTCGTCGAGGCCCTTGGTGCGGTCGATGCCGGTCGGCGTCAGGATCTCCCAGGCCTTGGCGACGCCGGCCTGGACGCGTGTCCGGCGGACCCGGAACACCCGCTGCTCGCCGGGACGGATGTCGTAGACCGAGTAGCTGCTGTCGATCTCCTCCTGGGTCAGCCCGGCCGTGGGCCGCGTCGCCTCGTCCACCTCGCTCAGGCCGGCGGCCTGGAGCGCCTTGCGCAGGGTGATGCCCACGTGCTTGCCGTTCGGGTCGAAGACCACGTCGCGGTCGTCGTCGTCGATGTCGCCGTCGCCGTCGGTGTCGGCGATGGGCCGGCCGATGCCGGTGGCCACCCGGTTCAGCTCGGCGTTGTCACCGACCCCGTCGTTGTTGCTGTCGAAGCCGCCGTAGTCGATGAGCAGGCCGGCGGTGCGGTCGTTCACGTCCTGAGAGGTGAAGGCGAAGATGCGCCCGGCTTCGTCGACGATGTCGTAGTTGGAGAAGCGGAAGACCAGGCCCCTCGGGTTGGCCATCAGGTCCTCGATGAGGTTGGGGAAGACCTGGTCGTTCGAGAAGATGATCGGGCCCCGCTCCGGGGCCAGCGGCCCCAGGTTGAACCCTGCCGCCGGTTCGGCGTCGGGCAGGAGCGTGGCCAACGGGGTGAGGCGGGTCGGGTCCTGGGGATCCTGGATGAGGGCGGTGACCTGCAGGTTCTTCAGGGTGAAGGCGATGTCGCCCAGGCTCTTCAGCGTCACCCCCACCTGGGCCTTGGCGCCCCGCACCTCACGGGTGACGACGTCCTCCTCGGCGGTCTCGGCCGTGGTCGACAGCGAGTCCTCGTAGGTCTGCTCGGTCTCCTCGCTCGAGGTCTCGGTGAAGCTGGAGGTGTACGAGGCGCTGAAGCTCTGCTCGGCGCTCACCGACGTTGAGAACTTCTTGGTGGTGCTCGGTTCCTTGGCTGCCGTCACCTCCAGGGAGAACTCGGCCGAGGCCGCCAGCTTGGAGGAGTGCTCGATGGTCCGGGAGTCGGTGTTGGAGAACTCCTGGCTCTCGGACTGCTGCAGGGTGGCCGTCTCCTTGCGCTCCTCCAGCTTCCGGGTCTGGGTGCTGGAGGTCTCGAGGAAGCGCAGGTCGAGCTCGAGGTTCATCTCCCCGACCTCAAGGCCCGGCTTGGGCAGGTCGGCCACCCGGGGATTGCGCTTGGCCAGCGTGATCTCGGTGCCGTCGGGGATCTGGTCGCCGTCGGTGTCGGCCAGGATGGCCGAGGTGCGGAAGAAGGTGTGCTCCAGGCCGTCGGCCAGGGTGTCGCCGTCGCTGTCCTGCACCGTGGGGTCGCTGAAGATCTCGTTGTACTCCACAGAGTCCGACAGCCCGTCGTCGTCGCTGTCGTCGTCGCGGGGGTCGATCACCAGCTGCTTCTCGGTGGCGTCGCCTAGGCCGTCGCCGTCGGTGTCGGCCAGGTTGGGGTTGCTGGTGACCTGCCGGGTGGTGGTCTGGCCGTTGGCCAGCTGGATCAGCACCTGCCAGCCCAGCACCTCCTCGTGGTCGAACAGCGTGTCGCCGTCGGTGTCGACCCGCTCGTCGCCGCTGGGCGGGGTGCCGGCGAAGCTGAAGCTGGTGGGATCGACCAGCACCCCACCCACCACCACCCGGTCGGCCAGCGGCTGGCCCAGCAGGTCGGTGGCCCCGTTGACCGTCACCCGGTAGGTGACCTCGTTCTGGGAGCGGGTGGTGAGCTCGACCGAGGACCGGTCCGAGCCGTCGACCATCGCCGCTGAGACCACGCCCACGGTGCCCACCTCGGGGTTGACGTTCTCCTGCACGATCACGTACTTGCTGGGGTCGGCGGCGGTGTCGGCCATGGGCTTGGAGAACTGCACCACCACCTTGGTGTTGCCGGTGGAGCCGGCGCTCACCACCGTCGGCCGCGCGGCGCTGATGGCCCGCAGGCCCGTGAAGGTGGCCGATCTGGCGCTGGGGTTGATGGCCGTACCGCCCACGTCGGCCACGTTGGCCAGCAGGGTGTAGGTCACCTTGTACTGGGGCCCGGTGCCGAGCACCAACGGTCTTCAGGCCCTCCAGCCGGGCTGCGCTGTTGACGGCCAGGCCTGGGCTGACGCCGTAGCTGGCCGGGTCGTCGGCACTCGGACCCATGGGCTTGTCGAAGGTGAGCACCAGCTCGGTCTCGCCCTGGGGCTTGGCGCTCAACAGCCTCGGCGGGGTGGTGTCGACGAAGGGCGTGCCGGCGAACTGGGCGGCGTTGGCCGTCGGGTCGAGGTAGGCGCCGCTGACGCCCTGGATGGCACCAACGGTGACGGTGTAGGTGCTGGCCGCCTGCTTGGCCGTGGTCAGCACCACCTGGGTGGGGTCGGACTCGACGGAGGCGCTCGACACCGACAGCGAGCCTCGACGGCCCGGGGCGGCGACCTTGTAGGACCCTGGCGCAACGGCGCTGGTGCCTACCGCCTCGCTGAAGCGGAGCCGGACCCGGGTGTTGGACAGGGAGGTGGCGCTGAGCAGGGCCGGCTCGGTGCCGCTGGAGCCGATGAAGGCCACCGGCGTGGCGTTGCGGGCCGGGCCCTTGATCTGGTAATCGATCGTCTGCTGGGTGCTGGTGGCGATCAGGGCCTGGTTGCCACTGAGCGGTGCCACCGACAAGACCTGCAGCCCGGACCCGCCGGTGATGGTGTAGTTGGCGGGCTTGAGGGCACCGGCCCTGGGGGTCTTGTTGAAGGTGGCGAGCAGGCGGTGGGCGCTGAGGGCGCTGACCCCCGTCAGCTTGGCGGTCGTGGCCGCCGCGCTGGCCGGCCCGACCAGCCCGAGCACCGATGCCGCGAGGGCGACCGCCACCACCACGGGGATGCGGGAGACCCGCCGGCCGTTCCCGTGCCGCCTGGTGGTGCGCCCGTTCGGTCGCATGTCCATGGTGTTTGGCCCCCTTGCGCCATTCGTCCCGCTGCATGGTCGCCCCACTGCGAAGGGTTGTCACCAGGGATACCCACAGCATTCGGCTGGGCTCAGGGGACGGGCGGCGGCATCGGGTCGCTCCCGAGAGCCTTCAGCGCGTGGGCCAGCCCCGCCCGGGAGCGGATGCCCAGCTTGCGGTAGGTCTGGGTGAGGTGCCACTCCACGGTGCGCGGCGTGAGGTACAGGCGCCTGGCGATCTCGGTGTTGCTGAGGTCGGTGGCGGCGAGCTCGGCGACCCGCAGCTCACCGGGCGTCAGCACCTCAGCCTCCCCCTGTCCCGGGCTGGGGCGGCCGCCGCTGAGGCGCAGCTCCCGGTAGGCGCGCTCGGCGGTGGCGGCGGCCCCCAGCCGCCGGGCGAGGCTGAGGGCGGCTCCGAGGGTGGTCCGGGCCGCCCGAGGCTTGCGGGCGTGGCGCAGCGCGGCGCCAAGGTCGCACAGGGCGCGGACATGCCCGAGCTGCGCGCTGGACGGAGCGAGGACATCGACGGCCTCGCCCAGCAGGCCAAGCCGCTCCGGGCCGTCGGCGGCCATCGCCGCAGCTCGCAGCGCGCCACCCAGGCCGTGGGCGGTGCGGGTAGCCCGCGCCTGGTCGACATCGGCCTGCGCCAGCTCCTCGGCCCGGTCCCGGTCGCCCAGGCCGACGAGGGCGGCGACCGCACCGGACCGCCAGGGCACCACCGCCGGGTTGTCGAGGGAGAACCGCTCGCACACCTCGCCGGCGGCGAGGAAGTCGGCCAAGGCGCTCTTGGCATCCCCCTCGGCCAGGGCCACCTCCCCGCTGGCGTGCAACAGGAACCCGTAGGGCAGGTGCACCGGATCGGCCCCGCGGCCGGCGTCGAGGGCGGCCCGGGCACCTGCGAGGTAGGCCAGCTCGACCCGCGCCTGGGCCAGCAGCGCCGCGCACCACGTCGTCTCGAAGCTCCACCCGAGGTCGTGGGTGTCGAGCACGCGCTGGGCATCGATGGCCGCATCCGCCACCCATCCCTGCTGGTGGCGCAGCGTGCCCCGCCAGTGGGCGGTCATCCCGGCGTGGATCGGCGATCCGGTGCGGCGGGCATAGGCGGCCATCCGCTCGAGAACGCGCTCGGCGAGGGCCGCCTCGCCGACGTAGACGAGGGCGGCGGCCATGCTGGCATCGCCCTGCCAGACCTCACCGGCATCGGAGGTGGTGGCCAGCGAGGCCTCGGCCAGCGGCCGCACCCGAGCCGCCCCCTCGCCGAGCCACACGCCGCGGCGCGTGGCCAGCTGCGCCAGGAGCAACGGGTCCTCCGGCAGGCTCCCCACCTTCCACGCGACCTCGAGCCTGCGCAGGTTGCGCTCGTTCTGCGGCCAGGCGCCTGGCACGAAGAACATCACGGCGAGCTGGCTGGCCAGGATGCGGATGGCCAGCGGGTCGTCGGGCGGCAGCTCGGCGCGTCCCTGCTCGGCCGCCTCGACGGCGGCGTGGACCTCGCCGCGGGCGAACAGCAGGCGCGACATCGACTGCAGGGCCACGGCGCGCCGACGAGGATCGGTCCGAAGCTCACCGACCTGGGCGAGCCGGTCCAGGGCCTTGGGGGACCCGTTGGCCGCCTCGGCCTGGGCCAGCTCGAACAGCACGACCGCCCGTTCGGCTGCTGCGGGCGGCTCGGAGAGGGCCCGCTCGAGAAGTCGCACCGCCTCCTGGGCGTTGCCGTTGGCCAGGGCGGCGCCGGCCGCCGAGCGCAGCACCTCGACCACCCAACCGTCGGCTCTGGGGGTCGTGTGGCGCAGGTGGGCGGCCACCTGCTCCCTCGGAGCGCTGTCGCCGTCCAGCAGCTCGGCCGCCCTGCGGTGCGCCTGCGCCCGCGCCTGGCTGGGCAGGTCGGCTGCCACCGCGGCCGCGATCAGCGGGTGGGCGAACACCAGGGGCTCGGCCGAGCGCAGGATCCCCGCAGCCACCAGGGCGTCGGCCGCCGGCCCGGCGAGCTGGTCACTCAGCCTGGCCAGGGCCGATCCCCGGCGAAGCGGTGCATCGGGGCCGAGGACGGCTGCCGCCTTGGCCAAGGCGACGGCGGCCGGCGACAGGCGCGCCAGCCGCAACAGCACCGAGCGCAGCACCGAGTCGGGCACCATCGACGCCACCTGCGTGGCCACCTCTGGGGTGAGCGCCACCGCATCGGCCCGGAGTGACGCCACCAGCTCGCGCACCAGGAACGGGTTTCCGCCCGTCGCCGTGGCGCACTGGTGGGCCAGCTCCGGCACCACCCCATCCCCCAGCCCCTGGCGCACCAGCACGGCCACGGCCGCCTCGCTCAGCGGTGCCGGGCGCACGAGCATCGCGGCGGGATCGGCAAGGACGCGGGCCAACGGCCCGTGCCCGTCCATCTCCTCCGGGCGCAGCGCCACCACCACAGCCACCCTGAGCCCGTCCAGGCCGACCGCCAGACGGGCCAGGAGGCGCAGCGTGGCGGTGTCCGCCCAGTGGGCATCGTCGATGGCGAGCAGCGACGCAGGAGGGTGCGGCCCCGTCCCGGCCGCCTGGGCCAGCTCATAGACCAGCCAGTACAGGGCATCGACCGCTCCGGCCTGATCGGCACATCGGCCGTCAGGGGATCGACCGGGCCCGAAGACGGCTGCGGCGGGCCCGGCCAGCTCCTCCAGCAACGGTCCACGCTCGCCCGGGCCACGGCCCGGTGGACCTTGACGACGTTGTCGGTCATCCCCGGCCGGTCGGCGGCGCACTTCAAGAACCCGGCCCGGATGCCCGAGGCCTGGATGCCCTGCTCGATGTCCTCGACGAAGTGGTCGGCCATCTGGTCGACGGTGCGGTTCTGGAAGTAGGGCGGCAGGGCGTCGTAGGTGTAGATGCCGGTGCAGGCCACGACGCGGACCCCGGTGGCCTGGGCCACCCGCCGCAGGAAGCGGACGTCGCGCCCACCGAACATCGCCGTCGGGTCGACGATGGTGCGCACCCCGCGCTGGTGAGCCCGCTCGACGGCGGTGACCGCGGCTGCGTGCTCGGCGTCACCGTCGTAGCGCTGGGGCCAGTTCGCGGCCACCGCCTCGTCCCGGAAGCGCAGGTGCTCGTGCATGAGGACGATGCCCAGCTCGCCGTCGGCGACGGGCCCCTCCACCGTCTGCACCTGTGCCATAGCTACCCCCTCAGAACCCGATGAACCGGGTGACGCGGCGGATGCGGGCGGCGGTGTCGAAGACGCTCTCGGCGGCGAGCAGGCCGATTGAGGTGGCGAGGGTGGGGTAGATGTGGACGAGGCCGGCGAGGTCGTCGAGGCGCAGCTCCTGGGCTTCAGCCAGGGCCAGCTCGTGGATGAGCTCGCCGGCCGAGGGGCTCAGGATGTGGCCGCCGACGATCCGGCGCTTGGGTCCGGTGACGATGACGACGGCGCCCTCGTCGGTGCCGTCGGCGCGGGCCCGGTCGTTGTGGGTCAGGTCCAGGCGCCAGGTGTGGGCGTCGTCGCCGTAGCGCTCAACGGCTTCGGCGCTGGTGAGGCCCACGTGGGCCAGCTCGGGGTCGGTGAAGGTGCACCAGCCGATGGTGGCGTCGAGGGTGCCCTTGCCTGGGAAGAACATGTCGCGCAGGGCCCGCACCCCCTCGTAGGCGGCCGAGTGGGTGAACAGGGTGCGGCCGGCCACGTCGCCGGCGGCGTAGACGGTCTTGACCGCGGTGCGGCCCCGCTCGTCGGTCTCGATGCCCCGGGGGCCGACAGCGATGCCCAGGTCCTCGAGGCCCAGGCCCTCGACGTTTGGCTTGCGGCCGACGCCGACGAAGATCTCCTCGGCCTCGAAGCGGGCCTCCTCGCCGGCCACCGACGCCACCACCACCTTGGTCCCGTCCGGGCGGACCTCGACGCTGGTGGCATTGACGCCGAGCCGCAGGTCCAGGCCCTCCCCCCGCAGCAGGTCGGTGAGCCGGCCGGTGAGCTCGGGTTCGTCGCGGGGCAGGATCCGGTCGTCCTTCTGGAGCACGGTGACCTGCACGCCGAGGCGGTGGCAGGCCTGGGCCAGCTCGATGGCGATCGGCCCGCCGCCGATGAAGACGAGCGAGGCCGGGCAGCGGTCCAGCTCGAAGAAGGACTCGCTGGTCAGGTAGCCGGCCTCGGCCAGGCCGGGAATGGGGGGGGTGGCAGGGCGGCTGCCGGTGCACACCAGGACGAACCGGGTGGCGAGGCGGCGCCCGTCGACCTCGACGGTGGTGCCGTCGACCAGGCGGGCGCTGCCGTGGACCAGATCGATGCCCATGCCCTCGTAGCGGGCGGGGTCGTCGTCGGTCGAGGCGATCTGGCGCTGCACCTCCTTGATGCGCCGCCACACACGGCTGGTGTCGATGACCGGCATCTCGAGCAGCGGGAGCCCCCACCGGTCGGCGGTGCGCAGGTGGTGGGCCACCTTGGCGCTGGCCAGGAGGGCCTTGGAGGGCACGCACCCGGTCCAGAGGCAGTCGCCCCCGACCCGCCCGCGCTCGACCACGGCCGTCTTGAGCCCCAGGGTGGCGGCGAACTCGGCCGAAGGCATCCCCCCCGACCCCATCCCAACGATGACCAGATCCAGCTCAGCCACCACTGAAACCTACGCCCCGGCGGAACTACTCCGTTTCCTTCCACAGGTCGAGGCCCATCTTCAGGCCGAGCCCGCCGCCGGCCAGCACCAGGAGGGAACCGATGCCGAGGATGGCGAGGGATCCGCTGGCGAAGATGATGGCGATGAAGCCGGCGAGGCACAGCCCGACGGCGGCGGCGAACAGGCCGCGGGGGACGTTGTCCGGCAGTGCAGGCATGCGCACCCTCTCTTTCGAACCTCGGCCTGTTTCGAACCTCGGCGCTCCTACCCGGAAAAGTAGCCGGCGTCAGGAGCGCGGCGCCGGTCCGGTGGGGCTGAGTCGGGACGAACGGGACGAA
This sequence comes from Acidimicrobiales bacterium, assembly GCA_038255915.1. Classification (GTDB taxonomy): domain Bacteria; phylum Actinomycetota; class Acidimicrobiia; order Acidimicrobiales; family JAUJNH01; genus JAUJNH01. The sequence goes on along the minus strand of JBBSKY010000013.1, from coordinate 29,330 downwards.
TGACTCTCAGCGGCGGTAGATGAAGGCCATGGCCTCGGCCCGGGTGGGGGCGCTGGTGCGGAACAGGCCCCGCACGGCCGAGGTCACGGTGGTGGACCCGGGGCGGCGGACCCCCCGGATGCTCATGCACAGGTGCTCGGCCTCGATGACCACGAGGACGCCCCGGGGCTGGAGGGCCCGCTCCATGGCGTCGGCCACCTGGGTGGTCAGCCGCTCCTGCACCTGGGGGCGGCGGGCGTAGCCCTCGACCACCCGGGCCACCTTGGACAGCCCGGTGATGCGGCCGTCGTGGTTCGGGATGTAGGCGACGTGGGCCCGGCCCGAGAAGGTGACGAGGTGGTGCTCGCACGAGCTGGCGAAGGTGATGTCCCGCACCATCACCATCTCGTCGTGGTGGGCCTCGAACCGGGTCACCAGGTGGCTGGACGGGTCTTCGCTCAGGCCGGCGAAGATCTCGGCGTACATGCGGGCGACCCGGGCGGGGGTGTCGAGGAGGCCGTCGCGGTCGGGGTCCTCGCCGATGGCCAGCAGGATCTCCCGCACCGCCCGCTCGATCCGGGGCAGGTCGAACGCGCCGGCAGGAGGGCCTGCCGGCGTGGGGCCATCTTCAGTGGGCATCGGGCCGCAACCTAGGCGGCGCCGCCGGTCAGGCGGGCGAGGGTCCGAGGGTGCCCTTCAGGCGGTCGATCAGCTTGCGTCCGCCGCCGGCGGCGGCCGGCGGCGGCGGCGGCTGGGCGGGCGGAGCCTCCTGCAGGGCAGAGGCGCCGCCGGTGAGCTGGCGGATGGCCGCCCCCGGGGTGGGCCGGATCCCGCCGCTCTTGTGGCCCTGCCAGGGGGGGAGGTCCTTGAAGATCTCGCCCAGCTCCTCGGCGTTCAGGGTCTCCTTCTCCAGGAGCGTGGTGGCCAGCCGGTCGAGGGTGGCCCGGTGGGTCTCGAGGATGGCCCGGGCCTCGGCGTGGGCGTCGTCGATGAGGCCGTTGATGTCCTCGTCGATGATGGCGGCGATCTCGTCGCCGTAGTCGCGCTGGTGGCCGACCTCCTTGCCGAGGAAGACCTCGCCCTGCTCCTGGCCGAACTTGCGGGGGCCGAGGCGCTCGCTCATGCCGTACTGGGTGACCATCGAGCGGGCGATCTCGGTGCACTTCTCGATGTCGTTGGCCGCCCCGGTGGTGATCTCGCCGAAGATCAGCTCCTCGGCGGTGCGGCCGCCGAGCGACATGGCCATCATGGCCCGCAGCTGGGCCCGGTTGTGGCTGTAGCGGTCCTCGGGCAGCGACCAGGTGAGGCCGAGGGCGCGGCCCCGGGGCAGGATCGACACCTTGTGCACCGTGTCGGCGTCGGGCAGGACGTGGCCGACCAGGGCGTGGCCGCCCTCGTGGTAGGCGGTGAGCCGCTTCTCCTTGTCGCTCATCACCCGGGTCTTGCGCTCGGGCCCGGCCAGGACCCGGTCGATGGCCTCGTCCAGCTGCATGAAGCCGATCTCTTTAAAGTCGTGGCGGGCGGCCAGCAGCGCCGCCTCGTTCAGCAGGTTGGCCAGGTCGGCGCCGGTGAAGCCGGGGGTGCGCTTGGCCAGGAGGTCGAGGTCGACGCCGGCGGCCAGGGGCTTGCCCTTGGCGTGGACGTCGAGGATCTTGCGGCGACCGGCAAGGTCAGGCCGGTCGACCACGATCTGGCGGTCGAAGCGCCCGGGGCGCAGGAGGGCGGGGTCGAGGATGTCGGGCCGGTTGGTGGCGGCGATGAGGATGACGCCGGTCTTGGCGTCGAAGCCGTCCATCTCGACCAGCAGCTGGTTGAGGGTCTGCTCGCGCTCGTCGTGGCCGCCGCCCAGGCCGGCGCCGCGGTGGCGGCCGACGGCGTCGATCTCGTCCATGAAGATGATGGCGGGAGCGGCGGCCTTGGCCTGCTCGAACAGGTCGCGCACCCGGCTGGCGCCGACGCCGACGAACATCTCGACGAAGTCCGAGCCCGAGATGGAGAAGAACGGCACTCCGGCCTCGCCGGCCACGGCCCGGGCCAGCAGGGTCTTGCCGGTGCCTGGCGGGCCGAAGAGCAGGACGCCCTTCGGGATCTTGGCCCCGATGGCCTGGAAGCGGGCGGGCTTCTCGAGGAAGTCCTTGATCTCGTACAGCTCCTCGACGGCCTCGTCGGCCCCGGCCACATCGGCGAAGGTGACCTTGGGCTGGTCCTTGTTGACCGTCTTCGGCTTGGCCTTGCCGAACTGCATGACCCGGTTGCCGCCGCCCTGCATCTGGTTCAGGACGAAGAAGAAGAGCCCGAACAGCAGGATGAAGGGCAGGAAGTTGAACAGCAGCGACACCCAGATCGACTCGCTGTTCTTCTTGGCCTCGACCAGCAGCGGCTTCTCGCTCGGGCCCTCCGCCCCCCGCAGGATGACGGTGAGCTCGTCGGCGTACTCGGCCGGGTACTTCACCTCGTACTTGGTGCCGTCGGTCAGCGTGCCCTTGACCTTGTCGTCGGGCTCGTTCAGCTGGGCCGAGACCACCTTGCGGTCGTCCAGCTGCTGCTGGAAGTCGGTGAGGCTCAACTTCTTGGCCGGGGTGCCGCCGCTCAGGAGCTGGGCGGCGAAGAACAGGACGATGAGCGCCAGCAGCACGTAGAAGCCGGCGTTCTTCAGGAGACGCTTCATGGTGGCACCCAGGCTACCGATCATCGGCCCTTAGCACTCAGCGGCCCTCGTAGGTGCAGATGAAGGGCAGGTTGCGGTAGCGCTCGGCGACGTCGAGGCCGTAGCCCACCACGAAGTCGGGCGGGATGCGGAAGCCCTCGTAGCGCAGGTCGGGGTCCCGACGCTGCTGGCCCTCCTTCACCAGGAGGGCGCAGACCTCCAGGCTGGCCGGGTGACGCGCCCACAGGTTCTTGCGCAGCCACGAAAGGGTCAGGCCGGAGTCGACCACGTCCTCGACCACCAGCACGTGGCGGCCCGAGATGTCGGCGTCGAGGTCCTTCACGATCCGAACGACCCCGCTGGTCTTGGTGGCGGCCCCGTAGGACGCCACGGCCATGAAGTCGAACTCGACGGGGCAGGTGATGGACCGGGCCAGGTCGGCCATGAACAGGAAGGCCCCCTTCAGCACGGCCACGCAGAGCAGGGCCTCGCCGCTGCGGGCCCGGTGGTCGGCCGAGATCCGCTCGCCCAGCGACCGCACCACGGCCTGGAGCTCGTCCTCGGCCACCACGAGCGAGCCGAGCGACGGGTCGAGCCCCCAGGGCGGGGGCACGGGAAGCCCGGCGGTGCCGTCGGGGACAGCGTCCACTCGTCGCTGGGCGGTCACGCCCGCAGTCTGACCGTCCTGCAGGGGATCTGTCGGGAGGACTGGTGCCCCAGGCGACACCTGCTCCCGGCAGAACCGGGTTTCACGGGCCTGGCGGCCGCTCGAGGCGCAGGGTCTGGGCGGTGCGGGCCACCCGCCAGCCGCCCGGCAGCTCGCAGGCCACCGCCGCCCCGCCGGCCACCCCGAGGACCCGTTCGACGGTGGCCCGGTCCGGGGGGTGGCGCTCCGGGCCGCCCGGGCCGTGCCCGTCCCCGGCCAGCCAGCGGCGCACGGCCCGGGCCGCCAGGGGGGGAGGGGCGGCGGCCAGGGCCGGGGCGTCGGTCACCTCGACCGCGGCGGCCAGGGCGTCGAGGAGGTCGTCGTCGGCGCCGGCCAGCTCGGTGGTGCGCACGAGCAGCGGCACCACGTCACGGCCGGCGACGGCGGCGAGGAGGGGGAGGACCTCGTGGCGCAGGCGGTTGCGCACGAATCGGGGATCGGCGTTCGAGGGGTCTTTGAACGGCTCGAGGCCGAGGTCGGCGCACACGGCGCGGGTCTCGGCCCGCCGCAGCCCAAGGATGGGGTGGCGGGGCCCCGGGCGCAGGGCGGCCAGGCCGGCGGGTCCGGCGCCCCGCAGCAGGTTGACCAGGAGGGTCTCGGCCCGGTCGTCGGCGGTGTGGCCGAACGCCGCCTCCGGGCCCAGAGCGGCGTGGCGGGCGGCACGGGCCCGGGCCTCGAGGTCGGGGCCGGACCTCACCTGCACCCGGACAGCCCGGAAGCCGGCGCCCAGCCGGGCAGCGGCGGCGGCCACCGCCCCCGCCTCGTCCGCCGAGCCGGGGCGGACCCCGTGGTCGACGTGCACCGCCGTCGCCAGGCAGCCGGCCTCCAGCGCCAGGGCCATCAGGGCCAGCGAATCGGCGCCGCCGGACACCCCGCAGTCAAGCGGCGTCCCCGCCGCCGGGAAGGTGCAGCGGGCGAGCAGGCTCAACCGCCCTCAGATCCAGCGCCCTCAGGCGGCGCGCTGGCGGGCCAAGGCCACCAGCTCGTGCACCGAGGCGACGTGCAGCTTGGAGGCGATGCGGCGCAGGCTGGCGTAGACGTTGGAGCGGCTCACCCCGAGCGACGCCGAGGCCACCCGCACCGTGGGGTGGCCGCCGACGGCCTCGAGGACCTCGACCTGCTTGGGCGACAGGAGGCTCAGATCGAGGTCGGGTGCGGTGACGACCGGGGCGGTGGCGGCCACCGGCCGGTCGGGGGCGCGCTCGAGCCGGGAGAACCGGACGTGCCGGTCATCGCCGACGAGGTCGGCGGCGGGAGCGGACTCGACGGCCTCTCCCCGCTCGAGGCGGACCAGGTGCTGCAGCGCCGAGGTCTGGGCGGCCAGGCGGGCCTCGGCCTCGTCGGCGGCGATGGCCTCGGCCACCACCCGCGTCAGGACGCCGACCTCGAACGGCTTGGTGAGGTAGCACAGGGCCCCCTCGATCCCGCCCCGGATCCGATCCATGTCGCTCGTGCGGGCCGTGAGCAGCACCACGGGTGTGGAGGCGACGTCGGCGTCAGGGTCGGCCTTCAGTCGGCGCAGCACCTCCCAGCCGTCGACCTTGGGCATCATGAGGTCGAGCAGCACCAGGTCGGGCCGCAGGCCCTCGGCCACCGCCTTCAGCGCCTCGGCCCCGTCGCTGGCCACCTCGACCTCGTGCCCGTCGAGCTCGAGGTTGAGCCGCACCAGGTCGCGCAGGTCCGGTTCATCGTCGACGACGAACACGAGCGCCACAAAGATCAGAGGGTAGAAGAGGTCGGCGCCGTCTCGGTCACCCTGGTGACCCAACGGGCCGGATCGCCCACTTCGTCCAGGGTCGGCAGGTGCTCGGGGCGCTCCCACACCCGATCCAAGGTCTCGGGGCCGGCGGCGGCCTCGACCATCTCGATGAACCGCTCCCCCGCCTCGTACTGGGCCAGTTTGGCCTCGAAGCCGACGGCCTGCAGCACCAGCTTCAGCACCGGGTTGGCCGACTGGCGGCGCTGGCGCAGGACCCGTCCGAACCGCTCGGCCGAGGGGATGCGGGCGGCGCCGGCCCGGTCCATGGTGATGTCGCCGTGGCCCTCGAGGAGACTCATCAGCCCGTTCAGCCGGGAGAACACGTCGCGCTGACGGGGGGTGGCCAGGAGGGCGGGAAGGCCGCCCTCGGCCAGCGGGTTGCGTCCGTGGGCCACCTCGTCGGCCACCCGGCGGAGGGCGGCCAGGAGGCGGGCGGCGTCGACGTCGGCCACGTCGAGGACCTCCTCGACCAGGCCGAGGTAGTGGGCACGCAGCCAGGGCACCCCGGTGAACTGGGCCCGGTGGGTGACCTCGTGGAGGGCCAGCCACAGACGGAACTCCCGGGGCGGGAAGGCGTAGCGCTTCTCGAGGGCCAGGATGTTCGGCCCGACGTAGTACACCAGGTCCTGCTGCTCGGGATGCTCGTCCTCGAGCACGAGCAGGTCGTACTGGCCGAGGACCCGGGTGCTCATGAAACCGAGGAGCGCACCGACCTGGGCGCCGGTGACGGCCCGGCCGACAGGGGCCACGGGACCCGTGATCTTGGAGGCGAACCGTTCGGCCACGGGTCGCAGCAGCCGCTGGAAGCTGGCCACGTTGGCCGTGACCCAACCGGCCCGGTCGACCACCCGGGCCCGGGCCGGCCCGGCGGCCGAGACGAGCCCGGTGGTCTCGCCGACAAGCTGCTCGGCCTCGGCGGTGAGCTCGTCGAAGTCGCGCTGCAGCGAGGCGTAGTGGTAGCTGTCCTGCAGGGGCTCCCGCCCGGCGACGCGGGTGGCCACCCGCTCGGCCATCTCCCAGCCGATGGGCGAGGCGGTGGCAGGCACGTGCCCTACTTCCGTGGGTACTTCTGCGACTGCACCTTCACGAAGTAGCCGATGACCGTCTTGACCACCAGGAGGACGCCCGGCACGAAGAGGAACCACGAGATCCAGTAGGTCCAGACCTTGGCGGCAAGAAGGATCGCGGGCATGGGGGCCGAGACTAGGGCCGCCTCAGCGGCCCGGCGAAATCCCTACGAGGCGATCTTGCGGCCGCGCGTGCGGGGCACGCTCATCGGCTCGTGCAGGGAGCAGTACGAGCCCGGGTTGTACATCGACAGGCGGGCCTGGCAGTCCTGCTCGTTGCAGGTCCGACCCTTGGTGAAGGCCTTGCTGGCCCGCTCGGAGCCGCCGCTGAAGGGCTCTCCGCTCACGGAAGGTGCGCTCATGCCGGTTCAGAACGTGGACCCGCCACCCTTTGTTCCCGGTCCGGCGGCCTCGGTGGCCAGGAGGTCCTTGATGCGCAGGCGCAGCTCGTCGGGCACCTGCTCCTGGCAGCGCTGCTTGATGAGCTCGCGCAGCTCGATCTCGAACTCGAAGGCCTCCACGCAGTGGTAGCAGGCGTCGAGGTGGTACTCGATGAGCAGCTTGCGCTCGGGCGTCAGCTCGCCGTCGAGGAAGTGGTAGAGGACGTGGACGGCTTCAGAGCAGTTCACCCCCACCTTCGGCTGGCTGCGGGGTTCCTCGACGTGGTCCATCCGGGTCTTTCGGTCGGGTGAGCGGGCACTGCCCTGGGGTGTCAGGGCTGGGCCACGGGTTGGTCGACCAGGCGACGCTGGCGACCGAACTCGAACAACGACTTCTGCAGCGCTCTTCTTCCCCGATGGAGCCGCGACATGACGGTTCCGATCGGGATGTCGAGGATCTCGGCGATCTCTTTGTACTGGAAGCCCTCGACGTCGGCCAGCAGCACGGCCATGCGGAACTGCTCGGGAAGGGCCTCCAGGGCCGACTTGACCTCGGTCTCGGTGAAGGAGTCGAGCACCTCGTCCTCGGCGCTGCGCCCGGCCTGGGCGGCCTCGAGGGCCCCGAGGCGCCGGTACAGGTAGAGGTCCTCGACGTCGTCGAGGTTGCTCTCGTCGGGGCGTCGCTTCTTGGCCCGGTAGATGTTGATGAAGGTGTTGGTCAGGATCCGGTAGAGCCAGGCCCGCAGGTTGGTGCCCTCCTGGAAGCCGCCGAAGGCCCGGTAGGCCTTCAGGTAGGTCTCCTGGACCAGGTCCTCGGCATCGGCCCGGTTCCGGGTCATCCGCATGGCGGCCGCGTACAGCGACGGCATGTGTTCCATCGCCTGGTCGGCGAAGGTCGCCTGATCCGCCATGAGAGGAGCCTACGCAGCAGGGCCCGACGGCAAACCGTCAGGCCCGCCTCGTCTGGGGCTAAGCGCCCAGGAGCTCGTGGGCGCCGTCGAGGGCGGCGCACGGGTGGCGCAGCTTCGACATGGCCTTGGCCTCGATCTGGCGGATGCGCTCCCGGGTGAGGTCGAAGCGCTCACCGATCTCCTCGAGGCTTCGGGGGCCGCCCGAGCCGTCAAGGCCGAAGCGCAGGATGAGGACCTCGCGCTCGCGGTCGGTGAGCGAGGCCAGCAGGCGCTCGACCTGGCGGGGCAGGTCGGAGGCCAGAGCCGAGCCCTCGACGTCCTGGCCGGCGTCGCCGACCCGGTCGGCCAGGGTGAGGTCGCCGTCCTCGCCCAGCGGGGTGTCGAGGCTCATGGCGTCGGACGACCAGCGGATGGCCTCCTTGACCTGCTCCTCGGTGAGGCCGGCGGCGGCCGCCACCTCGGCCGCGGTGGGCTTGCGGCGCAGCTCGACCTCGAGCCGGCCCCGGACCTTGCCGACCGTGCTGACCACGTCGCCGGCGTGGACCGGGAGGCGGATGACCCGGCCCGAGTTGGCGATGCCCCGGGTGATGGCCTGCTTGACCCACCACGTGGCGTAGGTGGAGAACTTGAAGCCCTTGCGCCAGTCGAACTTCTCGACAGCGTGGATGAGCCCGAGGTTGCCCTCCTGGATGAGGTCGGCCAGGGGCAGGCCGGACGACTGGTAGCGCCGGGCGATGGAGACCACCAGCCGCAGGTTGGCGTGGACGAACTCCTCGGTGGCCCGCTCGCCAGCGATGACCTCGGCCCGCGCCCCCCGCTTCTGGGCCGCGGTCAGCGTGGTGCCGCCGGCCAGCAGCTGGCGGGCCTGGGCGGCCTTCTCGATGAGGGCGCCGAGCCTTGCCTCGTCGGCCTTGGTCAGCAGCGCCCACCGGCCCACGCCGTCGAGGTAGATGCCGACGGCGTCAGCCTCGATCCCTCGATCACCACGACCGGGCCTGACATCATTCTTGGCCACTCGTCCTCCACGTCTTCTACTTGGCGCACGTGCAACTTCAGGGCGAAAACAAGGTTCGGGTTCCCTGCGGTGGACCGGGAGGGAGCAGGCGCCGAAGCGCGCCCCGACCCGATGCACGGGGGGAACGGCTCAGCATACCCCTTCGGAGGGGGCTGCCTGCCACTTTGGCCGCGGCAAGGCCGACGCCACCGCAAGCCGACCGGGCCGCGAGGCCGGGCCTGGTGCCACGACAGCGCAAGGCCAGGCCCTGCGGGCGCCACCCTAGGTCGATGCCACCGGCCGCAGGGGATTCCGGGGCGAATCGCGTCCTACCGGTTGAACGAAGACTCAGACCGAGAAGGGGCAGGGCGCCGGGAGGGCGCCGGCGGCCTGCCGGGCCACCTCCTCGACGTACCAGCGCCGGAAGGCGGTGACCTCGGCGGTCGGGGCCCCGCTGAGCAGCACCCCTTCCCGGCAGAAGCGCTCGACCTCGTCGGTCAGGGCGACGAACTGGCGAAGCGAGTCGACCTGCCCGGGCGCCACGACCAGGGATACCCCGAACGTGGCCTCCCGGCGCTGGAGCGCGCCCCGGGCGGCCGCCCGGAGCGGCTCGCGGTGGGCCGAGGTCTCCCGGGCCAGCCGCTCTCCGAGCGCGGCCAGGTCGGTCGGGGCTGAGGTCGCGAAGTCGGTGGTCTGCAGCTCGCGCACCAGCTCGTCGAGGTTGGCTGCGCTGAGGAGCACCAGGCGCACGGGCAGGGCCGGGAGCCGCACGGTGACCCCGACCTGGTTCGCCTCGGCCTTCGGCGCTCCGCCCGGCGGGGGTGGGTGGCTGGCCCCGGCCTGGTCCGACCGACCGGTGCCGACGTCGGCCCAGACCCCCTTGCTGGCTCCGTCGACGTCGACCCCCCAGGCCTCGGAGAAGGCCTGCACGAGGAGCAGGCCCCGGCCGGTGGTGGTCCGCTCGAACAGCGAGGCGGCCAGACGGTCGAGGGCGCCGTCGCCCTCAGCGGCGGCGTGGTCGGGCGGCGGGACGGGCGGGGTGGGCACCACATCCGGGCGCCGGTCGTGGACCACCACCCGCACACCGGCCCCCCGCCGTTCGAGGACCACGTCGACGGCCCCTCCGGCGTGCAGGATGGCGTTGGTGGTGAGCTCGCTCGCCACCAGGCCGACGTCTTCGACCAGCGGAGCCAGGCTCCAGTCCCGCAGCCAGTCGGCCACCGTGTGGCGCACCCAGGCCACGTCTTCCAGCTCGCCGGCCAGCTTGGCTTCGTGGCGCTCAAGCATGGGTGCCCTCACGGGCCGGCGGCCGGCGCACCGAGCGCGCCAGCAGTGCCAGACCCATTCCTCATGTCCCTGACGTCCCCGTCCGGCTCCCGGGCAAAACCGCCGCGCCTGGTTCGCCCCTCATGAGGAGGTGAGGAGGCAGACGGGTCCACTGGCCGGTTCGGCCCCGGTGGCCCCGTAGCCTTGCCCGGTGGCGCTGAGGATCGGGCCGATCGCTGTCGCCCCGCCCGTGGTCCTGGCCCCCATGGCCGGGGTGACCAACGCCGCCTACCGACGCCTGTGCCGCTCCTACGGCGCCGGCCTCTACGTCAGCGAGATGGTGAGCGCCCGGGCGCTGGTCGAGGCCGGAGGCCCGACGGCGTCGCGGGGAGGGAGGACGGCGGCCCGCAGCACCCGCATGGCCACCTTCGCCGACGACGAGCCCTGCCGCAGCATCCAGCTGTACGGCGTCGACCCGGCCGTGGTGGGCGAGGCGGTGCGGCGCCTGGTCGACGGCCAGGGGGCCGACCACGTCGACCTCAACTTCGGCTGCCCCGCCCCCAAGGTGACCCGCAAGGGCGGCGGCTCGGCCCTCCCCCTCCACGCCCTGCTGTTCGCCCGGCTCGTGGCCGCCGCCGTGCGGGCAGCCGGGGCGGTGCCCATCACCGTCAAGCTGAGGATCGGTCTGGACGACGCCCACCGCACGTCGGTGCCGGCCGGGCTGGTGGCCGAGGCCGAGGGGGCGGCCGCCGTCGCCCTCCACGCCCGCACGGCCGAGCAGCTCTACGCCGGGGCGGCGGACTGGACGTCCATCGCCGAGCTGAAGGCGGCGGTGACCACGATCCCGGTGCTGGGCAACGGCGACATCTGGGAGGCGGCCGACGCCCTGGCGATGATGGCCGAGACCGGCTGCGACGGCGTGGTGGTGGGCCGAGGCTGCCTGGGCCGGCCGTGGCTGTTCGGTGACCTGGCCGACGCCTTCGCCGGCCGCCCCGTAGGCCCGCCGCCTCTGCTCGGCGGCGTCGTCGAGGTGCTCCGGGCCCATGCCCGCCTGCTCTGCGACCTGCTCGGCGAGGAGGGGGGCTGCCGCGACGTGCGCAAGCACGTGGGCTGGTACCTGACCGGCTACCCGGTGGGCGGCGAGCGGCGCCGCCGCCTCGGGCAGGTATCCACCCTGGCCGAGCTCGACGCCACCCTCGACGAGCTCGACCCCGCCTGCGCCCTCCCCCCGGGCGCCGAGCGGCTGCCCCGCGGCCACACCAACGGCCCCCGCCCGGTCCACCTCCCCGAGCGCTGGCTCCAGACGCTCGACGACCCCCTGCCACCGGCCGGCGCGGACGCCTTCGCCGTCGTCTCGGGCGGCTGACCTCAGCCCCCTCCCTACCGGGTGAGCAGGCGGTGGCGATCCCGGCTCGCCTCAGGGCTGGGCCGGGGTCCTGTGGGTGCGCTCCACGAGATCGCTGGCCACGTCGCGCAGCTTGCGGTTCTCCCGCTGGGAGACCCGCCGCAGCACGTCGAACGCCTCGTCGGCGGCGATGCTCGACCGGGCCATGACGATGCCCTTGGCCTGCTCGATGACGGCCCGCGACCGCATGGCCTCGTCGAGGTGCATGCTGTGGTCGCGGGCTCCCCAGTAGGCCTGGGCGTTGGCCACGATCACCGCCGCCTGCGCGGCGAAGGCTATGCCCATCTTCTCGTCGGCATCGGTGAAGGCCGCCTCGGGGCGGGCATAGAAGTTCAGTGCGCCGATCCCCTGGCCGTCCACCACCAGCGGCACCGACAGGCTGCTCAGGACGCCCCGCTCGCAGGCCCGCCGGCTGAAGGCCGGCCACCGCCGCTCGGTCCGGTTCGACTCGATCCGCACGATGTGGCCTTGCCGGTAAGCCGTGAGGCAGGGGCCGTCACCCTCGTCGTACTGCAGCTGGTCGACCTCGAACGCCTTGTCGTCGGTGCAGACGAAGGTCTTCGGTCGACCGTTCTCGTCGATCATCGTCAGCCCGGTCACCTCGGCGCCGTGGATGGCCGTCTCCCCCATCTCGGCGATGCGGCGCAGGCCTTGGCGAGGCGTCTCCTCGCCCAGGAGGAACTGCGACAGGGCGCGCAGGCTCGCGGTGAGTGCCTCGGTGGGGTCGGACATCTGTTCCTCTGCATCTGCAGGGGGAAGTGCGCCGACGATCCCTCTCTGTCGAAGGACGGGTGGCACAAGCTCCGGAAGCTCCCAACCTACCCGTCGCCGGCCGGTAGTACGCCTGATCGGTGGGTAAGGGACGGTGATGAACATCATCTCGGTGCTGACCACCGACCATCGCAACCTCGATGCCCTCTTCACCGAGTTCACCCTGGCCAAGCCCGATGAGGTTGAGAACCTGGCTCGGCTGCGCGACCTGATCTTGGAGCAGCTGGCCATCCACGCCGAGATCGAGGAGCAGACGCTGTACCCGGCGCTGCGGGGCGAGGCCGAGGATGACGTGCTCGAGGCGCTGGAGGAGCACCACGCCGTCAAGGCCACGCTGGCCGAGCTCGAGCGGATGCCGGCCACGGCCGAGCGGTTCCGGGCGAAGATGACCGTTGTCATCGAGAGCGTCCGCCACCACGTCGAGGAGGAGGAGGGCCCCGACGGGCTGTTCGAGGCGGCCCGCAAGGCCCTGAAGCCGGTGGCGATGGAGGAGATGGCCGAGCGGGCGGCCCAGCTGCGCCTGGCCGGCCCCACCCGGCCCCATCCCCACGCCCCCGACTTCCCCCCGCTCAACGTGCTGGTGGGCGTGCCGGCGGCGGTGCTCGACCGGGTGGTGACCACCGCCCGTCAGGTGATCGAGCGGACCGTCCTGCGCTAGCTCGCTGAACGTCACTCAGCCTTGGCAAAGCGGTCGGAGGGGCGCGACAATCGATTCCACGTCGGTTGAATCCACAGCCGGACGTCGAAGTCCCGTGCCCGTCACGCCGATCGGCGTTCTCCCGTGGGGGTCCCCCCTTTGCTCAATCTGCCCGCCCCCTCAGGAGACGATCGCGCCGCCTCCGCTCTGCGCCGCACCGGCTTCCACGTCGCGAGCGAACTGGTTGAAGCGACGGTGGTGCTCCACCTCCACGGCGAGCTGGACATGGCCACCACGCCCGTCCTCGACCAGGCCCTCACGTCGGCGCTCAGCAAAGGGGCCACCGATCTCGTGGTCGACCTGAGCTGCCTCAGCTTCATCGACTCGACGGGCATCTCGATGCTCCTGTCGGCCGTGCAGCGATCGGATCAGGCCGGCAAGGCCTTCCGGGTGCGCTCCCCCAACCGCCCCGTGCGCAAGGCCCTCCATCTGACCGGGGTCGACCGCATCCTGTCCATCGAGCACGCGGAGCCGCGCTCCATCTGAGAGCCCATCGAGGTCCCGAGGCGGGTCAGTCGACGCCGGCGGTGCCTCGGCAGGCGTCCATCGCCGCTGCGAAGGCCGCTCCCTTGGCCCGGTAGTCGGCGTAGCGGTCGAAGCTGGGAGCAGCCGGCGACAGCAGGACCACCCCGTCCGGCCGGGCCCACGACCAGCCGGCCCGGGCCGCCTCGGTGACCTCGCCGGCGGACCGCACCTCGACGTGCGGGCCGAGCGGCCGGGCGTGGAGGACCTCGGTCATGGCCGGCCCGGTCTCGGAGTCGGTGACCAGCACCAGCGTCGGCCAGGGGCGCCCGGCGAGTCCGTCGGCCAGCGGCCCGTAGTCGATGCCCCGGTCGGTGCCGCCGAGCAGCAGGGCGATGCGGCGGCCCGGGAAGGCGTCGAGGGCAGCCAGCGTGGGCAGCACGTTGGTGGAGAGGCTGTCATCGACGAAGAGCACGTCACCCACCGAGCCGACCGGGCGCAGCCGGCCCTCGAGGGGCGGGAGGCCCTCGGCGACCCGGGTCAGGGCCTCGTCGTCGTCGGCCCCCGGGATGCCCAGCGCCACCAGGCAGGCCTGGGCGATCAGCGCGTTGCGGCGGTTGTGGTCGCCGAGCAGGCCCAGGCGGGCCGGCCACCCGGCCCCGGGCTGGTCGTGGGCGTGGACCCACCGCACCCGGGGGCCCAGCTGGTCCTGCCGGGCCCGAAGCAGATCGCTGTCGCCGTTGGCGATGGTCAGCTCCGCACCGGGCTGGTGGCACAGCGACAGCTTGTCGGCGAAGTACGTCTCGGCCCGCTGCCGGTGCCAGGGCAGGTGGTCGGGGTGCAGCGAGGTGACGGCGGTGACCGGCGGCGTGGAGGCGACGTCGGTGGCCTGGTAGCTGGACACCTCGATGACCCACACGTCGAAGGCGTCGCCGACCACCGGGTCGTAAGGAGGGGTGCCGAGGTTCCCGCCGGCCAGCGCCCGGTGGCCGAGCCCCCCCAGCAGGTGGGCGGCGATGGCGGTGGTCGTGCTCTTGCCCTTGGTGCCGGTGATGCACACGACCCGCCCGGGGTCGGCCTCCTCCAGCCACAGGCCCAGCCCGCCGACCACGGGGATGCCGGCCCGCTCCAGACGGCGGACGTCGTCGCGGTAGCGGGACAGCCCCGGGCTCTTGACCACCACCTCGCAGGCCAGCAGCGCCTCGAGCCCGCCGGCACCGGTCGCCAGCGCGCCGGCGGCCCCGGCCCCGGCCGTCGGGCGGTCGTCGACCAGGACCGGTTCGGTGTCGAGGGCCCGCAGCCGGCGCAGCCCGGCCTGGCCCTCCACCCCGAGCCCCCACAGCCCGACGCGGCGGTGGCGCAGATCCGACCACGACAACCTCGGCCGCACCGGGCTCATGGGTGCAGGGCGGCGATGGCGGCGAAGCGGCCGCAGGGGCGGGTCGCCCGGTCGCTGAAGAAGGGGGTGCCCTCGCCCGTGGCCACCCCGCAGGTCTCGATGCTCGCCTCCGGCACGCCGGCCTCGATGAGGGTGCGGTGGTTGACGGCCACCAGGTCGAGGTGCCAGCGGCCGGAGCCGTCCGGCCAGATCAGGTCGGGCGCCCCTCTCCCGAACCCGGCCCGAACGGCCTCGGCCACCTCGCCGCCCACCTGGTAGCGGTCGGGGGCCACGGCCGGGCCGATGCCGGCCAGGACCCGGTCGGGGCGGGCGCCGAGCGATCCCATGGCCAGGACGGCGGCGTCCACCACCCGGGCCACCGTCCCCCGCCAGCCGGCGTGCACGCAGGCCACCACGTGCGCCACCGGTTCGTAGAGGACCAGCGGCACGCAGTCGGCGACCATGGCCACCAGGCCCAGACCCGGCGTCGCCGTCACCAGGGCGTCGACGCCGGCGACCGCATCCTCCAGCGCCAGCGAGCCCCGACCACGGTGGACCGTGTCGACCACGGCCACCCCCCGTCCGTGAGCCTGGGTGGCGAACACCAGGTCGGGCGGGTCGAGTCCCAGAAGGGCGGCGGCGCGGCGGCGGTTCACGAGGACGCGGTCGGGTTCATCCCCGACGTGCAGCCCGAGGTTCAGCGAGGCGTAGGGCCCGTCGGACACCCCGCCGTGGCGGGTGGTGACCAGGGCGTCCACCGGCTGGCCGTCGAAGATCGCCCAGGTCAGCCCGGAGGCGGCCGGGCTCGGAGCAGGCCCGGCCATGGCCGAGGGAGCGTAACGAGAACGGCCGGCGCCCCGGGGAGTGGGGCGCCAGCGGCGGGAGGCGGGGGCCTGCCAGGGCCCACCCCTGTGGGTCAGAGCTTGGGGTAGACGTTCTTGGGCATGGCGGTGTTGCTGGCGTCGGTGGTGTCGGCGGCGGACTGCATCAGCTCCTGCTGGCGCCCCATCAGCTGCTTGCCCAGATCTTCGAGCCCCGAGACGCCGAGAGCCTCGGTGAGCGCCGGGAAGATGGTCTCCTCCTCCTCGGCCACGTGCTTCGCGACCGCCTCCTCGAGAAGCTTGACCGCCTCACGCATCCCCATCCCCGTCGGCTCCTTCTTGATCTCGGCCAGGATGCTCGCGGCCTCGTCGTGCTCCTCCACGGCGTGCTGGATCAGCTCGGGGTGCGAGTCGGCGAGGACCGGGTAGACGAGCTCCTCTTCGAGCGTGGTGTGGGTCTCGAGCAGCGAGATGAGCTGGAGCGCGGCCTTCTCCTCCTCGTCATGATCGCTGCCGGGAAGCGACGGTATCTGCCGGCAGATCATCCGCACCGAGTTGTGGTCGTCCTGAAGCATCTTGATCGCGTTGGCCATGGCGCCGTCCTGCCCACTTCTCCCGTCCGTCAATCTTCCCGAACCCCGCGAAAACGACAGGCCGCTACCGAGAGTGGCGGGCGGATCCCAGACGGTGGCCCATCGCCCCGTTGGATCGCCGGTACCCCGCTCAGGTTCCGCGGCGGGGCAGGAACCGACCGGTCCGGCGGGTGTAGCGCTCGAAGGCGTCGCCGTGGGCCTCGGCCAGGAGGGGTTCCTCGACACCGCGGACGATGATCTCGGCGGCGCCAACGTGCAGGGCCAGGCCGGCCAGCGCCACCACCGACGGCACTGCGATCACAACCGACGCCGAGGCCAGGAAGCACCCGAGGTAGAAGGGGTTCCGGACCCGGGCGAACGGGCCGCCGACGACCAGCGACGCGCTGGCCTCGACCCCCGCCCGCCACTCCTTTCCCAGGTGGCGCTGGGCCCAGATGGCGAGGCTGGTGCCGAGGGCCAGGGCGACCATGCTGGCCGCCGCCCGAGCGATGACCGCTCCGGTCCACACCGGCGCCACCGTCCCGGCCACAGCCAGCGGGGCGGCCAGGAGGCTCAGGAGGCATCCGGCGAGGCAGATCGTCTCGCCCACGGCATCGGTGGGCGACACCGGCTCCCGCCACCGGGACTCGCCGGTCGACCGCTTGGTCTGCACGGTCCGCCAGCCGAAGGTGGCCACCAGGAACCCGCTGTAGCCGACCACGGCCAGGATCTGCAGCACCGCCACGGCCGCATGATGCCGCACCTGACGGGTTGGCGCGCTCGCCCGGTCATGATCGGGCCGTGGGGCGTGACGTGGTGGAGCGGGTGGCGGCCGCCCTCCGGGAGGTCAGCGCCTCGACCATCGAGCCGAGGTTCACCAAGCTGCGGGACGAGGACATCTACGAGAAGTCGCCCGGCGAGGTGGTCACGATCGCCGACCAGGAGGGTGAGCGCCTCCTGACCCGGCGTCTGCGGAACGTGTTCCCCGGCGTCCCGGTGGTGGGAGAGGAGGCCTGCGCCGCCGATCCTTCGCTGCTCCAGGCGCTGCACGGCGAACGGGCCTGGCTGCTCGACGCTCTCGACGGCACCGCCAACTTCGTGGCCGGGTCGCCCGACTGGGCGGTGATGGTGGCGCTGGTCGAACAGGGCAGCACCGTCACCTCCTGGATCTGGCGGCCCGCCGACCAGCGCCTGTACGTCGCCGAGCGGGGCGGCGGCGCCGCCGGCAACGGCGTCGCGCTGCGCCGGCGGTCGGCCGCCACCACTCCGCTCGAACGGCTGCGCGGCACCGTGCTCTCGTCCTTTTTCGACCCCGACACCGCCGCCAACGTTGAGCGGAACCGCCCCCGGTTCGGACCCCTGGACGCCGGCCACCGCTGCGCCGGCATCGACTACCCCCTCCTCGCCGAGGGCGCCATCGACTTTCTCATCTTCTGGCGGACCCTCCCCTGGGACCACGCCCCCGGCACCCTCCTGGTCGAGGAGGCCGGCGCCACCGTCCGCCGCCCCGACCGCACCCCCTACCTGCCCACCCAGACCGCCCGCGGGCTCCTCTCCGCCGCCGACCCCACCACCTGGGACCGCGCCGTCACCCTGTTGGGCGAGAGCGGATGACCCGATGGGCGCAGGTTGACCAGGCCCGGCCGACCCCTTGCTGCGCCCCCGGTGATCACGAGGCTGGCTACCGCCGAGGAGAACCTCGAGGCCGACTCGCCGCTGGCGGCGTCGACGAGGAGGTAGTCCATCTCAGGGATGGGATGCAGCCCTGGCGCCACCGGATTCAGAATGGCGCTACGTGGACGTTCGGGTAGGAGGCGGCGAGGCGGGTGAGGTCGCCTGCATCGCCGGTCAGGACCACCCCACCCCCGGCCTCGACGGCCGAGGCGACGACATGGGCGTCAGCCATGTCCGCGGAGCCGGCGCCCGCTGCGGCCAGCACGCCTCCGACGTAGCGGGCAAAGCTCCGGTCGGTATCTCGCACCCTGATGCCGGTCTCTCGACTCAGGCACGCGTCCACGACCTGGTTCCGCCTCGGCCCCCGGTACAGCTCGGCGAGGACCACAGCGGGGGTGACCACGTCGCGCTGCATCCGCCTGGCGGCCTCGAGCGCAGCATGCACCTCCCGGAACGTCGCCCCACGCGGACGGGCCAGGCTCGACACGGCCTCGGCGTCGAGGACCAGAGCAGGGCTCACCCGAGGAGCTCCACGTACTTGGCGACGAGCTCTTCGTCTGCCGGCCCTTGCGCCGCCTCGATGGCGTCGAGCATCTCGCCCAGCAGCCGGTGGCGTCGCCGCCGCTGGAGCTCGAGACGTACCGCCTCATTCACCTGGGACGACAGCGCCTCGCCCCCGCCCTCGAGCTCGGCGACGAGATCCTCGTCGAGCGAGACAGACACCTTCCGCTTCGTGGTGGTCATACCACGAGCCTACCAAAGTAGGCGTCAGCGGCGAACCGCCGCCGCGAGGGCCGCCGCCACCTGTGTGATCTGACGGACACCCGGCTCAGCTCCTGACGACGCCAAGCGGCGAGTGCTTCAGGGCGTGGGCGGGTTGCGGGCAACGGCCGGTGACCGATCTCTGTAAGATGATGCTTACACAGTCGCGGACGAGGAGGGTGCGCAAGCGGATGACCACAGCCTTGATCGACGAGTCGTTGCGGGCGGTGGCCGACCCGACCCGGCGGGCGATCCTGCGCCTCGTCCGGGACGACGAGCTCGCCGCAGGGGCGATCGCTCAGCACTTCCCCGACATCAGCCGGCCGGCGGTGTCGCAGCACCTGCGGGTGCTGGCCGACGCCGGGCTGGTCGACGTTCGGCCCGACGGCAACCGGCGGCTCTACCGCTGGCGGCGCGACGGGCTGCGCGACGCGGCGGCGTTCGTGCAGGAGATCTGGTCCGACAGCCTCGCTCGGCTCAAGGTGGCGGCCGAGCGGGAGGACCGATCGAGGTGAGCGACGTCGTCGAGGAGACGGTGCGCATCGCCGCGCCGCCCGAGATCGTTTGGCGCTACTGGACCGATCCGGTCCGGCTGTGTGCCTGGAGGGGCGTGGGCGCCGAGGTGGACGCCCGGCCCGGTGGCGAGCCGAAGCCGACCGATGCCGACCGTGCGCGCTTTTGGGCGTTGGTGCCGGACGAGGCCGACGTCGAGGTCAAGCCGATGTTCGGCAACCTCGGTGAGGCCTACGCCACCGCTGCGGTCCTGCCGGCCAAGGCGCCCAAGGCCTGCAAGGCGGCGACGCCGTGACCGTCGACGTCCGCACCGAAACCGTCATACACCGACCGAGCGAGGTCGTCGCCGCCTAGCCGCCGATCCGGCGAACGCACCCGAGTGGTACGACAACATCGGCTCGGTCGAGTGGAAGACCGAGCCGGCCGTCGAGGTCGGCGCCAAGGCGGCGTTCGTCGCCCGGTTCCTCGGCCGGCGGCTGACCTACACGTACGAGCTCGTCGACGTCGTCCCCGGCGAGCGCCTCGTCATGCGCACGGCCGAGGGGCCGTTCCCGATGGAGACCACCTACACCTGGACGGCGAGCGGGCCCGGCGCGACCCGCATGACGCTCCACAACCAGGGCCGACCCGCAGGGTTCTCCAAGGTCGTGGCGCCGCTCATGGAGCCGGCGATGCGACGGGCGAACCGCAAGGACCTCGCTAAGCTCAAGGCGATCCTGCAATCCCGCCCGGCCTGACGGCTGCGGCCAGCTCTCGGTATCAACGAGGCCGGCGGCGGCGAAGGCCAGCACCGGGACGGCGAAGGCCAGCTCTGCGGGTGACGGACCGGCCCCCGACGGCCCTCAGCCCTTGAGGAGGCGGGCGCACGCCTGCTCGCACCGCTGGCAGGCGTTGGCGCATACCCGGCAGTGCTCCATGTGCTCAGCGTGACCCTCGCACTCGCTGGCGCAGAGGCGGCACGCCTCCCGGCAGGCCGTCAACGCCGCGACCGTCATCGCCGAGTCGAAGGAGGTCTGGCGCGACAGGACCCGACCCGTCGCCGCGCACACATCGGCACAGTTGAGGTCGGTGGTGATGCACCGGCGCAACTCGGCGACCATGTCCTCGCCCAGGCAGGCATCCGCACAGGCAGTGCAGGCCTGGGCGCACTCGAAACAGGCTTCGATGCACTCGGCAAGCTCCTCCGAGCTGTACCCGGTGCTGGTCGGGTTGGTCTCGATCATCTGCGCAGCCACGCTCACGGCCGGTTCCTCCGGTTCTTTGGGATGTCCCCACGTCTAACCGATCTCGGATGCGTTCACACCCCGAACAGGTGAAGACGTCACCCGGTCGACCGCCGTGACCTCGTCGACCACTTCACCGTCGACCGGAAAATGCGTCAGTGGCTGCCCGTCGAGCCCGTCAGTGCCTCGCGCACCTGGCGGGCGATCTCGAGATCCTCCCGGGAGGTGACGACGAGGCAGCGGGCCGTGCTGGCGAGCCCGCTGATGTCGCAGTCGGTTGATGCGGTGGCGTTGCGGGCGGGGTCGAGGGCCACGCCGAGGAATCCGAGCCCGCCGATGGCGGCGGCCCGCACCGTGGGGTGGTGCTCGCCGATCCCGCCGGTGAACACGATGACGTCGAGGCCGTCGAGGGCGGCGATCATGGCGGCGATCTCGCGCCGCAGGCGGTGGGCGTGGACGGCGAAGGCGAGGCAGGAGCCCGGGTCTGCCCGGTCGACGCCGGCGACGACGTCTCGCATGTCGCCTGATCCGCCGGTGAGGCCGGCGAGGCCGGCGTCGTGCTGAAGACCGTGGGTGACCTCGTTGATCGACAGGCCGCCGTGCTGCATCAGCCAGAGCACCAGGCCGGGGTCGATCGAACCGGGGCGGGTGGCCATGACGAGGCCTTCGAGGGGCGTGAAGCCCATCGTGGTGTCGACCGAGCGGCCGCCGAGCACGGCGCACAACGAGGCACCGGCGCCGAGGTGGCACGACACGATGCACAGCTCATCGACGGATCGTCCGACCAGTGCTGCGGCCCGTCGGCTGGCCCAGGCGTGGGAGAGGCCGTGGAAGCCGTAGCGACGGATCGGCCACCTTCGCCGCCACGATGCGGGGAGGGCGTAGGTGGCGGCCGGCTCGGGCAGGCCGGCGTGGAAGGCGGTGTCGAAGCAGGCAACGGCAGGGATGCCGGGCAGCTGCGCGCGCACGGCTTCGATGGCGGCGAGGGCACGGGGTTGATGGAGGGGGGCGAGGGTGGTGAGCTCAGCGATCCCCCCCAGCACGTCACCCTCGATGCGCGTCGGCCCGCTGAACCGGTTGCCGCCGTGGACGATCCGGTGGCCGACGGCGTCGAGGTCCCCGAGGTCACCCAGCCAGGCGGCGAGGCCGACCGGCTCGACCGTGCCATCCCACGGGTCGACGTCGAGCGACGCCTCGATGTTGTCGTCGGCGGCGACGAGGCGCAGCTTGAGGGTGCTGGAGCCGGCGTTGGCGGTCAGCACCCGCATCAGCCGGGCCAGGTCCAGTCGGTGACCTCGGGAAGGTCCTCGCCGTGGTCGCGGGTCCACGTGCGGGCCCGGCGGCGCTCGTCGACCATGACCTGGCGAACGTCGGCGGCCCGTACGGCCAGGCCGGGGACGCGGTCGATGACGTCCATCACCAGGTGGAAGCGATCGAGGTCGTTGAGCATCACGATATCGAACGGTGTGGTGGTGGTCCCCTCCTCGTTGTAGCCGCGGACGTGGAAGTTGGTGTGGTTGGTGCGCCGGTAGGTGAGCCGGTGGATGAGCGACGGGTAGCCGTGGTAGGCGAAGATGACCGGCTTGTCGGCGGTGAACAGGGCGTCGAAGTCGGCGTCGGCGAGCCCGTGGGGGTGCTCACTGTCGGGTTCGAGGCGCATCAGGTCGACGACGTTGATCACCCGGACGGCCAGGTCGGGCAGGTGGCGGCGGAGCAGGTCGACCGCCGCCAGGGTCTCCAAGGTGGGGACGTCGCCGGCGCAGGCCAGCACGACGTCCGGTTCCCGGCCGGCGTCGCTGCTGGCCCACTCCCACACCCCGAGGCCCCGGGCGCAGTGCAGGGCGGCGGCTTCGGGGCCAAGCCAGTCCAGCGACGGCTGCTTGCCGGCGACGATCACGTTCACGTAGTTGCGGCTGCGCAGGCAGTGGTCGGCCGTGGACAGCAGGGTGTTGGTGTCGGGTGGCAGGTAGACGCGGATCACGCCCGCCTTCTTGTTGACGACGTGGTCGATGAAGCCGGGGTCCTGGTGGGAGAAGCCGTTGTGGTCCTGGCGCCACACGTGCGAGGTGAGCAGGTAGTTGAGCGAGGCCACCGATCGCCGCCACTCCAGGCCACCAGTGACCTTCAGCCACTTGGCGTGCTGGTTGAACATCGAGTCGACGATGTGGATGAATGCCTCGTAGCAGGAGAACAGGCCATGGCGGCCGGTGAGGAGGTAGCCCTCCAGCCACCCCTGGCACAGGTGCTCGCTGAGGACCTCCATCACCCGCCCGTCAGCGGCGAGGTGGTTGTCCGACGGTGACGCCTCGGCCTGCCACGCCTTGCCCGTCACCTCGTAGACGGCGCCGAGCCGGTTCGACTCGGTCTCGTCGGGCCCGAAGATGCGGAAGTTCCGGCTCTCGGCGGTGAGGCGCATGACGTCGCGCAGCAGCAGCCCCAGGGCGCGGGTCGGCTCGCTGCGCGTCTTTCCCGGTGCGGGGACCTCGACGGCGTGGTCTCGCCAGTCGGGCACGGCCAGGTCGGCGAGGAGGGCGCCGCCGTTGGCGTGCGGGTTGGCGCTCATGCGCCGAGGCCCGTCCGGGGCCAGCTCGGCTACGTCGGGGGCCAGCCGGCCGTCGGTCCCGAACAGCTCGTCGGGCCCGTAGCTGCGCAGCCACTGTTCCAGCTGGGCGCGGTGCTCGGGGTTCGACCGCACCCCGGTGAGGGGCACCTGATGGGACCGCCAGGTCCCCTCCACGGCCACGCCGTCGACCACGGCCGGCCCCGTCCAGCCTTTGGGCGAGCGGAGCACGAGCACCGGCCAACGAGGCCGCTCGACGGTGGCGCCGGTCCGGGCGGTGGCCTGGATGTCGGCGATGTGATCGCCAATGGCGTCCAGCGTCGCCGCCATCTGTGTGTGCATCGTCGCCGGGTCGTCGCCCTCCACCCGGTAGACGGTGTGCCCGTAGCCCTCGAGGAGCTTGGTGAGCTCCTCGTCGGGGATGCGGGCGAGGACGGTGGGGTTGGCGATCTTGTAACCGTTCAGGTGGAGGATGGGGAGGACGGCTCCGTCGTGGACGGGGTCGAGGAACTTGTTGGAGTGCCAGCTGGCGGCCAGCGCCCCGGTCTCGGCTTCCCCGTCGCCGATGACGCAGGCCACGATCAGGTCGGGGTTGTCGAACGCCGCCCCGTAGGCGTGGGCCAGCGAGTAACCGAGCTCGCCGCCCTCGTTGATCGACCCCGGAGTCTCGGCCGAAGCATGGCTGGGGATGCCACCGGGAAAGGAGAACTGCCGGAACAGCCGCCCCATTCCCTCGGCCTCCGGGGTGATGTCGGGGTAGATCTCGCTGTAGGTGCCCTCCAGCCAGGCGTTCGCCACCACGGCCGGCCCGCCATGGCCAGGGCCGGCGACGAACACCACGTTCAGGTCACGAGCCCGGATCACCCGGTTGAGGTGGGCGTACAAGAAGTTGAGCCCCGGCGTCGTTCCCCAGTGGCCCAGCAGCCTGGGCTTGATGTCATCGGCGACCAGCGGCCTGGCCACCAGAGGGTTGTCGAGCAGGTAGATCTGCCCGACCGACAGGTAGTTGGCCGCCCGCCACCACCGGTCGACACGGCCAAGCTCCTCGTCGGTGGCGGCCGGAACGGTGTCGGTGGCGGTCATGGTTGGTGCTCCTTCGATGGTGGCGGGGGTCCCCAGGGAACGGGTTGGCGGTGCGAGGCGCTCAGGAGATAGGGCGGAGAACGTCCGAGGACGAAGCTCGGCGGCACCGGACGGCTCGTCGTGCCCGACCTGCGATGTCGAGGACAACGGCCTGCGATGCTCGTGCCCCGCATCGGTGACGACGAACGCCACCTCTGCATCGGCCGGAGGGCGCCCAGGCACGGACGTCCTGCTACGCCGGCGGCTGAGCGTGATCCCCGGCAGGTGGACCGTTGAAGAGCCGTCCCGTGATGACCCGAGGATCGATGCGCAGCAATCGGGGCTTGGAGCCGGGCGCCCACGGAAACACCTCGATGGTCTGGAGGTGCTCCGACAGCTCATCGACGGCGTCGGTGATGTCGTGGCCCATCCCCTGGACCATGACACTCCAGCCGCTCCGACGGACCGGGTCAGAACCGTCTATCTCAAAGGCCACCATGGCGAAGGACGCACCGCCCAGGATCGTCCCTACCCCCGTTCGGAACACGATCGTGCGGCCGTCCAAGACGTAGTTCACCGGGAAGACCAGTGGCTGCCCGCCCATGACGACACCCACCCGGCCCAGCTGGTTCGCTGCCAGGAGCGCCAGACACTCCTCCTCCGTCAAGACGCCGGACCCGCCCAGGCCGCTCTCCATGTCGTCTCCTCCTCGATCATCACGCTCGGCGGTCCCCGACGACCGAGGTGTCACCTGGTGTGAACCTCCTCAGCAACGATCGCCACATTACGTCGCCCGACCACGCCCAGACCGCACGAGGAAGTTCGCCTCTAGCAGGCGGCGCCCAGCTGGCTCACCATTCGACGAATCTCACCAGGAGGTGCCCTTCGCTGACACTGCCACTCACCCGGTTCCAGCCGGCGTCACCGACGAGCAGATCCTCATGCTGGCCTACATCCTGCCCACCGGCTACGAGGTAGGAGTCCTCAACGGCACCGTCCACCCCGGAAACGTCGTGGCCGTCGTCTGGTCTCGACTTCAATCGCCAGGAGCTCGCCGGCGGTCGCGCTGGCGGTAGAGCGCTGCGTCTGCCCGAGCGATGAGGCCCTCTGGCGAGTCGGACGGTGCAAGCTCTGCCAGCCCGAATGACACCGAGCCGTGGTCGTGCGAGTGGGCGAGGAGTGCGTTCACCAGCTTGAGTCGCGACGTGACAGCAGCTGGCGACAAACCGGCGATGGCCCAGACGAACTCGTCTCCCCCGTAGCGGATGATCAGATCGTGGGGGCGCAGAGTGGCCCGGAAGGCTGCGGCGACATCGGCGAGCAGTCGATCGCCGGCGGCGTGACCGTGCGAGTCGTTCACGGCCTTGAGGTGATCCACATCGATGAAGGCCAGCACGAACGGCTCGTTGACGCGGCGTGCTCGTGACATCTCTCGTTCGAGCTCCACGAATCCAGGGCCGCGGCGATAGACGCCGGTGAGGTCATCGAACGACAAGTGCTCGCGGTCGGTAGCGGAGGCCCCGCGGTCAGCGAGCGAGGTGTGCCGGTCTCCTCTGGCGAAGAAGCGTTCGCTGGCGCCCGCCATGCGATCGGCCTGGGCGGTGTCGCGGTCGTCGAACGCGTGCGAGCGTTCCTCGGCTCCTGCCCGGCGATCGACGAATGCGGTGTCACGGTCGAGCTCGGCACGGCTGCGTTCGCCTGCGCCTGCTCTGCGGTCGGCTCGCGAGGTGTCACGATCGGTCTCGGACTGCACACGTCCCTCTGCGCCGGCAAGGCGATCCTCGAGGGCTCGCCTCCGATCGGACGCAGCCTGTTGCCGGGCCAGCTCCGCGTGACGCCTAGCAGCGGGCGTGACCTCCGAAGCCGCTGCCGCCTCTGAACGCTCGGCCTCCCGATCCCGCACATCCCCCGCTCGGTCGCGCTCGCTGGCCGCCCCGTCGCGCTGCAGCGCGACGAGATCACGATGATGGGCGACAGCGTCGCGGTGGTCACCGGCTTGATCCCGCCTCTCGCCAAGCCGGTCCTGTCCGTGGCTCACCACGTCCCGCTCGTCGCCGGCCTCGTCCCGGGCTTCCCCCGCCTCACTTCGTGCCTCGCTCACCGCGTCCCGCTCGTCACCAGCCAGGTCGCGCTCCTCACCGACCTGATCCCGTTCGTCACCCGCCCGATCCCGCTCGTAACCGGCCAGATCACGCACATCGGCAGCGGAAGGTTGGCCCCGCCCCCCACCCTCGGCTGCCTGCTCGCTTCCGGACAACCTCAACCTCTCGATCGGCGCACCCCATCGCTACGGGGTGCCATCGTCCGGCATCAGACGGCCCGAGCCGTTGGACAGGTCACCACCAAGATACCCCGGGTGGTCGACAAGTTGGCCGCTTAGGTCACCTCCCGCGACCGGCCCATCTCCACCCCCCGCTCGTCGCCCACGATCGACCTCGCAGGACGAGGCGAAGACCTGGCCTTCGCCGGTCGCCTGCCGGTTCGCACGCTCGGGATCAAGGCCAGCGGGTCCGCGACCAAACGGACCTGCCGCCATTTCTCCCTCAACGCGACGTAGACAGGTCATGTGGTCAGGACCGACAAGACACCTCTCCCGTCGGCGACGAGGTGACCGCGGCCACAGGTGAAGAAGGCGACTCCGGATCTGGCACGCACCAGCGCGATCCTGTGCCCGACGCGGCAGGCGTCGGTGAGCGCCTGACTGTCGTCCAGCGGCTGCGGGACCCTCAGGTCGCGGTGCTCGTCGTCGGCGCGGCGATCGGCCTCGCCCTGCTCCTCTCAGGCGTGGCCTTCGCCGCCGACCAGGCGGCGCACACCGGCAAGGTCACCCGCAACGTGAGTGTCGGCGGTCGCAACGTCTCGTCGGCCTCCAAGGGGGAGCTGGCCGATGTCCTGCAGCAGGTCGCTCAGCGCTACGCCACCACCGAGGTGCTGGTCGCCGACCAGGACGACACCGGGTTCACCACCGACGCCGGCTCGATCGGCGTGCGGGTCGACCCCGGCGCCACCGCCGAGCGCACCCTGGCCGTCGGCCGCTCCGGGTCACTGCCGGGCCGCTGGTGGTCGTGGCTCAGATCCTTCGGCGCCACCCGCCGCAGCGATCTGGCGTTCTCGGTCGACCGGGGTGCGGTCGACCGGCTGGTGGCGGACAAGGGCGCCAAAGGTGGCGACCCCCCGGTCGAAGCGGCCATTCAGCTGGACAACAAGGGCAAGTTCGTCGGCGTGGCCGGCAAGGCCGGCCAGGGCATCGACGCCGGCCTGCTGGCCGACGACCTCCGCCAGGCAGCCAACCGGGGCACCCCGATCAGCGTCAAGGCCCGCCGAGGCGGGCTTGGCCCCCGGTTCGACAAGGCGGACGCCGACGCCCTGGCCGAGCGGGCCGAGGCGCTCGTCGCCAAGCCGCTACCCCTCGCGGCCGAAGGCACCAGCAGCTCGTTGTCGCCGCAAACGCTCCGCAGCCTGCTGACCTCCACCCCCGGGCCCACTCAGCTCGAGCTCCGGGTCGACGAGGCGGCGGCCGCCGCCGCCGCCGAGAAGGCACTCAGCAAGGCTGGCACCCAGCCGGTCGAACCCACCTTCAAGATCGGAGTCGACAAGGCGATCACCCTGGTGCCCGGCGCCGCCGGGCGGCCCTGCTGCGGCCCCGAGGCCGGCAAGACGGTCGCCAGCGCCATCCTCCAGCGCCCCGACGGGCCCGTCGTCCTGACCGTTGCCGACAAGCAGCCGAAGCTGTCCAACGAGCAGGCTGCCACCCTCGGTGTCAAGGAGGAGGTGTCCTCCTTCGCCACCAAGCACCCGTGTTGCCAGCCGAGGGTGGCGAACATCCAGCGGATGGCCGAGCTGGTGCGGGGCCAGATCATCCCCCCCGGCGGGTCGTTCTCCGTGAACGGGTTCGTCGGTGAGCGCACCATCGAGAAGGGCTTCGTGGTCGACAAGGTGATCGAGGAGGGCCGCTTCGCCAAAGACGTGGGCGGCGGGGTCAGCCAGTTCGCCACCACCCTGTTCAACGCCGCCTGGTTCGCCGGACTGGACTTCGGCGAGTACCAGAGCCACAGCCTGGCCATCAGCCGCTACCCGAAGGGGCGTGAGGCGACCCTCGGCTTCCCCAACCCCGACCTCGTCATCAAGAACCCGTCGCCCTACGGGATCATGATCTGGCCCACCTTCACCGCCACCGAGATCCGGGTCACCCTCTACTCGACCAAGTGGGTGGAGGTGAAGGCCAACGGCCAGGACACCCAGAGGAACGGGGCGTGCACGATCTACCTCACCAAGCGCCAGCGCACCTTCCTCGACGGGCGCGTCGCCAACGACGTCACCCAGGCCCAGTACCGGGACGGCGAAGGCCAGCTCTGCGGATAAGTAGGTCACATGACCTCCTGCGGGCTTGTCGCCGTCGCTGACCTGATCGCTGACCGCTTCGCGGGCACCTAGCGCGCCGCCTGTTTCACGAGCACGCCAACCTTGGCCTCGTCGGCGGCGGTCAGCGACGTCACGGCGTAGCAGGTCGGCCAGACGTGGCCGTCGTCGAGGTTCGCCTCGCCGAAGCCGAGTGTCAGGGTCCATCCGCCAGGCTGGCGCGTGCCCCGAGGCGGTCCGGGGCGAGAACATCGATGAACACGTCTTCGCGTCGGTAGCGATGGCCGATCCCGTCAGGCGAGACGCCGTCCGACTCGAAGCCGCGAGCGGTCAGCCATGCCACCAGGTCCCGGGGGCGGCTTCCCATGGCCTTGGCCTCGCACAGGGCATCGACGTCAGCGGACCGCCGCGGCGCGGTGCGGCCGGCCGCGAGCCCGTGCAGCTCGACCATGCGGGCCCCGATGAGCGCCCATGACCCCCTGAACTCGTTGGCCATAAGGCAGACCAGACGCCAGACCTGGCCGTCGACGTCGTCGCCGGGCAGCTCGATCACCGCCCCGCCCCCGACGCACCCAGGCTCCACTTCAAGGCGGCCCGGCCGGCACGCCTCGATCTGCCATCGGCGTGCTCCAGCAGATCGACAGCTCCGACGATGACGGGTGCAAGGGGGACGTCGTCCGGAAAGGGCCACACCTCGTCCTCGACGAGACGGACGAACAGGTTCGGGCGCCCCTCGATCGACACCGGTACGTCGGCTTGCAACGACCTCCATGCGGCCTGGTGAAGGTAACCCTCGACCCGGTCATCGTTGACCAGCCGATCCGGCAGGTTGGACGGCAGCGCCGCCGCACCGCTGAGCACCATGCTGTCCCTCACCACGTCCAACAGCCCTGGATGCGCTCTCCCAACCACCAGGTGCGCGCGGCGGCGCAGACGACCCACGTCCGAGGTCGCTCTCAGATCTGCCACATAGCGATCGACCCGCCAGGCCTGGCGGCGGTCAAGGACGGAAGCCAACAGGTCCGGGGTCACCCCCGCCAGCACCGCCCAAGCCGTCCGTGGGCTAAACGGCCGGCCCTCCCGCTCCACCGCCGCCAAGCGCTGCACGCCATCCAACCTGACCCACCAGCGTCCAGAGTGCTGCTCCCCCGCGAGGTCGCCTGCGCTGAGCAGCTGGCGAACGCGCCCGGGCTGCACGTCAAGCAGCCCCGCTGCCTCGCCGACCTCGATCCAGTCGTCCCTCATCACGTCGCGAAACCATAGCGTCAACGCTAGTGTTTCGCGACGTCATGCCCGCCTCGTCTGGCCCGGGTTCTGTAGAGCCCGAGGAGGGAGTTGAACCCTCGACCTACGCATTACGAG